>NC_014836.1:767500-1067500 GCF_000177635.2 Desulfurispirillum indicum S5
CCCTGATGGGTGATGACAATATCAGTACCTGCAAGGCATTTCAGGCTATGGGCGTGGATGTGCAGCTGGTGCATAATGCCATTATTATCAACTCTCCCGGCGTGGATGGTCTGCGGGAAGCTGAGGATGTGCTGGACTTCGGCAACAGCGGCACGACGACCAGGCTGATGCTCGGCATTCTTTCAGGGCTCCCCCTCTTCAGCGTTATTACCGGTGACCAGTACCTGCGGAAGCGTCCGATGATGCGTGTCATCGACCCGTTACGGCAGATGGGGGCCCGCATCGATGGCCGTGATGGTGGGCGTTTGCTGCCGGCCAGCGTGCGTGGTGGTGACCTGCAGGGCATCACCTATCATTCGCCAGTGGCTTCAGCCCAGGTGAAAAGCGCTCTTGTGCTGGCGGGAATTTTTGCCAGGGGTACCACGGTTGTCAGCGAGCCGGAGATCTCCCGCGATCACACCGAACGTATGCTTCCGTTCTACGGTGTTGGCGTGAAGGTAGAAGGCAAAACCGTTTCTGTTACAGGTGGGCAGCGCTTTGAACCGCGGAATATGGAAGTTCCCGGCGATATCAGCTCGGCGGCGTTTTTCCTGGTGGCCGCGTCTGTTGTGCCGGGCAGCCAGGTGACCCTGTCCAACGTGGGCATTAATCCGACGCGCACCGGAGTGCTGGACATATTGCAGCAGATGGGGGCTGACATCAGGCTGGAGAATCAGCGTCTGGTGTGTGGGGAGCCGGTATGTGATATCGTCATTACCCATGCGCCCCTTGAGGCGGCCCATATTTTCGGGGAGATGGTTCCCCGGCTTATCGATGAAATTCCGGCGCTGGCTGTGGCCATGTGCTTTGCCAGAGGCAAAAGTATCGTCAAGGATGCCAAGGAGCTGCGGGTCAAGGAGACGGATCGCATTGTCACGACCCTGGCGAATCTGAAGGCCCTGGGGGTTGAGGTTGAAGAGTACGAGGATGGTTTTGCGGTTACCGGGAACCCTGATTTTCAGCTGCCCTCTGGGGTGACTCTCGACTCCTACGGAGATCATCGCATCGGTATGAGCGCGTATTTATTCAGCCTCCTGCAGAGAAATATCATCGTGGATGGCATGGAGTGTGTTTCAGTCTCATTCCCCAACTTCCAGAAGTTTCTGGCTCAGCTGCAGCGGGGAGGGGATCAGTGAAGATTCGCATTGCCCTTGATGGTCCAGGTGGCTCGGGCAAGAGCACCATGGGCAAGCGGCTGGCAAAGCAGTACGGCTTTACCTATGTGGATACTGGAGCCATGTACCGGGCCACGGCTCTGTATTTCGACCGCAATGACATTGTTCCGGAATCCATTGATGATGATCAGTGTGCACGTGTAATGGACGATATTCACGTCTCCTTCGCCTGGGCCGATGATGACCAGAGGGTGTTTCTGAACGGAAGTGATGTGTCCGCTGCCATTCGCACTTCCCGTAACTCCCTGCTGACCTCACGGGTGGCAAAGCTGCCCGTGGTGCGTCGGGCGCTGGTGGCCCAGCAGCAGGCAATGGCCAGGCAGCAGAGCGTTGTGATGGATGGCAGAGATATCGCGTCTGTGGTCATTCCCGATGCGGAGCTGAAAATCTATCTTGAGGCTTCACCAGGAGTGCGGGCGCAGCGACGCATGGAGGAACTGGAGGCCAAAGGAGAGTCCCTGCCCTTCGAAAAGGTTCTGCAGGAGATTCATCAGCGCGACCACGAAGATATGAACCGTGAGCATTCCCCGCTGGTAAAAGTTGCCGAGGCCATTGAGGTGGATACGTCGTCTATGGATGCCGACATGGTGTTCAGAACACTCTGCGATTACGTGGATGCTCTCTTGCGGGAGCAGTCTGCGGTGGAGACAGGGGGGTAACCATGGAAATCGTACTGGGGAAATACGGAGGTTTCTGTTTCGGCGTCAAGCGCGCGATCCAGCTGGCGTTTGAAAAGGGTGAGCGGCATGATGGCTCCATATACACGCTTGGCCCGATTATTCACAATCCTCAGGTTGTTGAAAAACTGGATTCCCTGGGGGTCAGGGAAGTCAGCGATCTCGACGAGGTTGCCAACCCTTCAGAGAGTGCTGTTATCATCCGCTCCCATGGAGTTGGCCCCCAGGTATACGACCGGGCTCTTGCCATGGGGGTTGCCGTGGAGGACGCCACCTGCCCTTACGTGAAGAGAATCCACAGCATAGTTACCGATCTCGTGGCCCAGGAGTACCAGGTTCTCATTGTGGGTGAACCTGATCACCCCGAGGTGGTGGCCATCAAGGCGTATGCCGGTGAGCATGGAGTGGTGGTGGAACACCCATCAGATCTGGAGAGTATCAAACTGGCACGGAAAACGGGTGTTGTCGCGCAGACGACCCAGTCTCAGGAAAAGTTGCAGCAGGTTGTCAGCGCTTTGCTGGCAAAGCGCAACAGCGAGGTGCGCATCTTTAACACCATCTGCGATGCGACAGATGTCCGCCAGAAGGAAGCGGTGGAAATTGCCAGCGGTTCCGATGTCGTGCTGGTCATTGGTGGGCGCAAGTCCGGAAATACAAACAGGCTGGCGGAAATCTGCATCGGGATTCAGCCGGATACCTATCATATTGAAACGGCGGCTGAGCTGCAAACTGAGTGGTTCCGGGGCAAACAGCGGGTTGGTATCACGGCCGGTGCCAGTACGCCGGACTATCTGATCAGTGAAGTCATAGAAGTCCTGCAAAGAATTTCCAGGGAAAATAGCGGGAAGACCTAAAAGGTATTCCCTTTTGCATAGATTTTTTGTATGTATGCAGTAAGAAACAAGGAGTAGAGGGTATGATGGAAAACGATTACAGGCTGCCGGATGAATCTTCAGAAGACTTTGCTGCCATGCTTGAAGAAGATATGCGTCAACGGGAAGAGTCAGGACGCATTGTTCAGGCCACGGTTGTGCAGAAAAATGATTCAGAGATTCTGCTGGATATCAATGAAAAAGTCGAGGGCGTTGTCCAGCGCTCCGAGTTCACTGATGAAGAGTTCGAGCGCCTGAAAACGGGTGATACCTTTGAGGTTTTTAATACGGGTCGACGTGAGGACAGTGGTTTTATCCGCGCCAGTAAACAGAAAGCTGACCAGCGTCGTGGCTGGGACGACATTGTTGCCGGTTTTGAAGAGGGCAGACTCTTTGAGGGAACTATAGTTGATGTCGTGAATCGCGGCTTTACCGTGAATATTAATGGTGTGCGTGCCTTTTTGCCGCTCTCCCAGGTGGATCTGCGCCAGGTTCGCGACAATCCCGAGGAGATGAGAACCTATGTTGGGCTGACAGGCCAGTTCAAGGTGATTAATGTCTCTCCGAAGCGTCACAATGTGGTGGTTTCACGCCGAGCCCCTCTGGAAGAAGAGAAAAACAAGGCCAAGCAGCAGCTTATCGAAAAGCTGGTGCCTGGAAGCCTGCTGACTGGGCGGGTCAAGAATATTACGGAATACGGGGTCTTCATTGATCTGGGTGGTTTTGACGGGCTTCTGCATATCACGGATATCTCCTGGGGCCGTGTCTCTCACCCGTCTGCGGTATTCAGCGAGGGCGATGAGGTGGAAGTGGTTGTGCTGGACTTCAATCCTCAGAATGAGCGGGTATCCCTCGGGTATAAGCAGAAATCCGATGACCCCTGGAATAACATTGCCGAGCGCTGTGAATGCGGAACGGTCGTCAAGGGCAAAGTGGTCAGCTTTGTGGATTACGGAGCCTTCGTGGAGATTGAGCCAGGGATCGAGGGCCTGATCCATATCAGCGAGATGAGCTGGACGAGTCGCGTTCGCTCACCTTCCCAGGTATTGAAGATCGGTGATGAAGTAGAGGTCCGCATACTGGATATTGATTCCGAGAATCGTCGCCTCTCCCTGAGCCTCAGGGCGGTACGTCCCAATCCATGGGATGTCGTGGGTGAAAGATATCCGGTGGGTACCGTGGTAAAGGGCAAGATCAAGAACATCACGGAGTTCGGTGCTTTCCTCGGCCTTGATGAAGGTGTTGATGGTCTGATCCACATCTCCGATATGTCCTGGTCCCGCAGCAACCATCCCAGCGAAATCGTCAAAGTCGGCGATGAAGTGGAAGCCAAGGTGCTGGCCTTTGACCGTGAGAAAGAGCGGCTGAGCCTTGGTCTGAAGCAATTGGAAGAGAATCCCTGGGATGTTGTTGAAAAGCAGTTTCCCATTGGGAGCAGGGTCAGTGGTACCGTGGTGAACCTGACCGATTTTGGCGCTTTCGTGAAGCTGGAAGATGGCGTCGAAGGGTTGCTGCATGTGTCTGAGATTTCCCATGATCGCATTGAGCGGCCCTCCGATGTGCTTTCTGTCGGTCAGCAGATTGAAGCTGCCGTGATCAAGATGAGCAAGGAAGATCGCCGCATCGGACTGAGCATGAAGGAAGTCGGCGAAGGTGGAGCGGAATCGGCATCTGAATAGAAACGATGTAAAGCAGAAGGCAGGACGCATGCGTCCTGCCTTTTTTTATTCTGCGCGCAAAAATTTTTCGCCAGGGAAAATTTTTAGTAAACTCCTCTGGGATTCTGCCGATAAGAACAAGGAAGAGGATATTCATACGTTCATCTGAACACACAGGAGGCTGTCATGGGAGGCGTTAATTTTCAGGGCTTGTCAGGGCTCCCCATGGGCGAGTTGATGGATAAAATGCTGGAAGTTCGCGGGCAGACCATGAATCGGCTGCTGGATAACCGTGAGTTGGTCCAGATCAAGAAAAACGCCTTCATGGATGTCAATAATGACATGATGACCCTGCGCAACCAGCTGCTGGATATGAATCTGCGCAGTACTTATTATAACCGTGAAGTTTCTTCTAGCAACGAGGCGCTGGTGAGCGGCACTGCTGAATGGAATGCCGCCAAGACTTCCCATACCGTGGAGGTGATCCAAGCGGCCAAGGGTGCATCGGCCAGCAGCTACTACACGCGCTCGGCGATTTCCGAAGCGGTGGTCAAGAATACAACGAATATCAGTGCGATCTCCTCCTACTATGAAGGGATGCTCAGCGGCAAGCATGATATTCTCATTGAACGCACCGGGACCGATGAAGGCTATGTTATTGCCACCAATCGCATTGCCCTCGACAATAAGCCCACCATGCAGGCTATTATGGGCACGGGCATTTCTGCGACAGCAGCGGGAACCCATGGCACCATAGCCAACGAAATCACAGCCGGCAGCACCCTGGAGCTGAATGTCAATGGAACCACGGTGACCGTGACCATGGAAGATGGTTTCAGTGCCGGAACCACCCTGGCGACGGTATCCAATGTGCTTGACACCAAGATCAACGACGCGCTCAATGTGGCCAACGGCACTATTGATCAGCGCTATGTTGCCGTGGGTGACTCCGGTTACTGGGGGCGCAGCGGGGATGCGCGCAGTGGCCTGGTGATCTACAATACGGCACTCTCCACCAGTGAGTCCCTGGATATTGTCGGTGGTTCGGCGTTGAGCGCTCTGGGTCTTGATACAACACAGAAGAATACGATGAATCATATAACCAAGAGCACAGCGGTGGCCTATGCCGACGCGGCGGATGTGGATGCTGCCTTTGCCACCCTGCGGACCCAGATGGGAGAATCCTACACTGAGGGCCCACCCCCTTCCTTTAACAGCATCATGGATGGTGCCATGAACTTCCAGCTTGCGAGCGGTACCACGCTGCAGGAAGGTTCCATGCGCATTATCACCGGTACTGAGTTGCGTCTGGGCGAGGACTCCCATTCACGGGTGACGGGGAGCGCCGTTGGCGCCATCGATACGGCACAAAAGCTTTCCGAAGCTGGCCTGAGCGGCTTTGGCAGCGATGCTGCCGAAGGGTACTTCACCATTAACGGGGTGAAGATCAATATCCTCCTCAACACCACGAAAAAAGATGCCGAGGGCAACGTCAACCCCAACCCTGACCCCAACCCCGATCCCACCGTAAACGAGATGCTGGCAGCCATCAACAGCTCGGGGGCCGGCGTTACGGCCTCCTTTGACGGGCAGCGTTTCTACCTTACCGCCAACGAGCCTGGCCAGGGGACGATCAAGGTCGGGGATACCGGGGATACATCCACGTTCCTCAGCATGGCGGGCCTGACAGTTCCCGCCGGGGCCACCCAGAAGGCGGGCGCCATGAATCCGGCAGCTGATCCGACCCTTGTGCCCACTGGCCTGGGGATTCGCACCGGTATTTTCACCGTCAACGGTGTCAGTATCTATGTGGACTCGGCCAAGGATAGTCTGAATTCCATTATTGATAAAATCAATAATTCCGGAGCTAATGTCATAGCCTCCTATGACACGGCTTCCGACAGCTTCCACATTACGAGCAAGCTGCGCGACGGGCATTCCAACCAGAACTATATTGTCTTTGGCTCTGAGAATGACACCAGCAACTTTTTGCGTCAGATGAACGTGATAGAGCATGATCCTGCAGTATCCCTGGCTAATGGCTATCCCATGGTTACCTATCAGGGAGAGAGGGGGCAGGACGCCCTTATTCGTTATGATGGGGTGCTCTACACGAAAACCGTGAACGATATCAAGGGCATGCCTGGCGGGGTGAATCTCAATATTAAAGGCCCGACCCAGGGTGCCGTGACGCTGAACGTTACCGGGGAAACGGACACCGCCCTTGACCGCATTGCGACCTTTATCGCGAATTACAATACGCTCATGGAGCGGATAACTCCATCCCGCTTGACCGATGAGCAGAAATCCTACCTGCAGCCCCTTTCCAACGAGAAAATGCAGAGCATGACATTTGCCGAGCAAGATCGCTATATGGAGAATTTCGAGCTCTACAATAAGCAGGAATACATTCGCAAGAGCAGTGAGTCGCGCTCAATTTCGGCCACATTGCGGCGTATTATGACGGATTTTTATGGTGAGGCGGGTTCTTCCATCCGCAGCCTGGGTGATATCGGTATTGAAATTGCAGGGAAGGATGACTACGCGCTACTGCAGAAGGGCATGTTGTTGATGGATTCCACTGACAAAGATGAAATCAAGGCTGCTCTCAAGGAGAATACCAGATTTATGAGTGCGCTCGAAAACGACGAGGAGGCTGTGTACAATCTCTTTGCCCAGGAGGACAGTGAAGGCAATCCCATTGGTATCGCGCGGCGTCTCAATGAGGTCGTTTCGGAGTACGTATTTGCAGGCGGCATGATTCACAACAAAACCCGCACGGGGGGCTTTATCGACAACGAGCTGGATCGAATTAATCGCTCCATTGCCAGTGAACAGCGCAGCCTGCAGGCCTATGAGAATGCGTTGAAGCGGCAGTTTGCCTCACTGGAGAGCCGTATCTCCGATATGCAGTCACAGAGCGCTGCCATAGCAAGCATTGTGTCACCTGGTCAGTCATAATTTTTTTGTTTTTGCTGACGGAGTGAAGGAACCCCTTGAATAATCAGAAAAAAGATGTAATATGGAATGAGGTATGTCATGTCTGCACGAGATCCTTACAGCGCCTATAAGCAGAACGAAATCCAGGGAGCTTCCCAGGGAAAGCTGATCATCCTCATGTATGATGGCGCCATTCGTTTCCTGAAGCAGGCATGTGTGTATATTGAGAAGAAAGACATCAATGGCGCACATGAAAACATCATGCGGGCAGAGAATATTCTGGCCGAATTGATGAACACCCTGAATATGGATGCCGGAGAGGTTGCCGATAACCTGCTGAGGCTCTATGAGTTTATGTTGTGGCACCTGATTCAGGCCAACAAGGACAAGGATCAGCAAAAGGTCGAGGAAGTCATCTCGATGCTTGCTGATTTGCGGGGGGCCTGGAATCAGATTGTTCACGGCCAGGCTGGCGAGCTCTCGAAGCCCGAAAAAAGCGACAAGACCACCAGGGCCGACGCCCCTGACGCAGGGGAGGGCGGTCATAAAAAACTGAATATCTCACTGTGACCAGTGAAACATTTCAAGGAGGAATGCCATGAACGTCGAAGGACTTGGTGGCGGCGGTCTGCGGAAGTCAGTTGTCAGGCTTCCTGATGATGACCGGGCTACCGCAAAGAAAACTGACGATTCTGCGGCAGGAAGCAGGCAGGGAGCAGCCATTAAAGACGAAATTGCTGTTGAAAACCGCTTGGCGGGAATGTCTACTATTCGTGATGTGGATATCGCCAAAAGCCTGCTGGAAAATACCATTAAGGATATCGTATCCAATGGCAGGCAGGCCCTTGACGCCTACAGGGATGCCTCCGGCAGCAGCCTGAGTAAACTTCTGTAGGTGTTCGGATAGCAAGGAGGCTATTATGATAGAAGGTTTTGCAGCTGCGGCATCGCAATATCAGCAGGGCCGCATTCAATATGACTATCAGATGCGAGTTGCCAAGCTCTCCCTTGACACCATGAAAGATTCCGGTCAGGCAATGGTGAAGATGCTGGATGAGCTTCCGGTAGCCCGGGTGAGTTCCACAAGTGTTGATGTCTACGCCTGATAGACAGACTTATATTGTAATATCTTTAAAGAGCAGGATCTGCTCTTTTTTTTTGTCCGGTGATCGGGAATTTGATTTTGTCTTATGTCGTTTCTCTGTTATATTTTATAATTGTATCAACGTGTTCATGAAACCTTTTCTGAGGCAATGAATTTTTCACAGGGTGTGTGGTATGGATGGGCAAAGCTGGCTTGACCTCTTTCAACAAACATTTGATATGATTGATGAAGGAATCTTTATTGTACAGAAGGCTGGCTATAAAATTGTCTATGCCAATCGCAAGGCGATCAGGATTTTTGACCTGAAATCCAAGGACTATATTGGAAAAAACTGTCACTATATCCTCTTTAACAAGCTTACCGCCTGCGCGGACTGCCCCATCGACAGCATGTATCAGACCATGACGCCGCAGATCCGGCATATCGACTACACGGATCACCGTTCATTTCAACGTAACCTGCTTTGCAAATACAGTCCTCTTGACCAGAACTACTTCCTTTTGAGCGTGCTGGATCAGACCCAGGAAAAGAGTCTTATTTCCACAATTACTTCGCAGGCCAAGGAAATGAAGGCCAAGAATGTGGTCCTGAAGCTTCGTCGGCAGGAGCTGGAAAAGAAAAAAACCTTCCTCTCCAGTATTCTCAATGGGGTCAAGGATGGCATCATGGTGGTTGATCGCTCGTACAATGTGGAGATGCACAACCAGACGCTGCTTGATGTCACTCAGATGGAATCCGGATTTGATGGCGTTCCCTGCTACCGGGTGTATCAGCGCAACTCGCCCTGTGATGACTGCCCGATGTTTGACAGCTTTTCCGGGAAAATGGTTTCTGCCCGCCAGGTCATCGATCGCGAAAGTGGCGACGAGAAGAACCTGACTGTCTATTTTTCCACTGCCGATAATTTTCTCATTGAAACGGTCAGGGATACCACCCGTGAAAAGCGCCTGCTGACGATGATTAAGGGGCAGCAGGAGCAGCTGTTTATTGCGAATCGTCACCTTGAAGATGCCAATAATGAAATCACCCAGATGTTCACCAAGCTCAAGGAAACCTATGAGCAGCTGGAGGTTGCCCAGGCCCATATTGATGAAGAGATGCGCCAGGTTGAGGAGCTCCAGCAGAGTCTGCTGCCAAAGGCGTTGCCCAGTAACTCCCTGTACGATATAGCCTCGTTCTATACTCCTGCCGACAAGGTAGGCGGTGATTACTATGATTTCATTGAGCTCAGTAATGGTGAGCTGGGCGTTCTGGTTGCCGATGTCAGTGGTCATGGTTTGCCTGCCGCGGTTATCATGGCAATGACGAGGGTGGTTCAGCGAGCGCTTTCCTATGGTGAGTCGAGCCCGGCAGCCACTCTTGATAAAGTGAACAGCATGCTCTGCGAGAATATCTACACCAATGACTTTGTTACGATGTTTTATATGATTCTGTCGGCGGACGTTGCTCCGGCGCGTTACTCCTCAGCTGGGCACAACCCGCTGTTGCAGTATTGTGCTTCCACTGGAGATATTATCCGTTATACCAGTAAGGGCTTTTTTCTGGGGGCTTTTGATATCGGTGGGTACGAAGAGGATACGATTTCATTTGCTCCTGGCGATATTCTGCTGCTCTACACCGATGGACTTGTGGAGGCCATGAATATTCGCAAGGAGCAGTACGGCTATGACCCGGTTGAGAGAATTCTGCAGGAAAATCACGGCAGCAGTGCTGCACAAATCGTTGAAATTTTGCGGCAATCTGTTATGGAGTTCGTGGATGGTGTCCCTCTCGGGGATGATATGACTCTGGTTGTCGTCAAAATAAATGAAACATGAGTATCCCAAGGAGTAGGTAATGAACAAAACAGTGAAAAACGGCGTTCTCGTCTATCAACTCGCCGGTGAAATTGAGGCCAAGGCCGGAAAAGCCTTGAGCAGCCAGATCAAGACAGACCTGGGGTCAGTAGCACCCAGCGCTTTGCTGAACTTTCAGGATGTCACCTACATGAACAGTGCTGGGCTCCGTGAGCTGATTGATATTGTCAAGTACTGTAACAAGTCGGGGCATAAGCTGAAAATCAGCAACCTTCCCGAGGACATACGGGAGATGTTTGAGTTTACGAATCTCACCAGAGTTTTCGCGATTTTTGACACGGAATCCCAGGCCCTGGCTTCTTACTGAAAAGCTCGCGATTATTGGTGACATATCCGGCTCAGCGCTTTGTCGGCGCCACGCATGATCAGTTGCGATACAACGATACGAGGGGGGTGTTATGGAGTTTTCCATTGAGCGTTCGGGCAATACGGCCACTGTTCTTATCAAGGACGCTTTTCTAGGTGAAAACGCCAAGGGTCTGCTGGCGGCGATAGAGGAGCTGGGGACAATTGATTTGCTCATCATGGATTTTTCCCAGTCAAACTATATTAACAGTTCGGGTATTTCGGCACTGATTGAAATCTACAAGCAGACCAGAGCCCGTAAATACATGGTGCGACTGACGGGTCTTTCCCGGGAAATCCGCGATTTTTTCTTTCACGCACGGCTTGATGAGTTTTTTGCCATCGAAGATGAACTCGAAGGCCTTGGTATTGAGCAGTACGTTGAGCTTTTGCAGGATGATGAGAAGCGCGACCTGGCAATCGACAAACTGGTGGAGATGGATGACGCAGCGGTACTGCCAATGCGCAATGCGATTCATTCGGAAAACGAGCTGATTCGCTCTGGTGCCATTACCGTGTTGGGGAAGCTGGATGATTCCTACATGGCAAGTCGTTTCAGTGACATTTTGCTTCACGATGAGTCTTCTTTCGTGCGTCAGGCAGCTGCCTATGCACTTGGGTTTTTGCTGGATGATCAAACGGTGCCAGCGTTGATCAGCGCCTTGGAAGATAACTTTTCCGAAGTTGCTGAAGCTGCCGCTGCCAGCCTGAGTATATTCGGCTCCGATGAAGTTCGCGAGCAGCTTACCGGAAAACTTTTCCATGAAAATCCGCGGGTGCGTGGAGTCGCCGCCCAGGCTTTGGGAATGATTTCCGATAAACGTGTTCACAAGTCTCTGGAGAGTCTTGTGGGTGATGCTGACCCCTGGGTTCGCGTGTGCGCTGTCCAGGCTCTGGGCTGGATGCGCAGCCACCCCTCGGTAACGGTGCTCATAGAAGCCTTGGGTGACAACGACATGCGTGTGCGGGAAGCGGCAGCCTCAAGCCTTGGCCGCATTAAGTCGCCAGATTCCATTGAGCCACTTGGGAAAAGTCTTTTCGACGAAAACATGTGGGTCGCCTACTTCGCGGCCAAAGCACTGGGTCAGATCGGTGATAAGCACGCCATTGCTCCGCTTATGCATGCCTACAAGACCACTTCCCACGAAAACATTAAAATCGCTGTTCTGTACGCTCTGCGCGAGTTGACCGCAGTTGAAGCCAGTGAAGTGTATCTGGATGCATTCCGTTCACGCAATGAAGATCTTCGCAAAGAAGCACTCATGTGTCTTGGGAAGGTTTTTCATCAGGATCTGCCTGCTATTTTGCGCAAGGCGCTCAAGGATATCAACTGGACTGTCCGTTATGCGGCGCTGGAAATCATCACGCTCCACCAGTTGCGCGACATGGAGGAGGATCTGAAGCTCTGCCTGGCCAATGAGTCTGAAGACATTGTGCGTAATCAGATTGCGAAAGCACTGACTCATCTTGCGCGCAGGAGTCAGCCATGAGCATACTGACGGCACAGGTCATCAAACTCACCGATGAAGAATACAAGCTGATTCGGGATATGGTCTACGAGTACTGTGGCATCTACTTCCAGGAGCACAAAAAGTACATCATAGAAAATCGCCTTTCGCGTAGACTCAAGCAACTGAATTTTACGTCATTTAAGGACTACTACTACTTCCTCAAGTATGATCGGAAAAAAGACGAAGAATTAGTTGAGATCATGAATCTGCTGACCATTAACGAGACCTATTTTTTCCGTGAGCTTGGTCAGCTCAAGCATATGATCAGTGTGGCGATTCCTGAGCTTGTGAAGTCCAAAAGTGATCGTGTGCTGCGTATCTGGTCGGCGGCCTGCTCTACGGGCGAAGAACCCTACAGCATCAGCATCCTGCTTAAAGACAGTGGAGTGCTGCCCGCGGGGTACCGCGTGGAGATCTATGGCACGGATCTCAGTCAGGATGCTGTTGCCAAGGCAAAGGCTGCGAAATACCGCAAGATTTCCTTCCGCAGTACCGAACCTCAGTACATGAAATATTTTCGCGAGCAGGATGCGGAGTTTACCGTGAACGCGGATGTGCGCCTGCCAGTGAAAATTGACCGGGGCAATCTGCTGTTGCCGGCGGATACCGGTCGTTACCGGAATATGGATATTGTGTTTTGTCGTAATGTCCTGATCTATTTTGACAAGGAGTCTAAACGCAAGGTGATTGAGAACCTGGCAAATGCCTTGCAGCCACAAGGGTATCTCTATATTGGCCATTCTGAGACACTTTTTGGCATCAGTGACGCCTTTCGCATGAATAATTTCGGTGAAGGGATCGTCTATATGAAGAAGTAGCAGAGCCATCACTCAGGTGGAGGCGCGCTGGCGGAGGTGAACGATGTCCCTCAATATCGGCCCCATAAATCACATGCAGATACTTGCCAAAATCAATGTAGCTGAGCGTCTGCATGACCAGATGGAGAACCGCCAGCGCTTCGTGATAGAAAAAATCATTGCCGAAAAGGTTCAGGAGAACGAGAAAGAGCGGATGCAGACGGTCAAGGAGCTGGAGGAAACGGAAAAAGCCGGTCCCGGTGATCGCGATGCCCGTGAAAAAGATGAACGCAATCCCAGGCAGAAGAATAAAGGGCAAAATCAGCCTGACAGTGGTACTATATCCGAAGAAAATCGAGGCCGCGATGGACAT
This sequence comes from Desulfurispirillum indicum S5, assembly GCF_000177635.2. NCBI lineage: Bacteria > Pseudomonadati > Chrysiogenota > Chrysiogenia > Chrysiogenales > Chrysiogenaceae > Desulfurispirillum > Desulfurispirillum indicum. The sequence goes on from NC_014836.1 coordinate 780,849, forward strand.
ATTGATTTCCTGGCCTGAAAATGAGGGAGTGAGTTATGCTGTCACCCGGAACGCAAATTGAGCTGGCACTGCGCACGGTTCAGGGTCTTGAACTCTGGTGCTCTGCCACGGTAGATAAGGTCAGCGAATCCGTGGTTCTGGTGCGCCTGAATACACAGATTGCCATGGACTACGGGAATATCTCCAGCAGTGAAGACTATCCGGTGACGGTGAATGTCATAGACGGTGAGGTTCTCGTGACCCAGGAGGGGCGGATCGCCGGCAAGCTGCGTGACGAAGTCTATGGAATACGACTCGTGGGCGAAGCGACCCGCCATGAATATACTTCCATAGAAGATCGCATCAAGGTTCACTACAAGCCACTTTCTGAGCAGGAGTACTATGCCACCCGCCCGGAAATGCGCAGCTATCGGACACCTCAGCCCAACATGCCAAAATACCTTGATGCCAATGATGATATTCCCCAGTCGCTGATGAAATTCATTGGCGATATAAATTATAAGCTCGACCGTATCCTGAACCTTTTGGAGTCCCATTCTTCGGAAAAACTGGTGATCAAGGATTTTTTTCACACCAGCCGTGTGGGTGGAGGGTTTCTGATTGGCGAAAAAGGTGAAGTTGGCAGCGCCTATCTTCTTCAGATCAAAATTCCCATCTACCCCTACCACGAGTTCTACGCCATTGGCAAAGGCGTTCCCTTCTCCGGGGGAGCGACGGGAATCCTCTTTACCTATATCAGTGAGGATGACCGCGAAGAGCTTATCAAGTATGTCTTTGAGCGCCAGCGGGAAATTCTGAAGTCCAAAAGGAAGCAGTAATGTTTCACAGCCCTGTATTCCTGTCTGTGATGATTCTGGCGCTGTGCTTTTTCTTTGTGGTGGTGCTTTACCTGCTCTGGGCCTTCGGGAAAATGCGCCAGTCCATGGGGCACTATTCGCTCTATGAGCTTGAAAGCCTTCATGACTCCCTGGAGGCGCTTCTGATCAAAGCCGATGAATCTACTCTCAACCTCACCGATGAAATCAAAAAACAGGAATTTATACTGAAACAGCTTCTGGATCTTGTGGACAAGCGCAAGGCTGAGCTGGAAGCCCTTATTCAGCAATCCGATGATGTGCAGCAGGCGGCAAGAACGCCCAAAACCGAAGATATCAAAGAAGATGTGGCCTTCTATATGCAACGGGGCTTTACGCCACAGGAGATCGCCAAGAAACTCGGCAAAACCGTCAGCGAAGTCACCCTGCTGTGCCGGGTGCTCGAATCGCAGCAGGCCACAGGGAATTCTGGTAAAGAAGGCTGATCAGCGGTGGATATTCTCCCCTCCCTTGTTCGCCAGCTGGAGACACTGCAGCAGACCCACAATGTCCGGCTGAGTCCGGGTGAGAAGCTGGATATCCTGGTGCGGGGGATGCGCAGCTCCCATGAGGTGTCACTTTTCCTGCGCGGACAGGAGGTTACCGCGCGAACTGAGACACCGTTGCAGCCGGGCCGATATCAGGTGCTGGTGCAGTCTCTGCAGCCAGCTCTGACACTGAAAATCCTTCCTCAGCTGCCCACGGCGGTGCCGCCCTCCCTCAGTGCGCTGCCAACTCCCAGTCTGCTTTCCAGCCATCCTCTGGCAACACTCCTGCAGCTTCCGGCAGTCTCTCCCTCACTTCCCCTTCAGCTGCCCGGAGGGCAACTGATTCCCGAAGAAGCCAGCCTGCTTCGTGGGAGCCGGCTCTCACTGGAAGGCTTGATTCGGGACCTGCAGGCGCCTGGTATGACGGCGAAACCCGCAGTTGCCAGAAGTACCGCCGAGCAGCTTCAGCATCTGAGCGTTCACAGCGGCATGCTGATGGAAAATCACCTGCTGACCGGGAGTCGTCCGGTTGTGCAGGATCTGAAGTTTCAACTGCTTTTACTGGCCGGGCGCTATGCCAACAGTGAGCGACTCGTTGACACTATCCGCCAGCGTCTGCAGTTTCTGACGCGGGAGCAGGTGGCGAATCTCATCCTGAACCAGGACGGGATATTTTTGGTGGAGATTCCCCTGGATACCGCCGATCAGCTCAGGCGCCTGCGTATGCGCCTGCAGAAACGCAAAAAAGAGGCGCGGGGGATTGACTCGGATATCCTTTCCCTGTACATGGAGTTTTCCCGTTTGGGGGAAATCAAGGTAAACTGTTTTCAGCGCGATATGGGAATTGATATTGTGGTCTTTTCCAATGAGCGCAAAACCGTACAGTCCCTGGAGCAATCCCTTGAGGAGCTCAGGGGAGCCATCGAAATGGTTGTGCGTCGACCGGTGCGCTGTGCCGTGCACTATCGCGAGGAGAACCTCTTTCAGGATTTTGACGAAAACCTCGTGTTGATCCGTGCCATCAAATCCTGGCCGTCCGATGATGAAGAGCACCAGTAATATCGAGAAAGAATATGGAGTACAACGTATGGGTTTCACCTGTGGAATAGTGGGCCTGCCCAATGTAGGCAAATCTACCATCTTTAACGCACTCACCAAGGCGGGAGCCGCCAGTGCCAATTACCCCTTCTGCACCATCGATCCCAATGTGGGCGTGGTGAGTGTACCCGATCCTCGCCTGAACACCATTGCGGCTATGATCAATCCCCAGCGCATTGTGCCCACCACCATGGAGTTTGTGGATATCGCCGGACTCGTTAAGGGCGCTTCCCAGGGTGAAGGCCTGGGGAACCAGTTTCTCTCCCATATCCGCGCCGTGGATGCCATTGCCCACGTGGTACGTTGTTTTGAGGATGAAAATATCACCCATGTCAGTGGCGGCATTGATCCGGCCAGGGACATGGAGATCATCAATACCGAGCTGATTCTCTCTGACATGCAGTCGCTGGAACGCCGCATGGAGCGTTTGACCAAAATGCTCAAAGGCCCACAGGCCAAGGAGGTCACCCGTGAACTTGCGCTGGTGAAGCGCCTGCACGAGCACCTTAATGAAGGGAAAATGGGCTTTGAATTTGAGGTCGCAGATGACGAGCAGCCCATGCTGGCAGGTTTTCAGCTGATGACCACAAAGCCTCTGCTCTACGTCTGCAATGTATCCGAGGATGATATCCTCGACCCCGACAAGAACCCCTTTGTGCAGATGGTCAGAAAACGCGCCGCCCAGGAAAATGCCGGCGTGGTGATTCTCTCCGGGAAAATTGAAGCGGAAATTTCTGAACTGGGCGAAGAGGAGGCCAGGGAGTTTCTGCAGGATATCGGCCTGAGTGAAAGTGGTCTCAATGCCCTTATACGCGAAGGCTACCAGCTGCTTGGCCTGATCACCTACTTCACCGCCGGAGAGAAGGAAGTGCGCGCCTGGACCGTTCCCCGTAACACCAAGGCGCCCCAGGCCGCCGCCGTGATTCACACCGACATCGAGCGGGGCTTTATCCGTGCCGAGGTTACCAGCTTTGCCGACGCGGTCACCTGCGGCAATGTGAAGAAAGCTGCCGAGCAGGGGAAGATGCGCCTGGAAGGCAAGGACTACGAAGTGCTGGATGGAGATATAATTTACTTTCGGTTTAACGTTTAGCCATCTTCCTGAAAATACCCCAAGACAAGCAGTCAATTGGAAAACCTGCCGGTGCAAGGTGCCCGCAAGTGGTTTTTTATTAGCCTGTTTGTAGCCATTCACGGGTACTTTGCGTTTTTTTTCAGCAGGAGCGCCAGTATTCCGAGAGCGAGCCCGGATGGCGAGCGGCAGAGACGGAGGTCCTCGGACGAAAGTGAGTGTCTCTGGGAGGAATGCTGGGGCGAGTACCAACACACCGTAAATAGTTACGCCGAACGTAGCAATAACTTTTCTCGGGAGCACCTATGCACATGGAAAAACTGATTGAAAAAGCCTCTGTCCTGATGGAGTCCCTGCCCTATATCAAAAACTTCTATGGCAAGACCATCGTCATCAAGTACGGCGGCCATGCCATGGTGGACGATGAGCTGAAAAAGAATTTTGCCCTTGATGTGATTCTCATGAAATACATTGGCATCAATCCGGTGATTGTCCACGGAGGGGGGCCCCAGATCGGCGAAACCCTCAAGCGCATGGGCAAGGTATCGGAGTTTGTCAACGGCATGCGTGTGACGGACAAAGACACCATGAGCATTGTCGAGATGGTGCTGGTGGGCAAGGTGAACAAGGAGATCGTGGGTCTGATTCACCAGAACGGCGGCAAAGCCGTTGGGCTTTCCGGCCGCGATGGGCAGTTGATACGCGCGAAAAAACACTATGTGAGCAAGCCGGGGCCCGCTGATCAGCGGCCGGAAATCATCGATATCGGTATGGTGGGAACGGTGGAGGCCGTCAATGTGGAGGTGCTCAACCACGTGGGCAACGGGGGCTTTATTCCTGTGATTGCCCCGGTTGGTGAAGGCGCTGACGGCAAAGCCTACAATATCAACGCCGATTTTGTGGCCGGCGCCATCGCCGCCAAACTGCAGGCCGCGAAAATGGTTCTGCTGACCGATATTCAGGGGGTACAGGGGGCGGATGGTAACCTGATCACCTCTCTGACGCTGCCGCGCATTGACGAGATGATTGCGGAAGGCGTGATTCACGGTGGCATGATTCCCAAGGTGGAAGCGTGCCGTATCGCCCTTGACGGCGGGGTGAACAAGGTTCACATTATTGATGGGCGCGTTCTCCACTCCGTGCTGCTGGAGATTTTCACCGATCACGGCATCGGGACGCAGATCGTGCGCGAAGCGCGCAGCTGAACCGAGGCGCGTTTCTCGGGGAGGTCGCAGATGGATCAGGCTGCCTGTTGGTCGGTCTGTTTTCAAGCGAAAAAGTCGGTAAACCTGTGATATGGGTATCCAAAAAAGCCTTCACCAGAAAATGGTGAAGGCTTTCGTTTTCGAGGACTTTTGCCGTTGCTTTGTCAGATATCCAGGTTGCGCACATTCAGAGCGTTATCGTAGATAAACTCGCGGCGGGGCTCAACATTGTCACCCATGAGGATCGTGAAGGCACCGTCAGCTTCCACCAGGTCATCGATGCTGACCTGCAGGAGTGAACGGTTATCGGGACACATGGTCGTGTCCCACAGCTGGTCGGCGTTCATTTCACCGAGACCTTTGTAACGTTGAATACCAACGCCCTTCTTGCCGCGTTCCACCACATAGTTCTTGAACTTGAGGTAGGAACCGAGTTCAACGGAGCGATCGCCATCCTTGACCAGAAAGGGGCTGCGTCCCATGGACTGGCGCAGGTACTGGTAGATGTCACGCAGTTTGCGCAATTCCACGCTGGAGGCTATTTTGTTGTTGATGGTCATGGTGGTGCGGTAGCTGTACTCTTCCCGGGTAAAGGTGATGTCGTAGGACGAGGTATCCTCGTTGAAATCCACGCTGAACTGTTCAGGACGATGGCCGTAGCGGCTGACGCAGCGCTCCACGATATCGCGGGCCGACTGCTCGTTGCGCAGCTCTGTCTCCACGGCTACCGCGTTTTTGGCCAGCTCTTTAATAAAGAAGATGTCAAATCCTTTTTTCTGGTAAAGGTGCAGCAGGCGCTCCGCTTCCACGATCCGGCGGATATATTCCTTGCACTGTTCGGCGGTGATCGTCTTGCCTTCTTCGTCTTTGAGTTCGACGTTGTCGAGCCCAAGGTCGATCAGGTAGTCCTGCAGCTGCTTTTCGGTTTTGACATACATTTCCTTCTTGCCCTTCTGAATCTTAAAGAGGGGTGGCTGCGCGATGTAGAGGTAGCCCCGTTCGATGATTTCACGCATCTGGCGGAAGAAGAAGGTCAGCAGCAGGGTCATGATGTGGGCACCGTCGACGTCGGCGTCCGTCATGATGATGATCTTGTGGTAGCGGATTTTGTTGATGTCAAAGTCATTCTGGCCAATGCCCGTTCCCAGTGCGGTGATCAGAATCTTGATCTCCTCGGAAGTCAGCATTTTATCGAAGCGGGCCTTTTCCACGTTCAGGATTTTTCCCTTCAGGGGGAGGATGGCCTGGTTGCGGCGATCGCGTCCCTGTTTGGCGGAACCGCCCGCCGAGTCACCTTCCACTATGTAGAGCTCACTTTTGGCAGGGTCTTTTTCCGAGCAGTCCGCCAGCTTGCCTGGCAGAGAGTTTCCTTCCAGTACGCCTTTGCGGCGGGTCAGTTCGCGAGCCTTGCGGGCTGCTTCGCGGGCGCGGGCTGCGTTGATGGCCTTGTTGAGAATCTGTTTGGCCACATCGGGGTTTTCCTCAAGATAGGCGGCAAATTTTTCCCCGAAAATGGACTCCACCACGCTCTTGGCCTCGGTGGTTCCCAGTTTACCCTTGGTCTGCCCTTCAAATTGAGGGTCGGGGATCTTGACGCTGATAACGGCTGTGAGCCCTTCGCGGATGTCGTCGCCAGAGAGGGTGATCTTTTCGCTGCCCTTTATCTTGGCGGTGCTGATATAGGTGTTGATGCAGCGGGTCAGTGCCGACTTGAACCCCACCAGGTGCGTTCCACCGTCTACCGTGTTGATGTTGTTGGCGTAAGTGAAGAGGGTTTCCGCGTAGGTATCGTTGTATTGCAGGGCGATTTCCACAATGATGTCGTTCTTCTCGCCGGCCACGTGCACCGGTTCGGGGTGCAGCGTCTGCTTGTTCTTGTTGAGGAAGGTGACGAACGAACGCAGTCCGCCTTCATACAGGAACGTGTTGGTCTTCTCCACGCGCTCATCGGTGATGATGATGGTCACGCCGGCGTTGAGGAAGGCCTGCTCCCGTAATCGGTTGGAAAGTATTTCATAGCTGAATTCGGTGGTTTCGAAAATCTGAGAATCGGGAAGGAAGCGAATCTTTGTGCCTGTACTGCGCGTTTCGCCGACCACTTCAAGGGGCTGCTGGGGGAAACCGCGACGGTAGGATTGGCGGTGAATTTTTCCATCACGCTTGATTTCCAGCTCCAGTTCTTCGGAGAGGGCGTTGACGACGGAGATACCAACGCCGTGCAGGCCACCGGAAACCTTATAGGAGGAGCTGTCGAACTTTCCGCCGGCATGCAGAACCGTGAGGACCACCTCTGCTGCTGAGCGGTTCTGCTCCTTGTGGAACTCAGTGGGAATGCCCCGCCCGTTATCCGTTACCGTTATGCTGTTATCGGTGTGGATTACCACTTCGACGGTATCGCAGTGTCCTGCCAGAGCTTCATCAATGGAGTTGTCAACGACTTCGTAGACCAGGTGGTGCAAGCCCGTTATTCCCGTTGAGCCGATGTACATCCCGGGACGCTTGCGAACGGCCTCCAGACCTTCGAGAACTTTGATGCTGTCGGCGCCGTATGCCTGCTGGGTCATCCAGATACCTCTTCTGTGTAAATCTTTTTTGTGAACACTCTATCATATAGCAGTCCTGTGTTTTTTGCCAGCGAAGATGTCTCTCCCCTGTTAAAGGGAGTTGCGGTGCGTGGGGTCGGCAATTTTTCCCTTGCATTTGCCCCTGGATTTTATTATATCAGTGCTGGCACTCGCCGTGGTTGAGTGCCGATAATCGGAACTCATTATCATATCTTCATTCAGGAGGCATACGAATGAATATTCGTCCATTGCAAGACCGAATCATCGTCAAGCGCATCGAAGCAGAAGAGAAGACTGCCAGCGGAATCATCATTCCCGATACGGCCAAAGAGAAGCCCATGGAAGGCAATGTCATGGCAGTTGGCCCCGGCAAGGCACTTGATAATGGCAATACCATTGTTCCTACGGTAAAAGCTGGTGACAAGGTGCTCTTCAGCAAGTACGCCGGCACCGAAGTGAAAATCGACGGCCAGGAGTACATCATCATGCGTGAAGACGATATCCTGGGCGTTATTGAAGGCTGATCAGCCATCACATTCTTCGTACACTCCATTCTATTTTGAGGTGATTATTTATGGCTAAGCAGATTATTTTTGGCGAAAAAGCCCGTAAGACCATACTTCAGGGTGTTGATGCCCTGGCGGATACCGTAAAGGTAACCCTCGGCCCCAAAGGTCGCAATGTTGTTATCGAGAAGAAGTTCGGCGCCCCTCTGATCACCAAGGATGGCGTGACCGTTGCCAAGGAGATTGAACTTCAGGACCCTTTTGAAAACATGGGTGCTCAGATGGTCAAGGAAGTTTCCTCGAAAACTTCCGATATCGCTGGTGACGGAACGACCACTGCCACCATCCTGGCCCAGGCCATCTACCGCGAAGGCATCAAGAACGTCATCGCCGGTGCCAACCCCATGGAGCTGAAAAAGGGTATAGATGCCGCCGTTGACGTGGTGGTGAAGAACCTGAAGGACATCAGCAAGGAAATCAACAGCAAAAAAGAGATTGCCCAGGTGGGAACCATCTCTGCCAACAGTGATGAAACCATTGGGGAAATCCTGGCCGAGGCCATGGAGAAAGTCGGCAAGGATGGTGTCATTACCATCGAGGAAGCCAAGTCCATGGAAACTACCCTGGAGACGGTTGAAGGCATGCAGTTTGACCGCGGCTACCTCTCCCCCTACTTTGTCACGGACTCCGAAAAGATGGTGGCACAACTGGAAAATCCCTTTATCCTCCTCTACGACAAAAAAATCTCCAGCATGCGCGATCTTCTGCCCGTGCTTGAGCAGATTGCCAAAACCGGCAAGCCCCTGCTGATCATCGCCGAAGATATTGACGGTGAAGCATTGGCCACCCTGGTGGTCAACCGCCTGCGCGGCGTGCTCAACGTGTGCGCTGTCAAGGCTCCTGGCTTTGGTGATCGCCGTAAGGCCATGCTGGAAGATATCGCGATCCTGACCGGTGGCGAAGTGGTCTCCGAAGAGCTTGGCCACAAGCTGGAGAATGTTACTCTTGATACGCTTGGTCAGGCCAAGTCCGCCAAGGTTGACAAAGAAAATACCACTATCGTTGATGGCGTTGGCAAAGCTGATGATATCAAAGGCCGCATTGCCACGATCAAAAGGCAGATCGAGGAGACGACCTCCGAGTACGATAAGGAGAAACTGCAGGAACGTCTTGCCAAGCTGGCAGGAGGCGTAGCGGTTATCCAGGTGGGCGCTGCCACGGAAACTGAGATGAAAGAGAAAAAGGCCCGCGTTGAGGATGCCCTGAACGCAACACGCGCGGCCGTTGAAGAAGGAATCGTGCCTGGCGGCGGCGTTGCCCTGCTGCGCAGCGTTCCCGCTGTTGAAAAGGTTCTTGATGGCCTGGAGGGCGACGAAAAAGTTGGCGCCAGAATTATCGTGCGCGCCCTGGAAGAGCCCATCCGTCAGATCTGCAGCAATGCTGGTCTTGAAGGCTCCATCATCATCAACAAGATTCTTGAGCAAGGCAACCTGAACTACGGTTTCGATGCCCGCAAAGAGATCTACGTGGATATGATTGAAGCTGGTATTATCGACCCCACGAAGGTTGGACGCACCGCCATCCAGAACGCGGCCTCCATCGCTGCTCTGATGCTGACCACTGAAGCCTGCATCTCCGACATCCCCGAGAAGAAGGAAGCCGGTATGCCTGGCGGAATGGGCGGAATGGGCGGTATGGACGGCATGGGGATGATGTAATCCCCTTTGTCTGCCCCTGACTCATAATTGGTAAAGGCCAGCCGGAGTGCTCCGGCTGGCCTTTTTGCGTCCCTGCCATTGTACAGCAGGGGCAAGTCTGCTAAGCTGGGAGCCATTTCTGAAACAGGCATTTTCACGGGAAGGGTCGCCCCATGCATGATATTAAGGAAACCATACACGAAGTTATTTTTGCGGTGCTGCCCATTGCCTGCGTGGTTATCCTGATGCAGTTCACCATCATCTGGCTTCCCATGGAAACCTTCCTGCAGTTTCTGGCGGGGCTGGTCATGGTGACCCTGGGGCTCATGTTCTTTCTGGTAGGTGTCCAGGTGGGTCTGCTGCCTGTCGGGGAGATGATTGGCTCGGCCCTGCCCCGCACCGGTAAGGCCAGTCTGGTGATAATCTTCGGCTTTATTCTGGGGTTTGTGGTGACGGTGGCGGAGCCTGATGTACGCGTGCTGGCTATCCAGGTGGACATAGTCTCGGACGGTCAGATTGGCAAGAATCTGCTGATCTATACCGTGGCCCTTGGGGTAGCCTTTTTTGTCGGCCTGGCCATGTTGCGCATTATCCTGAATATTCCCATAACCTATCTGCTCGTCGGAGGCTACGGAGCAGTATTTCTGATGGCATCATTTACTCCGGCCCACTTTATCCCCATTTCCTTTGATGCCGGGGGAGTTACCACCGGCCCCATGACGGTGCCCTTTATTCTGGCTCTGGGCGTTGGTGTGGCATCGGTACTGCGGGGGAAAACCGCCTCCAGCGATGGATTTGGCCTGGTGGCCCTGGCATCCATTGGCCCCATCCTGGCGGTGATGCTGCTGGGGGTATTCTTCACATGAATATTCAGATCTTCGCCGGATTTTCTCACGTACTGACCGAAGTCGCCTTTGCCCTTATTCCCCTGCTGGTTCTGTTCATGATCTTTCAGTTTTTTTTCCTGAAATTGCCCATGCGTCGGCTGGTGGATATCTTCAAGGGCATGATACTGACCTTTATCGGCCTTGCCCTGTTCCTCCAGGGGGTACACATCGGCTTTCTGCCTACCGGAGAGTATATGGGCGCCATCATGGGGGCCTTCAGGCATAACTGGGTGCTGATTCCCATCGGGTTTGTGCTGGGGTTTGTGGCCACTTTTGCCGAGCCGGCCGTGCGCATTCTCAACATTGAGGTGGAAAAGGTCTCCAGTGGCTACATTCCCCGCAAGGTCATGCTCTATACCCTCTCCATTGGCGTTGCGCTTTCCATCGCCCTCTCCATGGCCCGCATGCTGTTGGGAATTCCCCTGTGGTACATCATTATTCCCGGCTACCTGCTGGCCCTGCTGATGATTCGCTATTCCACCAAGACATTTACGGCGGTGGCTTTCGACTCTGGCGGCGTAGCCACGGGCCCCATGACCGTTACCTTTATTATGGCCATGTCCGTGGGAGCGGCCACGGTGATGGAGGGGCGCGATCCCCTGCTGGATGGCTTTGGCATGATTACCCTGGTGGCCCTGGCCCCCATTCTTTCCGTTCTCACACTGGGACTGCTGTATCGTCGCAGTGAAAGGCAAGGAGACAAGGCATGATTAACCATAAACTCCTGGTGACTATTGTCAAGAAGGGCCTGTCGCAGAAGGTCATCAAAGCCTCTAAACAGGCGGGTGCCGAAGGTGGGACCACCATCCCCGGCAAGGGCACGGGTCTGGCCCAGAAGAATTTTTTGGGTTTTTGTATTGAGCCGGAAAAGGAGATTATCCTGACCCTGATTTCAAAAGAAGTGATGAACGGGGCCCTGGAGGCCATTGCCCGGTCGGCTGAGCTGGATAAGACCGGAAATGGGATTGCCTTTGTGATTGATGTGTGTCAGGTGATCGGCATTGCCCACCTGACGGAAGCGTGTGAGCTGAGCTGCAGTGCGGGAGGATGTATGAGTAATACCGGATATGAGCTTATTGTGACGGTGGTCAACAAGGGCAATGCGGAAATCGTCGTGGATGCCACCAAGCGGGCAGGAGCTCAGGGTGGGACAATCATTTATGGACGTGGAACGGGAATTCACGAGCAGGCGAAGCTCTTCTCCATTGCCATAGAACCGGAAAAGGAGCTGGTGTTGACCCTGATTGAACGGGCCAGGGTGCAGGATGTGCTGAGTGCCATTCAGGAAGATGTGGCCATCAACGAACCTGGCAGGGGAATCTCCTTTGTGTTGCCTGTGGAGCAGACCATGGGCATCAAAAGCCATGCTGCCGCCCAGGTTGTTTCGGAGTGCAATGGCTCCGAGTGATGCGCCCTGGCCGTAGTCACCTATGCTGACTTGCTCTGACGGCGAAGCTGGGTGAGCTTTTCAGCGTGCTCTTCATCAAGGAAGACCCGCGCGCAGGTGAAAAAATTCATGATGCAAGGATGCTTTACGCGATAGTAAATTCTGTGACCACACCTCTGAGCGGTGACAATGCCAGTAGAAGCCAGGATGCCGAGGTGGCGGGAAATGGTTGACTGGTCATAGGACGTCATATCCACTATATCCTGTACGCACACCCTTTTTCTGGCAATGAGCTCCAGGATAAACAGTCGTGTTGGGTGTGCAAGTGCCTTTGCCACTTCACCAATTAAAGTATACTGTCCTCGATACTCCTCCATATTTCTCCTCCTTACTCAACTTTCGCACCTTGTTGTCTTGGGTTAAGGTGTTGTTATCCCGGCGTTTATCGCGCGGAAACCGTATTGATTCTGAATGCTTGACTTATCTGGTATTCCATTTTTCGTCTCCGGATATTGTCTTTTCTGACCGCGCAAAAAGGACACAAAAACGCGCCCCCGAACGCCCGTTTTTCCGGATCGCCTGCTCGCCTGTCCTGGAGATCCGGCAGCAGGCTGCTCAAAGAGGCCCATCTGCTGCGTTGCCGGGCATCGCTCGTCACTGCGACGTACAGGAAGTACGCCTTCTGCCATTCCAATATGGTATCAGTGTCGACGCCGACAACCTGCCGTTTCGGGGGTGCGAAACTTCAGTCCTTAGTTTCCAGAACTTGTGCGTCTGCCCTGGGTTCCCATGGAAAAGAACAGGGCGCAGCTTTTGCCAGAGCTTTGTCTGCACACATCAATGCACTCACCACAGTTATGACACAAGGGATCGTGGCCCTGGCGACGGGGGTCCAGCCCCATGGGGCAGGCACTCTGGCACTGTCCACATTGCGTGCACTGGGTCGGATCCAGAGTAATGTGTATTCCGCGCTGGGTTTTAAAGGCACTCAGGCAGGTTCCCGTGGGGCAGAAAAGGCGGCACCAGAAGCGTGGCCGCAGCAGTTCAATCATGATCAGGGCGAAAATCAGCGCCATTTCAAAGGTTATATAGCCGAACTTCACCAGCACCAGTGCCTGGGAGGAAAGAATCCCCGGAGGGAGAATCAGATTCAGCACCGGTACCCCGGCGACTCCTACTAAGACCATTCCCGCCAGCAGGAAGCCAAAACGAAATGCATTGGCGCGCCGGGATGGGCACATGGTTGAAGCGTTGTGCTCTGGAAGGCCCAGTTTTCTTCTCAGGGCAGCAATGCCATCGCTGATGAGGTAGTAGGGGCAGGCCCAGCTGCACCAGACCCTGCCGAGGATTACCATGAGCAGCAGAGGAATGGCCAGGGAGGCCAGCATGGCAGCTGAAATGCTGGTGGATGCCAGCATGACCTGGAAGATGGCAATGGGATCAGCCATAGCCAGCTCCCCGATATCCAGTGAGTAGAAGGTGCCCTTGGCAAAGTGGATTTTGAGGGTGTTCAGAAAGGGGATCAAAAAGATGAAGAAGACCACGGAAAACTGCACCAGCCTTCTCCAGGTGGTAATATTGGACCAGTCGGGCAGTGCTGGCCGATAGTGAAATCTCATGTCTTATTCCCACCCCTCGACGGATTCCTGAACCTGAAAGTCATATTCAAAGGTGGGCTTCTGCCCTTGAGGTGAGAGCTCCTGTTTGCGTTGCAGCAACTCTTCCCGATGGTAGATGCCGTCCGCTGGACCATGGGATGTGTCCGGGCTGGTACGGCGGCTGCGCAGGTGGTACATGCCGCTGCGCAGATCGTCCACCATGCCCTCTGTGATGATCTGCATGGATTTTGGCCTGGTGGGGCATTTCTCCACGCAGGCCCCGCAGCCAACGCATTCATCGGTAATGACAGGCAGGAGGCCATTCTTAAGGATAATGGCTGTGTCGCGCAGGGGACAGACGTTGAAGCAGACGTTGCAGATCATGGCGCTGCCATCGCGGGAAACGCCCTGCAGCTCATCCTGCTCATAGATATAGTTCAGGCAGGTCTTTTCGTTGATGCGGGCAATTCCCATGCGCACCTGCAGGGGCCTGATGACGTGGGGGTCCAGCGCCCCCGTTGGGCAGACTGGTGGGCAGAGCATGCACAGGTAGCAGCCACGCTGCTGGGCGTACACATAGGGAGTGCCGATCTGCAGGCGATCATAGTAGCTGGAGCGCTGGATGGAGGAGTAGGGGCAGACCTCGATACAGCGGGCACAGCGAATACACAGCTCCATGAAACGCTCCTCTTCCACGGCACCCGGCGGGCGCATGCGATCGGCAGCGAAGTCATCCTTAAAGGGGTTTTCGTTGAGCGCAGAGCGCAGCCACTGAACCAGTCCACTCATTAGATGGCCTGTTGATTCGCGCTGCAGAGTGCTTCCACGTCATCTTCAAAGTGAAAGGCGTGGTGGGCCACGTCGAGAACGCCTTCTTGTTTACTGATCTCTTCGTGCAGGCGCTCGATGTCCTTGCTGTCCTGGGCCTCGAATATGGCTACCAGCTGGAGCCTGTCGTCGGACACACCGTGGATCTCCACGCGTCCCGACTGGCAGAGGGCGCGTGCAATCTGTTCATTAAAGGGATTTTTCAGGCTGATAATGCATGCGGAAAGTACCATTGCGTCCTCCGGGGATAATCCCGCCCCCCCCAGCCGGGGGGCGGGAAAAGGGTTACATGAACCGGCTGTTCACGTCGCGGATGATGTAGCCGTCAGCCACATCCTGGGGGCCGCTGACGCGCTGAATTTTTACGGCAGCGATTTTGTACTCGGGTTCAGCTGATCCGGGGTCCACGGCGTCGTTGCACACAAAGTTGCACATACGGCTGATTGCCTGGTCGTGCATATGGGTAAAAAGCACGCCGGGCATGGTTCCGTCGGTAATCCTGGCGGGCAGGGTCACCTCGCCGCGACGGCTGACCACCTTTACCATGTCGCCCATGGCAATGCGGTTGCGACGCGCATCGTCGGGGTGGATTTCCAGATAGTCGTTGGGATGGGAGCGGGCAATTTCCGGAATACGCATGGTCATGGTTCCGGTGTGCCACTGCTCCACCGTTCGACCGGTGGTGAAGAAGAAGGGATATTCGCGATCAGGCATTTCCGCCGCCTCCTGATAGGGGCGCACAAAGATGTTGGCCTTGCCTTCCTTGCGAGCGTCCTCATAAAAGTAGACGGTGGCTTCAGACGGGATGGTCCCTGCTTTCTGCAAACGCTCCATGTGGGGATCCATGCCCTTGACGTAGCGCTTGTAGGTGCCGGGGTGATCGATGCTGGGTACAGGCCACTGCAGGCCGGTTTTCGACTCACGCAGCCGCTGGTAGGTGGCGCCCAGGAGGGTGTGGCCAGTGTCCTTGGTTATCTGTACATAGTCATTCCAGGCCTTTTCGCCAGCTTTCATGGTGTCTGCCTCATTCCAGGGAAGCAGCTTCTCGTGGCCCATGCGTTTGGCCAGCTGGGCCACGATCCACAGATCGGCCCTGGCCTCTCCGGGAGGGTTGACCGCTTTCTCCGTGAACTGGCTGCGGCGTTCGGAGCAACCATAGACGCCGCCCTTCTCGTACAGGAAGGCCGCTGGCAGGATGACATCGGCAAACTGGGTGGTGCGGGTGGGGAAAATATCCAGCACCACCAGGAAGGCGTCATCCATGCCCTTCAGGTATTTGTTGAGGTTGGGCAGACTCTGGGCAGGGTTGGTGGTGCAGACCAGCATGGCTTTAATGGGCTTGTTCGGGTCGTTTTCTGCGCCCAGGCTTTCAAACATCTTCATGGTGGGGAAGCCGGGTTTGGGATCGATAGTGCCAGGGGGGACCTTCCACATTTTCTCCACATGGGCACGCCAGGCGTCGTTAGCCACTGGCTTGGTGCCGGGCAGCAAGTGGGAAAGGGCACCAGCTTCGCGCACACCACCACAGGCATTGGGCTGACCGGTCATGGAGAAAGGATCCGCTCCCGGCTTGCCGATATTGCCCGTCAGCAGGTGCAGGTTGTGGATCAGGTTGTTGGCCCACACGCCACGGGTGCGCTGGTTCAGGCCCATGCACCAGACTGACATGGAGGCACCACTGGTGGCAAACCACTGGGCGGCCTGGCGGATATTTTCGGCAGGGCAGCGGGTAATTTTCTCCACCGCTTCTGGATTGAACTGCTCCAGGAACTTGCCATACTCTTCTAAGGTCAGGGCCTTGCTGCCATCGGTAATGCGAGTGTGGCGCTCCACGAAGCCCTGGTCAATCCAGTTGTTCTTGATGATCTCGTGGGCCATGCTGTGGAAAACGGCCAGGTCTGTGCCCGGATCAACGGGAAGCCACAGATCGGCAATGCTGGCTGTTGAGGTCTTACGCGGCTCGCAGACAATGATTTTCACATCAGGGTTATTGCGCTTGTGGCGCATGATGCGACGAAATCCCACGGGATGGCACTCGCTCATGTTGGAGCCAACAATGAACAGGCACTTGGACTTTTCAAAGTCGGCATAGGCTCCGGCGGGCTCATCAGCTCCATAGGTACTGATGTAGCCGCCAACGGCGCTGGCCATACACAGGCGGGGATTTCCTTCTACCATGTTACTGCGGAAACCGGCTTTCCAGAGCTTGTTGAATGAGTAGGTCTCTTCGGTGGTGCACTGGCCCGAGCCGTAGTAGGCCACGGAATCCTTACCATGCTTTTCGTGGAAATATTTGAACTTGCTGGCGATCAGGTCGAGGGCCTCATTCCAGGAGGCGCGCTTGAAGTTGCCATCGCTCTGACGGATGAGGGGATGGGTCAGGCGGTCGGGATGGTACATGGACTTGTAGGCCAGGAAGCCCTTGACGCACAGGAAGCCGAAGTTGGTCTGGGCATCGGGGTTGCCCTTGATGGAGACAACCTTCTCGCCTTTGACGCCCACATAGACGCCGCAGCCGTAGCCGCAGAATCGGCACACGCCCTTGACCCACTTTTCCACGCCATCGTCCTGCATGGTCTGAGCCAAAGATGAAAAAGATACACCTGAAGCAGCAACCGCGCTGGCTGCCATGGACATCTTGAGAAAATCTCTGCGTTTCAGTGACATAGGGAACTCCTTGTAGATTTTCCTGGTGAGCGTCAGCGCAGGTAGTGGGTGCGGTGCGCCCTGTAGCTGTGAGTGGTGTGGCATGACGTGCAGTTTCGACGCTCCGGGGCGGTTGCTACCTCAGCCGGGTGACAGCCTCGGCACGACTGGACAGGTGGGCTGGATTGAAAATTCGCCTCGTCACCGTGACAGGTGGCGCAGGTGACTCCCGTCATTCCGTGGGCGCTGGTTTGCCATTCTTGTACCACCGCTGGTGAAGATTTCTCGTGGCAGCTCATGCAGTCCGTGCTGTTCATGGGGACCGGGTGCCTGGAAGGGGTGCCTTGGGCCCATGCCATGCCTGCCGCGAGCAGTACAAGGGCACAGGCCAGTCCTACAGTCTTTCTCATTATCTCCTCCTTGGAAACTGTGCATGCGCTTGGGAATGTGCATGCATTCACAGCCTGGTAGAGCATTTCTGATGCCAATTGAAGACGATACGCCCTGCCCTCGCCCATGAGGCTCTGGGAAAGCTTTCGCGATGGAAGGACCCTTGACGCTTGATGTCTGATGCGGGAGAAAATGTGGCAGGCGAGAAAAAAGGTGTCGGTGAATTTATTCACAAGACCCATCGCGTTTTTTTCTTCATTGCGCTGGGGAAATTTTGTATACTGTATACAGGTATCTTCTTAAGCTGGCCATTTAGCAGGGGTAAGAGTGCTGTGTGTGCTCTGAAAGGGCCTGTGGTGGTATTCAATGGCTCTATTATGGGGTTGACAGTTTTTTTGCGGCTATGGTACAAGCCGTATGTTTGTGAAGGAGAAGACAGGCTCTCAAAAGGTGGTTTTGTCATGAATAAAAACCATCAGGGTTCAGGTCGGGGGGCATTCGCCAGGCAAATGGCCCAGGCCAGCTCCATTGGCATTTCCTTCATACTGGCATTCGCGCTCTGTGTTTTTCTGGGGTATCAGGCAGACCTGTGGTTTGGTTGGCATCCCTGGGGGAAAATCGCGGGTGTCCTTTATGGAGTGGCCGCGGGAGTTCGCAATATGTGGGTGCTGGCAAAGCGCTATGGCGGAATGGATGATCACAAGAATGAAACTCCCAAAGACCCTTGAGGGGCAGGCGGAACTCTGGTTGTGGCTCAGTGCGCTGCCAGCTGGTGCGCTTCTTTTTTATTCGCCGCAGGCGGCCCTGAGTTTTGGTATAGGAGCCTATACCTTTACCTTCTTTTTTCGACAGATCCGGCTGCAGGTGCAGAAGGTGTTTGTCGATGAGGGGTGTGGCGCCGCCGAAGGGAAGGCCAGCCTGATCGGGGGTTTTTTGTTGCGGTACGCCCTGTTGGGGATTTTCCTGGTTGTGGTTCTTGTTACCAAGGTGGTTTCCATTGCATGGGTGCTCGCTGGCCTCTCTTTCTGTGTCGCTTTTTTGCTTTCATGGTCTGCATTGTATTTCTATAGAGAGAAAAATACGGTTAGGGGAGATGGTTAATGAAGGAATATCTCTTATTGCACAGTGAAGCTTTTCCCGCTTGGCTCAGCAAGGACGTCGTATATACATGGGCGGTTATGGTGATTGTCCTTGGGCTTTCCTGGCTTGCTACCAGAAAAATGGCGGAAGTTCCCCGTGGCATTCAGAACGTTTTTGAGACGGTTATTGAACTGCTGCAAGGAGCTGTGCGTTCCAGTATGGGTGCGCGCGGTGACTATTTCCTTCCTCTGATAGCCGGTTTTGCCTTCTATATATTCACGTCGAATATTGTTGGCCTGCTGCCGGGCTTCCATCCCCCCACGGCTGGTCTGAATACCACGGCCTCGCTTGCCATTATCGTCTTTGTTCTTACCCACTACTATGGAGTGAAAACCCAGGGCGCGTGGAATTATATCAAGCACTTTGCGGGCCCTATTCCCGCCATGGCCCCTCTTATGTTCCCCATTGAAATTGTCGGGCATCTGACCCGCCCCGTCAGCCTGAGCCTTCGTCTGTTTGGTAACATGATGGGTAAAGAAAAAGTTCTGCTGGTTTTGCTTATGCTGGTGCCCTTTTTTATACCCATGATTATCATGGGCCTTGGAGTGCTGGTAGCTGTCATTCAGACCGTTGTTTTCTGTCTGCTGGCTATGATATACATTGGCAGTGCCATGGAAGATGCCCATCACTGACAAATCAGTTTGTTATGCTTTGATCATAAAATCATTGATTATTTTTAAGGAGGACTTTTATTTATGCTGAAGCGAATTCTGTTTACCGTTGCTTTCGTAGCAATGGCCTCTTCTGCCGCCCTGGCCGGTGAAGGTGGAAGTGGAAGCGCCATGGTATTGACGGCTATCATGATTGGCGCTGGTATTGGTATGGGTCTTGGTGCACTGGGTACCGGTATCGGTATGGGTAATGCTATTCAGGGTGCGACTGAGGGTATTGCGCGCAACCCCAATGCTTCCGGTAAAATCATGACTGCCATGATCATCGGTCTGGCCATGATCGAGTCTCTGGCGATCTATACTCTGGTTATCGCCCTTATTCTCCTCTTTGCCAACCCTTACTCAGCTGCATTTTTCGGTTAATCTCTCATTTAGCCGTTTTAGTACAGGTCAGGGAAACATCAGCGACAGTGTTCACACTGTCGCTTTTTTTCTTTTGAAAATTCCCCGAACATTGTATTATTTGTGAATACATTAACCAAGAGCAGGAGGGCCGCAGCATAATGAAAATTCCCGAAGCCACCATAAGACGACTCTCCACCTATATTCGAGTCCTTGATTCTCTGGAAAAAAAAGTCAACGGAAGTCATTTCCAGTGGGGAGCTCTCGACACTGTGTGGCTACAACTCTGCCCAGATTCGCAAGGATCTTGCGTATTTCGGTGAAATGGGAGTGCGTGGCGTTGGGTACTATGTCTCCGAACTCAAGCACGAAATTGAGCACATCATGGGGCTGAAAAATATCTGGAATGTCGCCCTGATTGGCGTCGGTAATCTGGGTCACGCCCTGATTTCCTATAATGGTTTTCGGAAGTCCGGTTTCCACGTGCGGCTGGCCTATGACCGTGATGAGAACAAACTGACCGGGCTGCCCCCGGAAATTCAACCCGTGACCTGCATGGAGCAGCTGGGGGAAGCGCTTAAAAAGCAGAAAATTCAAATAGGCATTATTGCCGTTCCGCCCGACTCGGCCCAGAATGTGGCGAACCTTCTTACCAGCAATGGAATTCAGGGAATTCTGAATTTCACGCCTATGCGCATCAAGGTTCCCGAAAATGTGAAAGTCAAGTACGTCGATTTTACCATTGAGCTGGAAACCCTTGCATTTTACCTGTCAAAGAAATAGAAATATGCCGTGAATTTCTCAGTAAAGGATATCCATTGAAAACAATACCAGAACTTGTTATCGGAAAATTGCGTCCACGCTATCCCTTGCTTCAGGGTGGCATGTCGGTTCTCGTCTCGAATCCCTCGCTCGCCGCTGCTGTCAGTAATGCAGGCGGCATAGGTACACTTGGCGGGACCGGGGTCAGCCCCGAGCTTCTCTATAAAATGGTGCAGGAGACAAAAAAACTGACCAGCGGTATTGTCGCGGTCAACATCATGGTTGCAGCGAACCATTTTCTTGAGCTGGTGCAGGCCGCCATTAAAGGTGGTGTGGATATGGTGGTTGCAGGCGCAGGTATCTCCAAGCAACTGTTCCAGATCTGCCGTGAAGCCGATGTGGAAGTGGTGCCGATTGTGTCGAGCCTGCGTATTGGGCAGTTTGTGGAAAAAATGGGTGCCAGTGCCATTGTTGTGGAAAGTGTCGAAGCCGGTGGTCACCTGGGTACGGAACTGACCCTGGACGAAATGTTTGCTGAAATCAAACAGGGAATGAAGATCCCCGTTATCGCTGCCGGTGGACTAACTGATGGCAAGGATGTTGCCCGCATGTTCCGACAGGGTGCCGATGGGGTCCAGCTGGCAACCCGCTTTGTGCTCAGTGATGAATGCGACGTGCATGAAAACTATAAGAAAGTCTATCTGAATGCGCGCGAAGAGGATATTACGACGATTCTCAGCCCGGTTGGCTATCCGGGGCGGGCCATTATTACCCCCTTTGTCGAGCGTTTTCTGCGCGATGGCAAGGTACCGGTGAAATCCTGCAACCAGTGTCTCAAAAGCTGCAGTCACACATTCTGTATACGGGATGCCCTGATCAAGGCGCGCGATGGAAATATTGAGGAAGGCCTTTTCTTCGCCGGGAAAAATGTGCACCGTATCAAAGAGATCAAGCCGGTTGCCCAGATCGTCGAAGAGATAATGGGCGAAGCTCGTGATATCCTCGCTGCCGAGGCGCAGTGATTCAGAACCATTTTGGCTCTGGGGCAGCTGGCAAGCAATATTTTTGCTTTACAAAGATCTTCGTCTTTGCTAGCTTCCCTCTGTTTGCAAAGGGCGATTAACTCAGCGGGAGAGTGCTACCCCGACACGGTAGAAGTCACTGGTTCAATCCCAGTATCGCCCACCATGAAAGAAACAACCGTTCACACGTTCTGTGTGGGCGGTTTTTTTATTGCCGATACCCGAGGTTCAGCGCAAGCAAGTGCAGGCTGGAAAGCGTGTGGGTATATTTTGCACAGGTGTGCAAGGTGGAAACAGGGTGTGCAGGCGGCAGATGCGCTTTGTGGTGTGTTTTTCAGCGGTTTCGTTTTGGCACGCAGTATGCAAATCAAGCATGGTATCTCTCTCCTTCTCTTCATAGATCTCCTTTTTCCCCCTTGCCTCGGCAAGGGGGCTGTTTTTTGGCGAAGCGCACTGACTGAGGCTAACTTCTGCTGGAATAGATGTCCCTTGTGCGGAGCTCATGGCGAGCGCTTGCGAAGCCACATTGGCGGGAATTATTCCCTTGACACCCCCGTGCTGATTTGTATATAAAGTCCCCCGAACGCTTGAACCGAGCTGCCCAGATAGCTCAGTCGGTAGAGCAGAGGACTGAAAATCCTCGTGTCGGTGGTTCGATTCCGCCTCTGGGCACCATTTTCTTTTTTTCCCCTCCCGTACGATATACGCCCATCATCTTAATGTTGATCGTTGGCATGACGATATAGATCTGGCTACGGCCTTCCACACTTCTGCAAATGCGCTTACTGGACTTCAAATCAGAACAGCTGAGCAAAATGCGCCTCAGAGGAAATTTTGAATCAACAACTTCTGCAGCTCAAGCCTTATCCAATGGAAGAGCTCAATCGACGCAAACAGGAACTGCACTGCCAGGGTGTCAGGATTTTTGACTTCGGTACAGGTGATCCAACTCTTCCCACAGAGCCGTTTATTATCGATGCCCTGCGCGACGCGATTCCTCGTGTAAGCCAGTATCCTACGGTCATGGGTGAGCCTGCTCTGCTTGATGCCTGTGCTTCCTCTTTATGGCGACGTTTTGGCGTTGTGCTCAGCGTTGAACAGATTCTGCCGACCGCAGGTTCCAAGGAAGCCGTGTTTCACTTTCCCCAGGTTTTCCTCAATGTCGACAGCAGCAGGCGGCACGTTATCTATCCCACGCCTGGATATCCGGTATATGAGCGTGGCACACTCTTTGCGCAGGGCACGCCCTGGCCGGTGGTTTTGACCGAAGAAAATGGCTTCCAAATTGACTTTTCCACTCTTCCTGAAAGCGTTCTGCAGCAAACTGCCATTGTCTGGATAAACTCTCCCCATAACCCCACGGGCGCAGTGGCCAGTGGAGCTTATTTTGAAGAGATTCTTGCCTATGCGCGAAAGTATGATTTTATCGTCTGCTCCGATGAGTGTTATTGCGATATCTATACCCATGAGCCGCCAGCCAGTATTCTGCAGCATGCCACAGAGGGGGTTCTGGCATTTTTCTCACTGTCTAAGCGCAGTGGCATGACCGGTTACCGCAGTGGCTTTGTGGCGGGTGACAGCAGCCTCATTGCCAAGTACCGCAAGTTCCGGGCTTCCATGGGAGTGGCTTCACCTGTGTTTATTCAGGCGGCGGCGACGGCTGCCTGGAGTGATGATGCCCATGTGCAAAGGCGTCGGTTGATCTTCCTGGAGCGCCGCAGGCTTTTTGAGCAGTTTTTTGCTGAGCATGGCCTGCACTGTGCCAGTGGCCCGGGAACATTCTTTCTCTGGGTAAGGGTGCCAGCCGGGTACGATGGCGAGTCCTATGCTCGCCTGCTGCTGGAGCAGGGGATTGTCGTCAGTCCCGGCAGCTTTTATGGTGAGGGATCCGAGGCGTATATTCGCCTGGCAATGGTTCCTGACCTTGAGGAGTGCCAGGAGGCGCTTTCAATCTGGAAAACTATTCTGTAATTTCACGCCGCATCATGTTCCAGCAGCCCGCGCACACGCTCACTGCTGAATGATCAGCGTTTTTTATCCCCTATGCCTCGGGTTGCTTTGTGCAGCCGTGTCCCGATCCACCCTGAAGAAATAAAGGAGAAATGATGAATTTGCAGTCCATGGAAAAACTGGTTACAGAAGCCTTTGGAGATCGTCAACTGCTCAAAAAGGATGCTTACGCTCAGGCCGTGCTGGATACCATTGCTGCGCTGGACAGTGGCATGGTTCGCGTGGCTGAGCCACAGCAGGGCCAGACCCAGTGGAAAGTGAATATCTGGGCCAAACAGGCCATTCTGCTCTATTTCTCTCTGACCCAGATGGAAGTCATGGAATCAGGGCCCTTCGAGTACTACGATAAAATGCCCCTGAAAAAAGGCTATCAGGCTGCTGGAGTGCGTGTTGTTCCTCCCGCCACGGTGCGCTATGGAGCGCATATTGAATCCGGCGCCATCCTGATGCCTTCCTATGTGAATATTGGTGGTTATGTCTCCGCAGGCTCCATGGTTGACACCTGGGCCACCGTTGGCAGCTGCGCGCAGGTGGGCAAGGGGGTGCACCTTTCCGGCGGTGTTGGACTCGGTGGCGTTTTGGAGCCCCCGTCAGCACTGCCCGTGATCATTGATGATGGTGCTTTCCTGGGATCACGCTGCATTGTGGTTGAAGGAGTGCATGTGGAAAAAGAGGCAGTGCTTGGGGCAAATGTCACCATTACGGCATCAACTCCTATTATAGATGTGACTGGACCTGAGCCTGTTACCTACAAAGGTCGTGTCCCCGCACGTTCGGTCGTTATTCCCGGCAGCATGACCAAGTCTTTTCCCGCTGGTGATTTCGGAGTGACCTGTGCCCTTATCATCGGCAAGCGCAAGGAATCAACGGACCAGAAGACCAGTCTCAATGACGTGCTGCGGGAATTCAATGTTCCCGTGTGATGAGCAGTACTAACGGAAAGGTGTCAAGATGAGCACAGCCAATATCCTTATCCTTGATAGTGCCGATGCGCGACGACTTGATATGATGGTGAAGTACTTCAGCAAGTATGGCTATCATGCCCTGCCAGCTTCTTCCGCTCCCGAGGCGTGTCAGTCCCTGAAAAACAACGACAATCTGCAGATGGTCGTCTTTGTCGCGGTGTCTGATCCGGGCGATGTACGTGAGACCTACAACCTTTTCCAGGAAATTCGACCGGTACCGGTGGTGCTTCTGGAAAACCAGCCACGATCTGTCGATTTTATGTCGGAAATGGATGAAGTGGTAACAGGACCCCTCAAAATGAGTGAAGTTCTGCCAAACCTGGTGCAGAAAGTAAAAAATGTGTCTCGCAAATTGCGCTATGGTAGCCATTCCCTCATCCAGACAGCAGTAAAGGAGCGTAACGGAGCGCCAGAGGCGCTCACCCCCGTGCGTTCCGAAGAGCAACCCGCTGAACGGAAACCCCAGAACCGCAAGCAGTCAAAACAAAAGAGCGCTCCCGAAGCCAATTCCCCAAAACCGGTGTCGGCTCCTTCGGAGCTGCGTGGCGAGGGCAAGGGCAAAGGAAAAAAGGGAGCGGCGGCCCAGGTGCAGGTGGCGGAAGTGAAAAAGCCTTCATCACCGCTGTACACAAAAAACAACACGCCAGCGCCGCAATCACCGGCAGCGGCGCCAGCGCCGCAGGTTGTCGATGATAAAGCGGAAGTTCCTCGCCAGCCGGAGCCCCAGCGCAAGGAACCGAAACTGATTCTGGTGGAGCAGATGAAGTTCGGCGACATGCGTGTGACCATGGATCGGCAGACCGAGCAGATCCTTGTCAATGGGCAGGATGTCAGCTTCACCGCGTCGGAGTATATTCTCATGAAATACCTGCTGGAAAACCGCAATCGGCTGCTCAGTCGCGAAGATATAATTCAAAGCAGTAACGCCATGAGCAAGGAGACGTCAGCTCGCAGCGTGGACGCGGCCATACGAAAACTGCGCCGGAAAATTGGTGACGATGCCAAAGAGCCTGTTATCATCAAGACGATCTGGGGCAAAGGCTATATTCTTGAAGAAAACTGATGTTGCACCTGCTGGCAGCGGGTATGCACTACTGAAATCGGCTGCCATCTACCCCGCAATTCTCTCCTTCTGTTGAATAATGCTCGCAAACAAGGGCATTATGCGATTTTATCCTGTTATCTAACCTGGAGGTAATCCTGTGTGTCGAATTGGAGCTATTAAATCGAAAGACTACCTGCACCCCAGCTGGGCACTGCGACTGATGCGGTCCCAGCAAAAAGGGCATGACAACTCCGGCTTTGCCATGGTTATGCAGGATCTGGGGGGGGTGTTTGAAAACTACAAGAAATATCCCATCCTCTCCATGGCCTGCACCGAGCAGGGAATGAAAATTGCCGAAGACATCCTGCACTCCCTGGGATTCAGCCGCATTGGCCAGTGGAACCCGGAAATCCGCCCTTCTGATGACTTGAATATCGAACCCATGCCCCTCTACGTCTTTCAGCTCTTTCATTATCCCAAGCATCTGCGTAACGCCACCGATGAGGAAAAAGAAGCCCTGCTGGTGGATACCCGCATCACCTTGCGCCGCGAACTGGAAAAAACCGGTGATGGCTATGTCTACTCCTTCTGGCCCGATACCCTGACCCTGAAAGAGATCGGCGATCCCACTGATATAGGCACCTACTTTAACCTGTGGGAAGAATCTAAAGACTTCACTGCCCGTAATATCACCGCCCAATGCCGTCAGAATACCAACTATGATATCGTGCGTTACGCGGCGCACCCCTTCTTTCTCCAGGGCTATACCGTACTGGCCAATGGCGAGAATACCTTCTACGAAAAAAATCGTCATCTGCAGAAAAGCCTGAACAAAGGCTATATCGGTTTTGAATCCGACTCGCAGTGCTTTCTCTATACACTCCACTATGTGCATCGTGAGCTGAAATGGCCACTGCAGTACTACAAGCACACCATCACTCCGCTGCCCTTTGAGGAGATTCAGCAGCGTGAGGATCGCGATGTTCTGCTGCGTATCCGCTCTTCGCTGTCGCACCTGGAAATCAATGGCCCCAATACCATCATCGGCGTGCTGCCTGATGGCACCATGTTCACGTGCTGTGACTCCAAAAAACTGCGACCCGTTGTTATCGGCAAAACCGATGACATGGTGGTCATCAGCTCTGAAGTCAATGGTGTGAACGAGATCCTGCCCGATCGTGACTGGAGGCAGGATATCTATCCCCATGAGCGTGAAACCATTGTCATCCATGACAGCCTGGAGGTGAGCCGATGGCAACAATGAGAGTCAACGCCATTGCCAGGGATGACCTGTTCTGGCGCATAAACTACAAACATGATCGCTGCACCATGTGCGGCAAGTGCCTGGCCTCCTGCCCCTTTCGGGCTATCGAGGCTGGGGTGGAGAAGCGCCGCCGTGTCATCAGCGACCACCTGACCCCAAAACCCAAGGTGCTGTTTCAGACTGTGCCGGTCATCCGTCAGGTGCTCAACCACCACGAAGCGTGCCGCGGATGCGGGATCTGCGAAAAAGTCTGCCCCAACGAGGCCATTGCCCCATACTTCAACAAGGACAATCGCCTGGCCATCAAGTATCGCAGTGCCACTGCCGATGCCTACAAACGGGGTGGCCGCTCCAACCTCAATCCCATGGGCAGCACCCTGGATAAAATTACCGTGGGTCGCATCTCCCAGATGACCGACCCCTCCCTGGACGCCCAGCGCCACACCTTCGATATTCTGGCGCCCCTGGGTCGCGTATTGCCGCCCCAGAGCCTGCCCCTGAGCATCAAGGAGGGTCGTCTGGATATCACCAGACCCCTGCCGCCCCTGAACTGGATGTACCCCATCATCATCGGCGACATGTCCATAGGTGCCCTTTCCACCCGCATGTGGGAAGCCCTGAGTATTGCCACGGCGTATCTGAACGAGGAAGCGGGTATTCCCATACGCATGTGTACGGGTGAGGGCGGAATTCCCGGCCGACTGCTGCGCTCACGCTATGTGCGCTATATGATCCTGCAGATCGCTTCCGGGCACTTCGGCTGGAACCGCATCGTCAACGCCATGCCCAGGATGCAGGATGATCCGGCTGGTGTACTCATCAAGATTGGTCAGGGAGCCAAGCCCGGCGATGGTGGCATGCTGCAGGCCAAGAAAGTGGCCCGCCACATTCAGGAAATCAGGGGTGTTCCCAAGACCGACCTGCTCAGCCCCCCCAACCACCAGGGCCTCTACTCCATTGAAGAGAGTGTGCAGAAGATGTTCCTCTCCTTCAATTCAGCATTCCAGTTCCGCGTCCCCGTGGCCATCAAGGTGGCGGCCAGCGCTACCAGCGTTTCGGTATACAACAATCTGCTGCGCGATCCCTATAATATTGTTGGCGGATTTTTCCTGGATGGTATCAGTGGCGGCACCGGCGCGGCTCAGGATATCTCACTGGATCACACCGGTCACCCCATCGTATCCAAACTGCGGGACTGCTATCTGGCGGCGGTGCACCAGGGCAAGCAGGGGCAGATTCCCCTGTGGGCCGGCGGTGGCATGGGCCAGGGCTGGAATCTGGCGGCCGATGCCTTCAAAATGATCTGCCTGGGCGCCAATGGTGTTTTCACCGGCAAGCTCATGCTGCAGTTGGCAGGATGTGTGGGGCTGGATAACGGCAAATGCAATGCGTGCAATACCGGTCTGTGTCCGGTGGGCATCTGTACCCAGAACCCGATTCTGGAAAAACGCCTGGATATCGACCGCGTGGCTGAGGGAATCGTCAACTACTTCATCGCCACTGACCAGGAACTCAAGAAGCTCATGGCTCCCATCGGCAACAGCTCACTGCCTGTAGGACGTTCCGACGCCCTCATATCCACAGATACCGCTGTTGCTGAAAAACTCAACATCCCCTATTCATGCTGAGGAGTGAACCATGACACAGAATACCTCCATTGCGCGTATCGACGGCATCGTAGATGGCAAACGCATCTCCACCCAGGAGCTGCTGCAGAATATCTATCGTGAAGTTGGCCGGGGTGTGCGCTCCTTCGAAATTCACGCTTCTGGTCAATACAATATCGGCGGACCCCTGTGGTGTGAGGGCGATGACCCCATCCACTTTACCGTCATCAATCCCGGTCAGCGTCTGGGTTCCATGGGCATGAGCGGAACCACCATCGTCGTGGAAGGCTCCGCGCCTGCTGATGTGGGCTGGCTGAATGCTGGTGCCGACATCACCGTCAGGGGCGACAGTGGTGATACCACCGCTCATTGCGCCGCCACTGGCAGCATTTATATTGGCGGGCGGGTGGGAACCCGTTCCGGTGCCCTCATGAAGCACGATCCCAAGTTCTCCGCACCCCAGTTCTGGGTTCTGGAGAGCACCGGCTCCTTCTCCTTCGAATTCATGGGCGGTGGTATCGGCGTGGTGTGTGGCTACGGCTGCGAACATCTGGAGTCCGTTCTGGGCCACCGCAGCTGCGTGGGCATGGTGGGCGGAACCGTGTATGTGCGAGGGCCCGTTGCTGATGTTGCCGATGATGTCTGGATCCTCGATCTTGATGACTCCGACCGGGCTTTTCTTCAGGAGGGCCTGCCGCGATTTGCCACCAAACTGGAGCGTCCGGAGATTCTTGATCAGCTCATGGATTTTTCCCAATGGCGCAAGATTGTCGCGAAAACCTATGAGGAGCGCATTGTCCGCTCCCTGATGCCCATTGCCCGCTTTCGCCAGGAGAAATGGGTTGAAGGGGGGATTTTTGGCGCCCTTTATGAAGACGACTACTTTGTGGCTGACTATGTGGAGCGCGATGAGCTTCGCCTGCGCAGCCCCCAGTGGCTCAATGCCACCTACAGTGCACCCTGTGAACACAATTGCCCGACCTATATCCCTACCCAAAAACGCATCGCACTGTTGCGCCAGGGCAAGGTTCAGGAAGCCCTGGAAATGGTTCTGGACTACAGCCCCTTTCCGGCGTCAGTGTGCGGCCAGGTCTGCCCCAACCTCTGTATCGACGAATGCAACCGCCGCCATGTGGATATTCCCGTCAAAGTGGATGGGCTGGGCACCCTCAGCCGCCATATCAGTGTTTCCCCTCCCCGGGAGGAGCAGGAACAGCGCATAGCCGTCATCGGCAGCGGCGTGGGTGGCCTGACCGCTGCCTGGCATCTGCGCCGCAAGGGCTATGCGGTCGATGTCTTTGAGAAGGACAGCGCCATCGGTGGCAAGCTGCGCCAGGTCATTCCCGCTGAGCGCCTTGATCAGGATACCCTGGAGGCGGAACTGCAGCGTCTGCAGACCATCGGCATTGGCATTCACTGCAACAGTGCCGTCAATGCCCAGCGCTTTGCGGAAATCGTCAGTCAGTATGACGCGGTTGTCGTGGCTGTGGGGGCCCATAATCCCGTTGTGATCCCCTTCCAGGGTCATGAGCGCCTGGTCAGGGGACTGGATTTTCTCAAGGACATCAACCGGGGCAAGCAACCCGCCGTGGGTCGCAGCGTTGTCGTCATCGGAGCGGGCAATGCCGCCATGGACGTGGTGATCGGCGCCTACCAGTGCGGAGCAACTGAGGTTACTGCCATCGATATTCAGAAACCGGCCGCTTTTGACAAGGAAATCGAACATGTCACCGGGCTGGGTGCCCGAATCCTCTGGCCGGTGCATACCGAAAAAATCACGGAACAGGGCGTACACCTCAAGGATGGACGCATTCTTGAAGCAGATACCGTTATCATCGCCGTGGGCGACCGCCCCGATTTCTCCTTCCTGCCTGACGACTACCGTGACGAAAAGGGCTTTGTGAAGCTCAACGACACCCTGCAGTGCCTGGAGAACCAGAAGGTCTTCGTCATCGGCGACGCGGTCAGGCCCGGCCTCTTTACCCATGCCATCGGCGATGGACGTAAAGCCGCCCTCAATATTCTGCGGCAGCTGGCAGGTCATCCCCTGGACACCTTTGCCAAGGCGCCCATGATTCCCCAGGATCGCGTCAGGGATGAGTACTATCACCCCATGAATCCCCAGCGCGTCAGCGAGCAGGAGGCGGACGCTGAAGCAGATCGCTGCATGAGCTGTGGCTACTGTCGCGACTGTCACTTCTGTGAGGATATCTGTCCCGAGCAGGCCATCGTGCGCCGTGAGAATGGCGACGGTACCTTTGAGTACTGCAGTCTGGACGAAAAATGTATTGGCTGCGGTATCTGCGCCGGTGTCTGCCCTTGCGGCATCTGGGTCATGGAAGACAACCTGGAGAAGTACCTGGAAGACTGAGCCGGGAAATCTGATGCCGTACACAGAGCAAAAGGGGGAGCGCCATCGCATGATGGTGCTCCCCCTTCTTTATGGCTGAAAAGCCCTCACCCCTCCTGGAGGGCGATACGCTGGACTTCGTTGTTGTAGGCCTGCAGGATTTTCTGACGCGAAATCATACCGTGGAGCTTCCCTTCGTCATCAACGACAGGCAGATGGTCGAAGTCGCGGATGGTGAATTTCTCCAGGGCATCCTGCAGGTTGTCATTCACATGGACGGTGATCAGATCCGTGCTGGCAATATCACGGGCTACGATCAGGTCGTCAAGCCCCTCTTCAAAGATAACCTTGCGGATATCCTGGAAAGAGATGATGCCCACCAGTTGCCCCTGGTGGTTCAGGACGGGAAAGTCCATCTGAGCGCTCTTGGCAATCAGCATCTGTATCTGCCGGAAGGGCAGCGACTCCGGGATGGCGTCGCAGTTGCGGGTTTCCACATCCCTGACGCTGAGGCGCTGCATGATGGTCACATCCTTGCCGCCGGAGAAGCGGTACCCCTTGCGGGTCAGGGGAACCATGTCGATGGAATCCTGTTTGAGAATCTTCATCAAGGAGACGCTGATCATGCAGGCAAACATGGTTGGCAGCACGATGTTGAAGTCTCCGGTCATCTCGAAAAGCAGGAAGATAGCGGTCAGGGGAGCCTGACTGGCGGCGGCCACCATGGCACCCATGCCCACCATGGCATAGGAAGGCATATCGATGGTGCCGGGAAGCAGCATATTGGCGATGCTGGCGAAGGAGCCCCCCAGCATCAGACCGATGAACAGGGAAGGGCCGAAAACTCCACCCGAAAAGCCACTGCCCAGGGTAACCGCGGTGGCTACAATCTTCAGCAGCACCAGGCTGAGCATCAGGTACAGGGGAATGTGGCCCATGAGCGCTTCGTTCATCCACTTGTAGCCGATACCGAACACCTGTGGGAAGGCGACGCCAATGGCGCCCAGCAGCGCCGCACCTATGAGCAGCCTGACACCGATATGCACGTTCAGCCGTTCAAAACGGTCAGTAATATGATAGTACAGGCGAATATAGCCCACCGCCACCAGTCCGGCCACCAGCCCCAGCAGGCAGTACAGGTAGAACTCCTGCAGGGATACCATGGTGAAGGCGGGCAGGAAGAACTCCACCTCCTTTTCAAAAATTGCCCGGGTGGTAACGGTAGCGACGCCTGCCGAAATGACGATGGGACTGAAGCTGTATACGGCCAGATTTCCCAGAAGCATGATCTCCAGCGCGAACATGGCTCCGGCGATAGGGGCGTCGAAGGCAGCGGATATGCCACCGGCGGCCCCGCAGGCCACCAGGATGCGCATGCGGTTGCCACTGATTCTGAAGAGCTGGCCAAAGGCGGAACCGATAGCGGCGCCAATGGCGACAATGGGCCCCTCGCGACCCGCGCTGCCACCGCTGCCCAGGGTCACGGAAGTGGTGAAGGTGCGCAGCAGGATCGTCTTGGGGGCGATGACGGCGTTCTTGAAAATGACATTTTCCAGCAGTCCCGGCAGCCCGTATCCGCTGGACTCCTTCGGATAGCGGATAATGACAGGCATGATGATCAGCGCGCCGATGATGGGGATGAAAAAGAGCAGCAGGCGTCCCGGGAAGTCGTAGGAGACACCAAAGTAGTGGAAGATATCTTCAAAGAAGAGTTTTTCCATGGCGGTAATGGAGATACGGAAAAAGGCATTGCACAGGGCGCTGAAAACCCCGATGCCAGCAGCCATGAGAATCAGGAAGGTATTGTCATTCAGGTTGATGCGCTCAATGAGCTTGAGCAGGCCCATATGGCCCTTGCCCAGAATTTTCAGATAGGTGCGTTTGCTGTGTGGCATCTCAAACCCATTCTTCCCTATGCAAGTCAGTCGGAGCACCAGGTGCCTTCGGGTTACTTGTATGCCAAACTGCAGCGGGCTTCAATGCTTTCCTACTCGAAATTCGTATTCTCTGCCCGAATGTGTTGAAACCGGCTCTTTCCCGCATTGCGGATGTGCAGTTCGCCGACTTTGACTACCCCCCTCTGCAGAAGGGAGCGTTCGGCGTAGATGGTGTTCTGGGACTGATACTGTCGGTGTTCGAAGATCAGGCGATCCCTTTCGGGGTCGTACTCTATGCGGTAGTTGCGATTTTCCAGGGTGATCGCCTGAGGCGAAGCGTTCAGGGAGAAATACACCGCCACAGGGAGCAGGGCCAAGAGGGCTGGCCGATAGGGATGGACTTTTCGCCACAGTGCTGCTGTCAGCAGTCCGAATATCAGAAGCGTGGAGATGGTGCTGAAGCGCACGGGTACGACCCAGGTCACCTGATTGAGCCACCCCAGTGCCGTGTGAAGGGGGTCAATGATGAGAGCGGCGGGCAGCAGCAGGTGCAGAAAGAAACTGTAGAGCAGGGCCGAAAATACTGGTACTGCCGCAAGATTCACCAGGGCAGACAGGAGATTGACATAGCCGAAGTGCCACGCGGTGATCGGCAGGCTGGCAAAAAAACACAAAAAACAAACCCAGACGTACTGCCAGCGGCGGAACAGCCCTGCAAAGAGGATGAGGGAGCCGGTTACCAGGTAGGAGAACTGAAAACTGGCTCCCATGATGGAGCCGGGCCAGATCAGCAGAGATATGGAAGCCGTGAGAAAAAACGTCTGCAGCGCATCGCCTTTACGACGGAACAGGTAGCCACCGGCATAAATCAAGGTAAAAATCATGGCACGGGTAGCCGGAATGGGAAATCCGACCATGGCGGTATGCAGCACCACCGTGAGCGTAGCCAGACCGATGCGGATTCCCATATTCCGCGTGAAAATGCCGGTCAGCAGCCATACCATCAGGAAAATGAAACCGATATGCAGGCCGCTGATGGCCAGCAGGTGGGCCGTACCGGCATAGGCGAAACCAGCGTGGTACTGGGGCGAGTACTCGCGGAACCCCGTAAACATACTGACAAACAGGGGGGCGACATCGGGGGGAAGCGTGTAGGAGCGTTCACGGATCCACTGGAGGTAGCGCAAACGCCAGGATGGCCCTTGCAGCGCGTCTGTGCTGATATAGAAGGGGTTGATAATGCCCTGATATCCCTGGGAGGCCAGCCAGGTCACATAACCGGAGTTGTCCGCGCTCAGGCGAGGGAAGTAGACACTGCCACGCACAAAGAGCAGACCGCGATCCCCCTGACTGACCACCCGATGCATCTGTGCATTGGTGAGGTGCAGCAGATAGCGCCCGCCCTCTTCATCACGGACTTCAACCCGCCCGCCTGCGTAGCGCCAGTCCAGTTTGGTTATGTACACATGCGCTTCCAGGCTGCGCGAATAGGGCTCAGGGATGGTGAACTGGATCCACGCACACAGGGCTACCCCGGCAAAGAGTGCAGCCGCTACCAGATGGTGGCGGTACAGTTTCTGTTGGAAGGCCTATCGCTCCAGGGTTCTGAGCAAAGTACCCGCGGTGCGGTTGCCCGGGTCAATGCGAAGCACTTCCTGCAGCTGAACCCTGGCATCTTCTCGTAGATTGTTCTGGGCCAGCATACGGGCATAGGTCATGCGGTAATCCACATTGGCCGGTTCCATCTGTACGGCCCGCGCCAACGCGCCCATGGCCTCCTGGCGCTGGCCAAAGTCGTAGGCGATAACCCCGTAGCGATAAAATGCCTCGGAATTGGTCTGGTCGTATTGCAGTCCAAGCTGATAGGCTTCCATGGCATCGCGGAATTCGCCAGACTGGTCATGCTCACGGGCTTTCTGGAAGTAGGCCCGTGCCAGGGCCGGGTCATAAGCCTGTTCCAGTGGGGGTTCCTCTGGGCGCTGGGGGGGAGTGGATGGAGTTCCGCGCAGCAGGTTGCCAGGACTGAAGGTGCGCGATGATTCCGGTCGTTCCGGTGCTGCTGTTGTACCATCCCGGTAGCGCTCCGGGATTTTCATGGTGGCGATGATCTCTTCCGGGGATTTGCTCACATGGTGGTCAATGAAGGCAAAGTTCCCACCGGACAGAAAATTCTTCAGGAACTCCCATTGGGTAATAGAGACAAGGGCAGAAAAAATGAAGAAGAGCAGTGCTCCAATGATGATTTTATGTTTACGCTCCATGGTTGCCCCCTCGATAGGTTATCAGGATGATTTTCCCGCCAGTTGACCGCAGGCTGCGTCAATGTCGGAACCACCACTTTTTCTGATAAATGTCATTACTCCTTTTTCGGCTAAAATGCGTTGAAACTGGAGTACTCTTTTTTCGTCCGGAGCATGATAATCCGCATAGTCATGTGGATTGTAGACGATAAGGTTAACCTTGCAGCGTAATCCGCGCAGCAGTTGCAGAAGTTTCTTCGCATCATCAGTGCTGTCATTGAAGTCTCTGATGAGAAGGTACTCGATAGTGATAACTTTTTTGGAACTCAGGGGAAATTCCCGCAGGGTCTGCATGAGGGCGTGGAGCCCGTCAGCACGATTGACCGGCATCAGGAAGCTGCGCTGTTCGTCATTGACGGCATGCAGGCTGATGGCCAGGTTGCAGGGCAGCTCTTCACGGGACAGGCGCCGGATTCCCTTCAGAATGCCACAGGTGGAGAGGGTGACGTGGCGGTGGCTGTAGCCCATCATCTGGGGGTGTATGATGGTTTTTATGGCAGCAATACTGTTCTCATAGTTATCCAGCGGCTCACCCATGCCCATGAAGACAAAATTTCCCACTCTCTCATGGGGCTCAATGATTTCGCGGGCGGCAAAGGCCTGAGCCAGGATTTCCGAGACGGACAGATTGCGTTTGAACCCCATGGAGGCAGTGGCGCAGAAGGTGCAGCCCATCTTGCAGCCCACCTGGGTGGAAAGGCACTGGCTGAGTTTGCTGTGTACGGGAATCAGAACCGTCTCCACCGCGTGACCGTCGGGGAAGCGCAGGAGAATCTTGCGCGTGTTGTCGACGCGGGAGTGCTGGACAGACTCAATGGTATAACGGGGAAAGTGGATCGTCTCCCTCAGGAGCGAGCGCAGTTCTTTGGACACATTGGTATAGGCGTCCATGTCCAGGCATCCTTTGGCGTAAACCCATGCCAGGAACTGGTCTACACGGAATTTTGGCTGACCGAGATCGGCGAAGAGCCGCTGGACCTGCTGATAGTTCAGTGAGCAAAAATCAATCAAGGAAATGACTCCTGAAGGGTGCTGATGTTGCCATATGGTAAATTGCAAGTTGGCTCTCAACTTTCGCACCTTGTTGTCTTGAGCTAAGCTGTTATTATACTAGTGTTTATTTCGCGGAAACCGTATTGATTTTGAATGCTTGACTTATCTGGTATTCCATTTTTCGTCTCTGGATATTGTCCTTTTTGACCGCGCAAAAAGGACACAAAAACGCGCCCCCCGAACGCCCGTTTTTCCGGCTCATTGCTCGCCTGTTCTGGAGATCCGGCAGACACTGCCTCCCTGCAGTGCTGCCGGACCACTCACTTCCTGTGAGTGTCCCGTTTGGGTCTTGCCAGCCAGGCGTCGCACTCACCGGACGGGCTCAGGGGGGACTCTCTGCTGTTCCCCCGTGTGCTGGCCCAGCCAGGACGCGCCGACTGGAACGCTATGGACCCGCAGGGTTGCCGCCACGAGGGCGGCAACCGCAAACCAAAAGCCACGGAGGGCGGTTGTTTGCGGTCCCCAGTTCCAGGCAAGCGGACGGCTGAAAAGGACAGCACTGGGGGCCGCTTCCCAGCCACTTTTTGCGGGTAAAAAGTGGCAAAAGAAACTCGTATCTATGGTGAGGATAATGTCAAGCGACGCCGTCTGTGTAGAACCATTTCGGCCATTGCAGCGTGACATCAGGGTCAGCGCTGACAACCTGCCGTTTCGGGGATGCGAAACTTCAGTTAATTATTCAGCTGACAGGGATTGCGTGAATATGCCACAAAATCCCGCGCCCTGGTTCGGGTAATTTGTCGCGGTGTACATGACTTTCGCCGGAAAAAAACTGCATTTCAGCGGAAAAGACATGTCGGTAAGCTGACAATATCATAGTATTCGTGGTGAAGGATATGATCCTTCCTCCCTCCCCCAAGGGAGCAACCCCGGTGACGCAACAGGTAAACCCTCCCCTGTACGTCAGCATAACCTCCTATTGACCGTTGCCCGACCTCCCCCAAGGTCGGGCATTCTTTTTTTACTGACCGATCTTCAGGATTTCGTACTCCACGGCGCCTTTGGGCGCGTTGACGACCACTTCGTCCCCGACGCGTTTTCCGATAAGGCTCTGGGCCAGTGGGCTCGAAACGGCAATCAGATTGCTTTTATAGTCAGCTTCGTCGTCGCCGACAACCGTGTATACCACTTCGCTGTCAGTTTCCAGGTTCAGCAGAGTGACCTGTGAACCGAAGAGGACCTTGTCGCTAGCCAGGGTGGACGGGTCGATGACCTCGGCCCGCAGCACTTTGTCTTCAAGCTCAGCGATGCGCCCCTCAATAAAAGACTGCTTTTCACGGGCGGCATGGTATTCGGCGTTTTCTTTCAAGTCACCATGGGCGCGGGCAACGGCGATTTCTTCCTTCACCTGATGGCGTTCATTTTTTTTGAGGTGCTCCAGCTCTTTTCTGAGATTTTCCAGGCCGGTTTTGGTCATGGGAATTCGATCCATCAGTATCCTCCAGAATATGCGTAATCGTAAGTTTCAATGTGCCCCGGTGCAGGATACCTGTCAGGGGTTCGCCCGGATGCAGATCGCGGGCGTTATGTGCCACGGTTCCGTCGGCTTGCAGCAGCACGCTGTAGCCCCGTTGCAGGACTTTTCGTGGCGAAAGGGTTTCCAGAAGATCGCAGCAGCGCCCCAGGCGGTGCTGCGATATATCCAGCGAGGCTTGCATCCGGTTTTCCAGCCGGTGACGCAGCAGGGAACACTGGTGTTCCAGGTGTTCGACCCTGCTTTGGGGGCTCAGGCGGTGCAGGTGATTCCCCAGGTATTCCGTTTTCTGCTGCAGGTGTGTCACACGTCTCTCCAGAATTTTATCGAGTTTGGCAGACAGGGATTCCAGGCCAAATGTGCTGCGGTCCAGTGTTCTGCGCAGAGCCAGGGTGATATCGCGTTCGTGGCGCTCCAGAATCGCTGTGTTGCGGGTCAGCTGATTCTGTTGTAGCCAGGTCATGCGCTGCTGTGCTCGTCGCAGTCTCTCCTGGATCTGGCGAAATGGGGTTGCCAGCAGGTGGCCAAAAGCCGTAGGGGTTTCCACACGCAGATCTGCCACCAGATCACAGATGCTGAGGTCAGTTTCATGGCCGACAGCCGAGATGACAGGCAGCCTGCTGCGGAAAATCGCTTCGGCAATCTCCTGGCTGTTAAACGGCTGCAGGTCAAGGGCTGAGCCTCCACCACGACACAGTACCAGCAGGTCGTAGTCTGCTGACTGTGCGGCTGCGATGGCCTCGCATATTTGGCCAACCGCCACCTGTCCCTGGACGCTGACATGGTGGATGGTGATGTCCAGACAATACAAAACATCGGATGCCGTTGACAGAATATCCTGCAGCGCGGCACCCGATTCACTGGTAATTAACGCGATTCTTTGTGGGAAAGCCGGGATGGCTTTCTTATGTATCTTATCAAAGTAGCCTTTTTTTTCAAGCTCGGCTTTGAGTTTTGCAAAAGCTTCGAAGAGTCTGCCATCCCCCTGCACCTCTACGCGGCTGGCAACCATTTGAAACGTACTGTTATAGATATCCACATAGCCCTGACATTCCACCAGGTCTCCCCGGGAAATTTTTGCCAGGCCGTGGTGGTGGTTGCGGAAGTAGGCCACCTGGAGAGACTCATTGCCTTCCTTGAGGGTGATGTACAGATGACCGGCCGCTGAGCCATTGCAGGCAAACACTTCTCCCCTGACCCGTATGTTGCGGAATTCGCGCTTCAGGCCGAAGCGTACCCGGGTGAGGAAAGCGCAGACGCTGTAGACACTGGTGGATTCAACGGATGGCAGCATGGCAGAATGCACTCCTGGAGGAGCGGGCCTCAGGGAGTCCTGCCTTCGCGCAGCAGCAGCTCGCTTATGCTGCGCGCGTCCACAACGCAGTCGTTGACGGAGATACCACGGTATGAGTTACCGGTGAAGTACAGCCGAGGTGTGTGGCGACGCAGCTCTTCAATGTCACTGAGTATCTGGCTGTGGCCCATGTTATACTGGGGGATTCCGGCATCCCAGCGGAAGATTTTGCGGTAGATGGGCTCTGCGGCAATGCCCATGGTGATGCGGAGTTCGTCGCGCACCAGCTGCACCAGAGCATCGTCATCCAATAGCGCCAGCTCAGGCTGGCGGGCTCCGCCCACCATGCACTGGGTCAGGAAGGTGCCTGCCGGGGCGCGATGCTGGAAGATGGAACTGCTCCACAGGGAACCCAGCAGTTTGCGTCCTTCCCGTCCTGGCACCAGAAAGCCAAAGCCGTTGGTGTCCACGCCGGATAAGGAAGGCGTATCATAGGCCAGAGCCACAACGGAAATGGGGGACGATTGAATTGCCCTGAGCTTCCCGGCCAGCTCGGCGAAGCCGGAGTGCAGGATGTCGGCGCTGTCCCAGGCTGGCGTGGCGCATACGACGGCGTCAAAGGTCTCTTTACCGGCGGAAGTCCAGACTTCCCACTGACTGTCCTGGGAGCAGGTGAGGTTGAGCACAGGGCAGTTGGTGCGGATGGTGGCTCCACACTGCTCCTGCAGGGCTTCTATCATTTCGTAAAGTCCACCCTTGAAGGAGGTCAGCAGTCCGGCGGGCCCTGCCGGGCCGGAGGATGTTTCACCCTGCTGCTTTTTCTCTTTCTTAATGGCAAAGAGGGCGCGGGTCAGGGAACCATACTGCCGCTCCATCTGGTAGATTCTCGGGAAGCAGGATCTGACGCTCATGTGCGCGGGGTTTCCGGCATAGACACCGCTGGCCATGGGGTCGATCAGCCGCTCAAAGGCTTCGCGACCGAGCTTGCGGCAGCCGAATTCCTCCAGGGTCTCATCCTCAGCCCGTGGCTTGGGGGCAAAGTGCTCCAGGCACAGGCGCAGCTTGCCAAGGGGGCTCAGCAGCGGACTTGCCATGAACTTCAGCGGGTGAGCGTGGATTTCATTGAGCCTGGCGCTGGAATAGATAAAGCGGCGGGCGCTGTTGGCGTTGGCGGGAAGCAAGGTTGCGGTCAGTCCCAGCTCGTGGCTGAGCTGGACGATCTCCGGTCGACTGTCCAGGAAGCCGTTGGGCCCGGACTCACAGGTGAACTCCCCGCGGGATGTCTGTATCTTTCCGCCGGTTCTGGGTGCGGCTTCGAAAACGGTAATCCTGGCATCCGGTGCACCCTGATGCAGGTAATAGGCGGTACCAAGGCCGCTGAGGCCGCCGCCGATAATGGCAATACGTTCAGTCATGGTTGAGCTCCCGGCTGATCATGTGGGCAATAGCGTGGGCGAACAGGTCAGAGTCATTCAGGCACTCGACGACAGCATACTCCTTGACGCCCACCACTCCGGCCAGTTCCCGGTGCTCCATCTCAAGTTCGTAAACGGTTTCAACATTGTCACAGGTGAAGCTGACGGGCACCACCAGCATGTTTTCATGCCCCTCATCCACCAGCTCGGGCAGGCGGTGGTCGATATCCGGCTCCAGCCACTTGCCACGGGTGGCGCGGCTCTGGAAGACCACATCGTGGGCGTAGTCGGGGTAGAACTCCAGCAGCGCCTGAACCGTGCGGTAAATGTGGTCGCGATAGGGGTCGCCACTGCGGATAAGCTTTTCCGGCAGGGAGTGGGCGCAGAAGAGCAGCAGGGGCTTGTGCTGGCATTTCTGCAGCGCCTGATCGATTTTCTGACGCATGGCAGCGATATAGAAACGCTCGTCAGGGTAGGATTCCACCAGGTGGGTTTGGACGCCCTGAATGTCCTGTGTCGCCTGCTGGAAGTCTTCCACGCTGCTGCCCGTGGTGGAGAGGCTGTAGTGGGGGTACATGCTGAAACCGATTATCCGCGAGCAGCCCTTTTCCACCAGCTGCTGTACCGTTGCCGGTGTGCGGGGCTCCAGATAACGCATGCCCGCAGCCACCATGGCCTCAATGCCCAGCTGTGCCAGCTCCTGTTCCACCTTGGGGGCGAGCTTTTCCGTGTGCTCCAGCAGGGGGCTCTTGCCGCCGATGAGCTCATAGTGGCTGATGGCCGTAGGCAGGCGACGGGATATGATGTAGCTGGCCAGGGCCTTGCGCACCAGGCCATTGCGTATTCCAAGGATGCGCGGGTCGTTAAAAAGGCCGGTCAGAAAAGGCAGTACCTGCTCCAGGGAAGACGGGCCTCCCATATTCAGCAGTACGACTCCTGTTTTCATGAAGTACTCCTCGCGAAAATTTTTTGATACCAGATGCGCCACCTTTAAGGGGAGGAACGCTCAGAGTTATTCCACCGTAACCGACTTCGCCAGGTTGCGGGGCTGGTCCACGTCGCAGCCCTTGTAGTCGGCGATATGGTAGGCCAGGAACTGCATGGGAATGGCATTGACAAGCGGGCTCAGCTCTTCGTCGACTTCCGGGACCACGAAGTTCTCCACGGCTCCGCTGAGCTGGTTGTCCGGATTCGTGATGGCGATGACCAGTCCGTTGCGTGCCATGACCTCCTCTATATTGGAGATGGTCTTTTCGTAGACCTCTGACGCGGTGGCGACCACCACCACGGGCATTTCCTTGTCTATCAGGGCGATGGGCCCGTGTTTCATTTCACCGGCAGCGTATCCCTCGGCGTGGATATAGGATATCTCCTTGAGCTTCAGCGCGCCTTCCAGGGCGATAGGGAAGTTATAGGAGCGGCCGAGAAAAAGGAAGTCCTGGTGATTATGAAAGTTGCGGGCGAACTCAGTGTACCTTGGCTCGTCGCTCAACACCTGTTCCATCTGCTCGGGCAGCGCCTCGATGGCTTTAAATTTGCGTTTGATGTCCTTGGCTTTGAGATGGCCGCACTTCTGCCCCAGGAACAGTGCCAGCAGGTAGAGGGCTGCCAGTTGTGTGGTGAACGCCTTGGTGGAGGCGACGCCGATTTCCGGCCCGGCGTTGGTGTAGAGGACGCCGTGGGATTCGCGGGCAATGGAGCTGTCCACCACATTGCAGATGCAGATGACCTTGGCGCCGAGTTGCTTCGCATCCTTTAGTGCCGCCAGGGTATCGGCGGTCTCGCCGCTTTGACTGACGGGAACGACCAGGGTTGTGGGGTTGATGATTTTCGGGCGATAGCGATACTCGCTGGCAATATCAACCTCGACGGGAATCGCGGCATATTTCTCAATATAGTATTTTCCGATCATGGCGGCGTGCCAGCTGGTTCCACAGGCGACCAGCTGAATGCGCTCCACCGCGGCCAGGTCTCCATCGCTGAGGTGAATGTCACTGAGGAGTATTTCACCATCATCGTGCTTCCCCATGAGGGTGTCGCGAATGGCCCGTGGCTGCTCGTATATTTCCTTGAGCATAAAGTGCTTGTATCCACCTTTTTCCGCAGCGGATGGGCTCCAGGATACGGTTTTCACCGGCCGCTCAACCAGGACTCCGTTGTGATAAATCTGCACGGAGCCGGGAGTGACCAAAGCGATGTCTCCGTCTTCGAGGAACTGGAAATCGCGGGTGTGGGAGAGTACAGCGGGAATATCGCTGGCGATAAAGTGCTCATCTGCGCC
This sequence comes from Desulfurispirillum indicum S5, assembly GCF_000177635.2. Taxonomy (NCBI): domain Bacteria; kingdom Pseudomonadati; phylum Chrysiogenota; class Chrysiogenia; order Chrysiogenales; family Chrysiogenaceae; genus Desulfurispirillum; species Desulfurispirillum indicum. The sequence continues at coordinate 822,941 of NC_014836.1, forward strand.
TGTACCGATGACCAGAGGCGACTCTTTTTTGACGCAGACGATGGACTGGGGCGTCATGGTGTCCATGGCCACAATGGAAAAAGCTCCCTTGAGCTGTTTCACCGCAGCCATGACGGCTTCCAGAAAGTCGCCCTGATAGTGTTTGCGGATAAGGTGAGCGATGACTTCTGTGTCAGTCTGAGAGAGAAAGGTGTAGCCCTCTTTCTCCAGAGATGCCTTGAGTTTTTTGTGGTTTTCAATTATGCCATTATGGACCAGGTAAATGTTGTCGGACTGGTGGGGATGGGCATTGCTGACCGAAGGTTTTCCGTGGGTGGCCCAGCGGGTGTGGCCGATTCCCATGGAGCCGGGAAGGTGGCTGCTGGCCAGGAGTTTCTCCAGGTTCATCAGCTTGCCCTTTTCCTTGATGGTGGAACAGTTGCCGTCCTGCATGGTGGCGATACCGGCAGAGTCGTATCCGCGGTATTCCAGGCGCTTGAGTCCTTCCAGTATAATGGGCATGGCCGCCCGCGAGCCGGTATATCCGACGATTCCGCACATAGTGAACCTCTTTCTGGTCAGTCTGGTGCGGAGTATAGCATTACGGTGTCTTTTCAGGAACAGCAAATCTCGGGATGGTGGGTGCATGTGTCCGGAGCCGCTCCGGGACTCTGTTTGCAGGGAGGCGGGCGTGAGGAAGATTGTGTACAATGGACACTTCCAGTAGAAACCCGTTTTATTTCTTCGGGATTTCCTGTTGACAACGCAACGGTTTTCTGAGTAAATAACGAGATATTTTCGGCTTCTTCGAGTACTTATTCGAAAATATAACTTATTTTATTTTAAGGAGGCACCATGTCTGACCTGAAGTCAAGAGTGCGCGACGCGTCCCTTCATCACCTCTTCATGAAGCCCGAGGACACCATTCCCTTTTTCAAGCAAGCTGAAACCAAGCCCATGAACCTGGGTTGGTCCGGTTTTACTCCCGTTGGCTACCCCAAGGTGGTCCCCATTGCCATAGCCGAGCACGTAGAACGCAACAACCTGCAGGGGAAGTGGAAATTCAACCTGTTTATCGGTGCTTCCGTTGGTGCTGAAACCGAAGATCGCTGGGCAACCCTTGACATCATCGACCGCCGCTGGCCCTACCAGACCGGGAAAAACCTGGGCAAAGCCATCAACACCGGCAAGATCCGCATGGGTGACAAGCACCTCTCCATGTTCGCTCAGGACCTGAAGTACGGATTCTACACCAAGGATTCCGGTGGAAAGCTGGACGTGGCCATTATCGAAGCCTCCGGTATCACCGAAGAAGGTCATATCATCCTGGCCGGCTCCATCGGTGCCGCCCCTGAAATCATTGACATCGCGGAAAAGATTATCGTCGAAGTCAACACTGGCCTGCCCTCTTTTGAAGGTATGCACGATATCCTGATGACGGACCTGCCCCCCTACCGCAAAATTCTGCCTATTACTGACGTGCGTCAGCGTTGCGGCACTCCCTATGTTCCCACTGACAAGAGCAAAATCATCGCCATTGTCGAGTCAAAAATGCCTGATAACGGCCGTGCCCTGAAGGGAACCGATGAAGTTTCCCAGGCCATCGCCGATCATATCGTCGATTTCTTCCAGGCCGAAGTGAAGGCTGGACGTCTGCCCAAAAACCTGCTGCCCCTGCAGTCCGGCGTGGGTAATATCGCTAACGCCGTTGTCGGCGGCCTGACCGCTTCTCCCTTTGAAGACCTGGTGGTATTCACCGAGGTTCTCCAGGACACCTTCCTGCCCTTCCTGGACTCCGGCAAGTGCAAGTTCATCAACTGTACATCCCTGTCCCTTTCCAACGAAGGCTTCGCGGAGTGGTGGAGCAAGTACGACAAGTACAAGGAAATGGTTCTGATGCGTCCACAGCAGATATCCAACAACCCCGAGCTCATCCGTCGCCTTGGCGTTATCGGCATGAACACGCCGGTTGAGTTTGATATCTACGCCCACGCCAACTCCACCCTGGTGGGCGGAACCCGCATGATCAACGGTATCGGCGGTTCTGGTGATTTCGAGCGCAACGCGTATATCTCCATGATGCACTGCCCCTCTGTGCGCCCATCCAAGACCGACGAGTTCGGTATCTCCGGCGTGGTGCCCAAAGTACCCCACGTTGACCACACTGAGCACGATATTGACGTCCTGGTTACTGATCAGGGTCTGGCTGACCTGCGTGGGCTGGCTCCCAAGGATCGTGCCCGCGAGATCATCAACAAGTGTGCCCACCCCACGTACAAAGACTACCTCATGGAGTACCTGGAGCGCGCCGAAAAAACCACGGGCTACCACCACGAGCCCCAGCTCCTCGACGAGTGCTACAACATGCACATCAGCCTGGAGAAAAACGGAACCATGCGCTTCTGGGAAAAGTAACTCCCGCTTTGAGAACACACGGCAAGCCCCACGAAAGTGGGGCTTTTTTTATTGCATATCAGGCGTGATGTTTTCGATATGACATGGCAGCTGGATTTTCCGGGAAAAAAGAGGTAGAAAGGAGCGTTGCAGAAGCCATATCCGGGTTCGTATTTTTTTTGGTGAAGGTTTGCATGTATCTGAATGGCCAGCAGAGTATCGGGAAGCGACAGCAGTTTTTCATAGAGTTTTTTGGGCGTCTGGACTGGCTGCTGATATTTTTTACGCTCTCCCTTTGCGCCTATGGGATCCTGATGATATACACGTCATCCTATGACGCCCTGAATCAGCAGCCATCGGCGATGTTCTACAAACAGCTCACCTGGATCTGCATTGGTATTGTCGTCATGTTCGTCATGGCTTTTGTGGACTACCACTTCCTGGTGCGCTATGCCTATATCTGGTATTTGATCCTCCTGCTGATCCTCCTCTACGTTCTGATTCACGGCAGTGTTGGCATGGGTGCGCAGCGCTGGATACGCATTGGCGGGATTGGCATTCAGCCCAGTGAAATCGGCAAGCTGGTCATCGTGTTTACCATGGCCAAATATTTCTCCGATCTGCGCAAGGTTGGCAATCTCGCCCTCTTTGACCTGTGGAAGCCATTTGCCCTGGTGCTGATCCCCTTTCTGATGATCGCCAATCAGCCTGACCTGGGCACTTCCCTGATGTTTATCATGCTCTTTGCCATCATGGTTTTTGTGGCGGGCATTAACCTGAAACTGCTTTCGGCGGTGTTTGTCTTTACTCTGGCATCTCTACCGGTTTTGTGGAGCGCCATGAAACCCTATCAGAAGCGGCGTGTCCTGACGTTTCTCAACCCCGAGTCAGATCCCCATGGTGCGGGGTATCACATCATCCAGTCAAAAATTGCCATTGGTTCCGGCGGAATCTGGGGTAAAGGTTTGCTGGAAGGAACCCAGAGTCAGCTGCGCTTTTTGCCGGAGCGTCATACGGATTTCATCGGCAGCGTTATGGCGGAGGAGCTTGGGATGGTGGGTATGCTCATCTTTTTCGCGCTCTTTTTTCTGCTGATCCTGCGAGCCTTTGAGATAGCCCAGAGCTCCAAGGATCGCGAGGGGACCTTCCTGGCGGTGGGCATTATCTCTATTCTGGTGCTGCATGCGTTTGTCAATCTGGGGATGATCATGGGACTGCTGCCGGTGGTGGGAGTTCCCCTGCCCTTTATCTCCTATGGAGGCTCCAGTATGGTTGCGGTGCTGGCAGGCATCGGCATTCTGTTGAATATCCGCATCAGGCGCTTACGCCTGAATGCGGAAAGTGAAAAGTCACTGTTGATTTAGTTCAGTGAGCCCTTGTCTTCCATGGTATGGCCAAGCTCTTCTTGTATCGCACTCTTTTTACTGGTAGAGCTCAGGCTTGCGATCCCGGAAAACGGGGATCATCTGGCGCACTTCGTCGGATTTGGCGGGGTCTACCAGGCATATCAGCAACTCTTCCTGCTCTCCTGAGCCTTCAGCCAGCACCTTGCCCCAAGGGTCAACCACCAGAGAATGTCCCGCGAACTGCATCTTCTCGTGCAGGCGCCCCACATTATTGCAGCTGATGAAAAAAGCCTGGTTTTCAATGGCCCGAGCGATGCACAGGGTTCTGAAGTGATCCAGGCGCTCCATGGGCCACTGGCTCGGCAGAAATATCATGGCAGCCTTATCTACGGCCAGGGCGCGGAACATCTCGGGGAAGCGCAGGTCGTAGCAGATTCCCGCGCCATAGATGCCATTATCAGGGCTGTGTGCCAGGCCGCGGCTGTTGCCGCCGATCAGGTAGCGCTCCTCGCGCAGCAGGGTAAAGAGGTGAATCTTGTTGTATTCCAGCTCCTTGACCCCCCGGTTGTAGGAGCTCAGGTGATTATGGATGCCGGCCGGGGATTTTTTGAGCATGCTGCCGATGATGGTGCAGTTGTGTTGTCGGGAAAGTTCCGCGATCTGTTCCTCGATTTCGTCACACACCGGTGCCAGTTCCGCGAACTGTTTATTACAGAAGCCAGTGCTCCATAATTCAGGCAGCACATAGATCTGACAGTCGTTGGTGCGCAGGATGTGGCGCACCTTTTCCAGATTCTGAAAGGGTTCGGCTGTAACCACTTCCATCTGAAAGACACCAATTTTCATACTACGCCTCCTGGATGGTCAGTTGAAGATCCGCGACGCCTGCCACCGCAGCGTACACCAGGTCACCGGGCACCAGGGTGCCGACTCCGGCCGGGGTGCCGGTCAGAAGTACATCACCGGGATGCAGGGTAAAGTAGGTGCTGGCATGGGCCACCAGTTTCGCGATATCGTGAATCATCTGCTGTGTCGTCCCCTGCTGGCGGCGCTGGCCATTGACGTCCAGGATCAGTTCCAGGGGAAAGTGCGGGTTCACCTCTGCTGCGCTGACAAAAGGGGAGAGCGCGCAGGAACCATCGTAGGCCTTGGCCTTTTCCCAGGGAAGCCCAGCGGCCTTAAGTGCGCGCTGCACATCACGGGCTGTGAAATCAAGACCCACAGCATAGCCGTCAACCATGGCGAGGGCCTTATCCACGTGGACGCGTGAGCACTGGTGTCCGATTCGCACTGCCAGTTCCACTTCGTGCTGCAGGTCGTTGGTCCAGGCGGGTTTGGGTACTGCAGCCCCCGCTGGTACCAGTGCGGAGTTTGGTTTCAGGAAGAAGACGGGTTCTTCGGGCACGCCATCTCCCATCTCTTTGGCATGCTCCAGGTAATTTTTGGCAACGCAGAGGATTTTTTGCGGGATGAATGAGCGTCCGTCTTTCCAGTGGGCCGATATCATAGAAACTCCTTTCGGATAAGTATTTCAGGAAATCGAAAAAGCCCCCCGAAGCCGGGGGGCTCAGATGTACATGCACCTGTTGAGGCTTATCCCATACGGCGCAGGACATAGGTCAAAATACCGCCGGCCTGCAGATACTCTACTTCGATCTGGGTATTTACCTTGGCGATGGCCTGGAATTCCTTGCGACTTCCATCGGGACTGACGGCAACCACGGTCAGTTCTTTTCCGGGGCTCAGGCTGGATATACCCAGAACAGAGCACACTTCATCGCCCTTCAGGCCCAGGCTGCTCCAGCTCTGACCCTCTTTGAAGACCATGGGCAGCACTCCCATGCCCACCAGGTTGCTGCGGTGGATGCGTTCAAAAGACTCGGTGATGACGGCCTTGATACCCAGCAGCAGGGTGCCCTTGGCAGCCCAGTCGCGGGATGATCCAGTGCCATACTCCTTGCCACCAAGGACGATCAGGGGGATGCCTTCCCACGCGTATTCCATGGCAGCATCGTAGACATAAGCCAGCTTTCCGTCAGGGTACTTGCGGGTCCAGCTGCCCTGCTTCTCGGGAGCCAGGGCGTTTTTGATGCGCACATTGGCAAAGGTTCCGCGCATCATGACTTCGTGGTTGCCGCGCCGTGAACCGTAGGAGTTGAAGTCCTCAAAGTCCACCCCATGGCTGATAAGATATTTTCCTGCCGGGTAATCCCTGGGGATGCTGCCGGCGGGAGAAATGTGATCGGTGGTGACGGAATCTCCCAGGGCCAGCAGGATGCGGGCTCCCTCAAGGTCAGCCAGTCCCTGAGCAGCTTCACCCACATTATCAAAGAAAGTGGGTCGGCGGATGTAGGTGGACTTCTCATCCCATTGGAAGGTTTCGCCTTCTGGAACTTCCAGGGCGCGCCAGAAGTGGTCACCATCAAGAATCTGACTATACTCCTGTTCAAAAACAGCGGGGGAAACGGTGCCAGCCATGGCATCCTGGATCTCCTCGCTGGTTGGCCAGATGTCCTTGAGGTACACGGGCTGACCATTGCTGCCAGTGCCGATGGGCTCGGTGGTAATGTCCATATCCACCCGGCCGGTCAGCGCATAAACCACGACCAGAGGCGGTGAGGCGAGGAAATTGGCCTTGACGCTCTGATGGACCCGTGCTTCGAAGTTACGATTGCCAGAAAGCACGGAAGCCACCGCGAGATCCTTATCCTTGATGGCCTGCTCAATGTTCGCATCCAAGGGGCCGCTGTTGCCGATACAGGTGGTGCAGCCATAGGCAGTGACGCCAAAGCCCAGCGCTTCCAGGTGTGGCAGCAGGCCGCTGCTGCTCAGGTAGCGGGTCACTACTTTGGAACCGGGCGCCAGTGAGGTCTTGACATGGGGTTGAACCTTGAGCCCCTTTTCCACGGCTTTTTTGGCTACCAGCCCCGCGCCGATCATGACCGATGGGTTGGATGTATTGGTGCAGGAGGTAATGGCGGCGATCACCACGCTGCCATTATCTATTACCGCCTTCTTGTCCTTGACGGTGAGTTCAACTGGCTTTTTCTCGCTGCCGAACACGTCGGCAAAACGCTGGGCAACACTTTCCAGGTTTACGCGGTCCTGGGGACGGGAAGGCCCGGCCATGGAGGGGACTATGGTGTCCAGGTCCAGCTCCAGGGAAGAGCTGTACTCCGGCTGCTCATGCCCTTCATAGAAGAGCTTCTGGGTTTTCGTGTAGTACTCGGTGAGCAGAGCAGCTTCACTGCGGTTGGTGAGATGGAGGTATTCGATGGTCTTCTCGTCCACGGGGAAGAAGCCCATGGTAGCGCCGTATTCGGGGGCCATATTGGCGATGGTGGCCCGATCAACGACGGAAAGGGCTTTGACGCCAGGGCCATAAAATTCCACAAACTTCTCAACCACTTTGTGCTTGCGCAGCATTTCGGTAATGCGCAGCACCAGGTCCGTGGCAGTGACGCCTTCGCGCAGGCTGCCGTGGAGCCTGACGCCCACCACTTCGGGAATGGGCATGTAATAGGGTTGACCCAGCATGACCGCTTCCGCCTCGATGCCACCCACGCCCCAGCCCATGACGCCGATGCCGTTGATCATGGTGGTATGGGAGTCGGTGCCCACCAGGGAGTCAGGGAAAACCTCTGTCTCGCCAGCGTTGTTGGTCTTGGTCATGGCCACCCGACCCAGGTATTCCAGGTTCACCTGGTGGCAGATGCCTGAGTTGGGCGGGACGATGCGGATATTCTTGAAGGCTTTCTGGGCCCACTTCAGCAGACGGTAGCGCTCGGAGTTGCGCTCGTACTCCTTGGCAACATTTTTTTCCAGGGAGTCATCTTCACCATAGTAGTCAATCTGTACAGAGTGGTCGACGATCATCTCTACGGGAACTATGGGGTTGATCAGGGAAGGATCTTTGCCCAGGCTCTTCATGGCGTCGCGCATGGTAGCCAGGTCGACAATGCCTGGTACGCCGGTGAAATCCTGCATCAGGACGCGACCGGGGTAGTAGGCGATTTCACGCGGCGTCTCGTAAGCGGGTTTCCAGTTGACGATATCCCGCAGCGCTTCTTCGTCAATGGTCTTGCCATTATCGTAGTTGCGCAGGAGGTTTTCCACCAGAATACGAATCGAGAATGGCAGGCGATCCAGTGAGCCGATTCCGGCGGCTTCCAGATCTCTGATGCCATACATGACGTAGCTTTTGCCTTCAACCTGAAAATGTTTCTTCATGGATGCGTAGTTGATGCCCATAGTCTGACCTCCTGAGGAAAGTGTAGAGTGTGATATGCTTTCAGCGTACTGTCAGGTCCATGTCAGCTTGCCACCCTTGTAGCCGATGGCTGCGGAAAAGGGAATCTGTCCGAAGAACAGCAGCATGTAGATCCAGAAGAGTCCGTCGCGGTTCAGGGCGATGTCCGGTACGCTCAGACGCAGGAAAACCACCAGCGTGGCGAGGATAAACAGAATCGCGGTGCAGATGATTTTCACGGCGAAGATGCTGTTCCAGGCACTGTTGTAGTTGATCTTCCAGCTGAACCAGCCTGCCGCGCTGGTGGGGATAATGCTCAACACCATCACTGCCATGGCATGGAAGGCGGTGGTTTCAAAGGTGGGCTGTCCGGTGACCAGAAAGAGCAGCTGCATGAGGATGGCGAAGTTCAGCAGGCCGATAGGGAAGTGGATGAGCATAGGGTGGGGATGGTATTTCCGGTACCACTGCTGCCACTGGGCCAGGGGGTCCGCACTGCCGGAAACCGTTGATGCCGGCGGAGCTCCTTCCAGGGAGTCCACCTCCGTAAAGCGTTTCAGGACTTCGGCACCGTGGGGGGCGTTTTTCATGGCTTCGGTGAGGTCTTCTCCCGCCTTGTGGACGCGGGCGTGGACGCCGTTTTTCCACATGCGGCTTGTGCTGACGTCGTAAATTTTCCCGTCATACGCCACATAGGCCGGCTTGCCATCTTTGCCGTCATATTCCTGGAGCTTCTGTTGTTCCATTCGGTTCTCCTTGCGGGAAATAGTTCCTGATGCCGAATATACATCAGATTCCATGTCAGGTAAACGAAAGCTGTCGAAATTCCTGTTTCGGGTCAATGGTACATATTGGCGACAAATAGCAAATATCAGCTCGCCAGATGCGCAATTCTCCTTTACGTCTCCGATGAAAAGTTCTAAGGTTGAGGCACGTCCTGCCAGGCGCAGGCGTGACAGACATGATTGATGCCGGGGAGGTTTCATGGCACACAAATACGTATTCTTTTTTGGTGATGGCAAAGCGGAAGGCGACGGTTCCGACAAGGGACTGCTGGGTGGCAAGGGTGCCGGGCTGGCGGAAATGACCAACCTGGGTATTCCCGTTCCTCCGGGATTTACCATCTCAACAGAGGCCTGTATCTCCTATTATACCAATAACTCACAGTATCCTGCGGGCATGTGGGATCAACTGCTGGAAGCGTTGAAGAAGCTGGAAGTGGCTACGGGAAAGGGTTTTGGCCGTGTGGAAAATCCCCTGCTGGTATCCGTGCGCTCCGGCGCCCGTGCCTCTATGCCCGGTATGATGGATACGGTTCTGAATCTGGGTCTCAACGACGAGACCGTTCTTGGTCTGGCGAAAAAGTCAGGGAATGAACGCTTTGCCTGGGATTCCTACCGCCGCTTTATCTCCATGTTCGGCGATGTGGTGCTCGACGTTGCCCACCACCACTTCGAGGCCATTCTGCGATCCATGAAAAGCGAACGCAATGTGCAGGTGGATACCGACCTGACGACAGCGGACCTCAAGGAGCTGGTGGGCAGGTACGAAGACCTTGTCAAAAAAGAGACCGGCGCCCCCTTTCCCCAGGAGCCGCTGGAACAGCTCAAATACTCTATCAATGCCGTGTTCGGTTCCTGGAACAACCCCCGTGCCAAAACCTACCGCCGTATCAATAAAATCCCCGACGACTGGGGCACCGCTGTCAATATTCAGGCTATGGTCTTTGGGAACATGGGTGATACTTCCGGCACCGGCGTCGCCTTTACCCGGAACCCCTCCACCGGTGAGAAGGCATTTTTCGGGGAGTACCTCATCAATGCCCAGGGAGAGGACGTGGTGGCCGGCATTCGCACTCCCGAACCCATTGCCAGCCTCAAGGACAAGATGCCCGAAGTCTATGGGCAGCTCGAAGAAGTCTATCTGCGTCTGGAAGCCCACTACAAAGACATGCAGGATATCGAGTTCACCGTGGAGCAGAATGTGCTCTATATGTTGCAGACCCGCACCGGAAAGCGCACGGCACGCTCTGCTATCAAGATAGCCCATGACATGTTCAACGAAGGTCTTATTGATAAGAAAACCGCCGTGCTGCGGGTGACCCCTGAACAGGTGGACCAGCTGCTGCACCCCATGATCGACCCCAACGTGCAGTATACCGCCCTGGCCAAGGGGCTGCCCGCCTCTCCCGGTGCGGCAGTTGGGAAAATAGTCTTTCAATCTGAACATGCCGAAGACTGGGCCGGGCGTGGCGAAAAAGTCATCCTCGTGCGGGTGGAAACTTCGCCCGATGATATCGGTGGCATGAACGTGGCCCAGGGCATTCTGACCGCTACCGGCGGTATGACCAGTCACGCCGCCGTGGTCGCCCGTGGCATGGGCAAGTGCTGTGTTGCCGGCTGTGGCGCGCTGCAGATTGATGCCGCGAAAAAGGAACTGCGCATCGGCGACACGGTGCTCAGGGAGGGAGATTTCATCACCATTAACGGTACCACCGGTGAAGTAATCAACGGCCAGGTGGATCTGGTGGAGCCGGAGCTCTCCAGTGAATTTGCCGATATTCTCGACTGGTCCGATGAATACCGACGCCTGGGTGTGCGCACCAATGCTGATACGCCCCATGATTCCACCGTGGCCCGTGAATTCGGAGCCGAAGGCATCGGCCTGTGTCGCACCGAGCATATGTTCTTTGAAGGAGACCGCATTGACGCTGTGCGCGAGATGATTCTGGCCGAAAGCCCCGATGCCCGTCGCCGTGCTCTGGCGAAAATCAAACCATATCAGAAGGAAGATTTCCTGGGCCTCTTCCGCGCCATGGATGGCCTGCCCGTGACCATTCGCCTGCTGGACCCCCCCCTGCACGAATTTCTGCCCCACACCGAGCAGGATATTCAGAAAGTGGCCAACGCCACAGGGCTCTCCGCAGCCCAGCTCAAGCGCAAGGCTGAGGAACTCCACGAGTTCAACCCCATGCTGGGCCACCGTGGCTGCCGCCTGGGCATCTCCCACCCCGAAGTCTATGAGATGCAGGTGGAGGCCATCATGGAAGCCGCCTGTGAGCTCAAGAAAGAGGGTCTTGACGTGAAGCCCGAAATCATGATTCCCCTGGTGGGCCATGTGAAGGAACTGGCAGAGCTGCGGGAGATGACCGTCAGCGTCAGCGATGAAATCATTGCCCGCTACGGCGTGGAAATGCAGTACCTGGTCGGTACCATGATTGAGCTGCCCCGCGCCGCCATCACGGCCGATGAAATCGCCCGCGAAGCAGACTTTTTCTCCTTTGGCACCAACGACCTCACCCAGACCACCCTGGGCATCAGTCGTGACGATTCCGGCAAGTTCCTGCCCCTCTACGTGGAGAAGAAGATCTTCCCCGAAGACCCCTTCGTTTCCATTGACGAAGCCGGTGTGGGCGTGCTGGTGCAAATGGGTGTTGACAAGGGGCGTCAGACGCGGCCCGATATCAAGACCGGCATTTGTGGTGAGCACGGCGGAGATCCTGCTTCTGTCTTTTTCTGCCATCGCATTGGCCTTGATTACGTCAGCTGTTCGCCCTACCGTATACCCATAGCGAGGTTGGCTGCGGCCCACGCGGCCTTGAGCGAATAATCAAAAATCCCCCTCCCATCGGGAGGGGGATTTTGCTTGGATCGACTCGTGAGGGAACCCATGCCCCTTGTCATTGTGTATCGCGATGATCATCTGATTGCTATCCATAAACCCGCTGGACTGCTGGTGCATCGCAGCTCCATAGATCGCCATGAAACCCGCTTTGCCATGCAGCTGCTGCGAGATCAGATCGGACAGCCGGTCTATCCGGTTCACCGCTTGGACAAGCCCACATCCGGGGTGCTGCTTTTTGCCCTGAATCCTGAGGTAGCCCGCCTGCTCGGGGCACTGTTTGTCAGTGCAGCTGTGGCAAAAACCTATCTGGCCGTGGTGCGGGGTGTGCCGCCCCGGTCCGGTATTATTGATTCCCCTTTGCGGGAGGAGCGCAACCGTTATGACGACCAGCGCACGGCTTTGGAGAAAGCACCTCAGTCCGCAGTGACCCGCTTCCAGACGCGGGCAACCGTGGAACTGCCCTTTGCTGTCGGGCCTTACCCCACCAGCCGTTACGCTTTGGTGGAAGTGCAGCCGCAAACGGGCCGCAGGCACCAGATACGCCGCCACTTCAAGCACCTGTGCCACCCCCTGATTGGTGATACAAAGTATGGCGAAGGGCGGCACAACCGGTTTTTCCGCGATCATTTCGGCTGCCAGCGCCTGCTGCTTGCCGCCGTTGAGTTGCAGCTGAATCATCCGGTCAATGGCATGCCTCTGGTTATCACGTCCCCGCTGGAAGAGAATTTTCGGGAATTAGTGACGGCCCTTGGTTGGGATGGAGCAGTGGCGTCGCCCTGCCGTGATGGCGTCGCGGCGAGTGAAAGGTGCCTGGACAACCGTCGCGATTTCTCCATACTCTGATTGGTGAGAATTTCCTGTGAGGTGCGCGGAAGAAAGGCCATGACGCGGAGGACACTGCCATGAATCTGTCTCATCTTTATCGACTGCAGCGCCGTATTCTGCTGCTGGCAACTATCGGCGTCATGATCACTGGTCTGGTGGTGGGAATTGTCACCCTGGGACATCTGCACCTGCAGAGCCGCAATTATAATGAAAATGCCATGGCCCTTCAGGTACACGGGCAGGCGCAGGCAATGGCGCAGTTGCTGGACAGATATTGCGATGTTGCCCGGCAGATCAGCAGCCGCAGCCAGATCCGGGATCAGCTTGAACGCTATAACAGCGGTACCGCCAGCCTTGACAGCGTGCGGGATTTTTCTGTCCCTCGCCTTGTGGATGCTCTGGCCTATACGCCGGATCTTGCGGGAATGCTGCGCCTGAGTCGGGGTGGCGCTGTGGTGGCTTCACTAGGCGCGGTGCCCCTGGAGGAACTCTGGCAGTCCTGGCACTTTGATCCCTCCTGGGTGCAGATCACCGGTCCATACACCTGGGAGGACACCCTGTTTGTTCTGGCAAGCAGTCCGATTGTGAATCGCGCAGGCGATGTGGTGGGTATGGATCTGGTCGCCTTTGATACCAGTGGCTTGTCGGAACTTATGGGAGCCCATGAAGCGTTTCATGATGATGACACTTTTCAATACCTTCTGCATCGTCAGGGGTCACTGCCCATGGTTCTGGGGCAGAGTTCGCGCCTTCAGGTGGCTGCGGGAGTGCCGGCGGCAGTGGAGTCGATTTCTCCCAGCTCCACTGTGCAATCCTTCCGGCTGCAGGAGGACGCTGGCCGTTTGGTGTATATTCAGCCTCTTCCCGGACAGGATCAGTGGGTGCTGGTGATCTCCATGCCTGTGCGCAGCATACATCCCCCCCTTTTTCCGCAGCTTGCGACACCGCTGCTTGCCGTGCTGCTGATGATGAGTCTTGGTGTGCTGGTCACCAGCAGTGTCATGCGTCCGCTTTTTCTGCGCAGTTCCAGGTGGTTGCAGCGTTTCGGCAGGCTTAACGAGGAACTTGACCGCTCCCACAGGCGTTTTACTGCAATACTGAACAGCCTGGATGCTGCGGTGTATGTTGCGGATATGCAGACCCATGAACTCCTCTTTGTGAACGAATATATCAAACGGCAGCTCGGGGATGTGACTGGCCAGAAGTGCTGGCAGGTCCTGCAGGGGCTGCAGGAGCCCTGTGCCTTCTGCAATAATCATCGCCTGCTGACCGAAGATGGGCGCAGCGCGGGCGTGGTGCAGTGGGAGTTTCAGAACCTGTGGACGCAGCAGTGGTTTGACTGTCGCGACAATGCCATCCAGTGGACCGATGGCCGTTTTGTGCGCATGGAAGTGGCAACGGATATCAGCGAGCGCAAGCGCATTGAGCTTGAGCTGCAGCAGACACTGGCCGGCATGCGCAGCGAAATTGAGGCGGGTATTGCCAAAGCCCGTGAGCAGGATGCCATTATCGCGGAGCAGAACCGGCGCGAATCGGTGACCCGGCTGCTGGTCAACCTGGCCCATCAGTGGCGCCAGCCACTCAATGTGGTGGGGATCATGGTGCAGAATACCGAAGAGCACATCGAAAACGGGGTCATAGACAAGACCCAGGCGCTCGCTGACCTGCGCATGGCCATGGATCAGCTGCAGGAAATTTCCAGCGTGATTACCCGCCTGACACGGCTCTATCAGTCTGAAGCCCAGGCAAATCCACTGCGTGTGCTGGAGGCCTTTCACTTTGCTGCCCACTCCGTGCGGTTTGACTATCGCAAAAGAGCACGGATAGACGCGCGTATTTCGGAGGAACTTTCTTTTGAGGCAGTGGAGAGTGACCTGATCGAAATTTTCCATGAACTGCTCAGCAACGCTTTAGCTGCTGGCTTTGCCAGAGATATGTCCGAGGTGCGCATTGAGGTGGCAGCACATCCCATGAGCCCTGACGGGCTGCAGATCTGGTGTCGGGATAATGCTGGCGGCGTTGATGCTCAGCTGTTGCCTGTGATCTTTGATCCCTATACTACCAGTGGTTTTCGTGGGCGGGGCAAGGGAATGGGGCTCTATCATATCAGGCGCCTGGTCGAGGAGCGTTATGGTGGCTCTGTCTCCCTGCAGAATGAAGAGGATGGTGTCCTGGTTATCGTCTGCCTGGCGAAGTATCGCGCCCATCCTCGCTATGGTTCGGTATGAGGAGTTGGTGTCGGTTCATGCCAGGCGCTTGCGCGTTCGCAGGGCTTGTCAGCGATCCTGCCTGGATGCTGCGGGAAACACTGCCAGTGCCGTGCGCAGCTTCTCCTGACCAAAACAGGCCATACGGGAAAATTCCAGACGAGAAACCGGTACGTGCTGGGTATCCACGCTGGTCTTCTGATCCTCTTCATCCACCTCCGGATCGTGCAGGTAGATGAACTGCTCGTCCATGGCTGTCACCACCACCCAGTGGGGGCTCTTTTCACGGCTGAAGCGCCAGGAACTGATCAGCACCAGGGGAACTCCACCCGCCTCAAGTACCTGTTGCAGGTCAAACTGGGTGACTTCTGCCAGGTGCTCCCGCACCCCGGTTGCTTCCAGCTGCTCCTTGAAGTCCTGGTGTACCATGGTCAGGACCTCTTTTTTCACGGGATTACGCACACCGTTGACGAAAAGGGGGCCCTCCACGTTCAGCCACAATTCCACATCAAAACCACGTTTCCAGGCTGACAGAGCCAGTCCGCGCGGCCCGCAGCCGCCGTGACCGGTGGTCATGAATATCGTCGTCGCCTCACGCCAGATCTGCAGTTCGTGCTGGCGCGTCATCTCTGTGCGCTCGTCCAGGGCCCGCATGGCCATCAGCAGCGATGCCGGCCCGCAGGTGAAGGGCAGGGTCTGCTGATAGTAGGGGACTTCGCGCACCTGGGTGGCAGGCGTTTTGCGCAGTCGCTTCTGAAAGCGCAGGGCATCGGTATGGTCTTCATAGTAGTCGGCATACTGGCCGAACTTGCGGTACCCCATTCGCTCATAAAGTTCGATGGCCCTGCTGTTGTCGGTACGCACTTCCAGCCGCAGGGTTGAACAGCCCTTGGACAGGGCCAGCGACTCCGCTTCCTGCATCAGGCGTTCACCAAAACCGCACCCACGCCAGGCGGGATCGACGGCGATGGAGTAGATGCGCGCCAGGGCTGTTCCCCGGTGGAAGAGCAGCAGCAGATAGGCTGCCAGGGCGGGGCTGTCCGGTGGCGTGACTTCAAGGAGCTGGATTGCCGAATGGCCCTTCTGCATCAGCCAGCGGAGCTGGCGGCGGCTGAGTTTATCGGCAGTGAAACAGCGATTTTCAAGTTCAACCAGCGCGCTCAGATCGTCCAGATCGGCACGGCGCAGATGAAACGGCGGAATTGTTTTTCCCACAAGACACCTGTATGAATGAAATGCGCAGAGGCAACCTTTGCCAGGTTCAAGAGTATGCCAAAACAAACTGCTTGTCCACGGGGAGCTGACGTGGGGGGCGTCGTGATTCCTGGTTTCTGTCAGAGTCCAGCGTATCTGTGGTACCCTTTCCTGAGAGTTCGCGCCCCGGCAACGACAGTCTGTCGGGGCCGACCCTGATGTGGTGCAGGAGTGAAGGGGTGCTGCTGAAGGCAATATCGCATTTCTACAGGAAAATGGAGACCTTATGAAACGGTGGCTTCGCTTTGGGATTATCGGACTGACACTGCTTGGTGGGGCCCCTGGCCCTGTTTCCGGCAGTGACATTTCCCTGGAACGGATGGTCGGGCAAATGGTGCTGGCTGGTTTTCGCGGACTGGAAGTGCAGCCGGACGATCCCATCATGCAGGATATCTCCCATGGCTTTGTGGGCGGGGTGATTCTGTTCGATCGGGATGTGCTCACCGGCAGTCGGGAGCGCAATGTGCGTGACCGGGAGCAGCTTTCCCGGCTGATAGCTGATCTGCAGGAACATGCCTCCACGGTTCTGTTCATCGCCATTGATCAGGAAGGGGGGCTGGTCAGCCGTCTGAAGCCGGTTCATGGTTTTGAGGCGCTGGCCTCCCACCGTGAGCTGGGCGAGGGGAGCCCGAGCAGCACCTTTGCGGCGGCCAGCGACATGGCACAGGCCCTGGCCGGGCTTGGTGTCAACCTGAACTTTGCACCGGTGGTGGATGTGAATATGAATCCGGAAAACCCGGTTATCGGCAGCCTGGGACGCAGTTTTTCCGCCGATGCTTCTGCGGTGGCGCGCCATGGGGAGCAGTTCGCCCGGGCCATGGATGCTGCTGGCGTGATTCCTGCCATCAAGCACTTTCCCGGGCACGGCAGCTCTCTGGCGGATTCCCACCTGGGGTTTACGGATATTACGCAGACCTGGAATCCCCATGAGCTCCTGCCCTTCCGGGAAATGATCGCCAATGGATTTGGCGGCATGGTGATGACCGGACACCTGTTCCACCGGGAGCTTGATGCAGAATATCCGGCAACGCTCTCCCGGGTGGTACTCCAGGATCTGCTGCGCCAGGAGCTGGGTTTTACGGGGGTGATTGTCTCCGATGATATGCAGATGAAGGCCATAACCGACCACTTCGGCTTTGAAGAGGCTCTGGAGCGGGCTGTTTATGCCGGGGTGGATATTCTGCTGCTGGGCAACAATCTGGAATATGACCCTCTGGTGGCCCGGCGGGCAGTCAAAGCCATTGTGGAGATGGTGGAGCGGGGAACTCTTCCCCGTGAGCGCATTGAAGCTTCCTACGAGCGAATTCAGGCGCTGAAACGGCAGCTGGAAAAGCCGTGAATATCCCCTGGACTCAAAACTGAAGTTTCGCACCCTCCCCCCTGAGCCCGTCCGGTGAGTGCGACGCCTGGCTGGCAAGACCCGAACGGGACACTCACAGGAAGTGAGTGGTCCGGCAGCACTGCAGGGATGCAGCGTCTGCCGGATATCCAGTCCAGGCGAGCAAACGATCCGGAAAAACGGGCGTTCGGGGGGCGCGTTTTTGGGTCCTTTTTGCGCGGTCAAAAAGGACAATATCCAGAGACGAAAAATGGAATACCAGATAAGTCAAGCATTCAAAATCAATACGCTTTCCTCGAGATAAGCGCCAGTATAATAGCGGTTTAACTCAAGGCAGCAAGGTGCGAAAGTTGAGTCAAAAGACGGATCTGCTCCTGCTCAGTGGTAGCTGTGATCTTCAATTTGCATCTCCAGGGAGTCCTTTCCCCGGAAGTGGTTCACGCGCAGTTTGAAGCAGAGCTTCACCTGTTTTCCCACTGCCGCCTGCAGATTGTTGGAGAAGGCGATGGCCTGGTGGCGTTTTCCTTCGGAGTCCTGGATGGTCAGTCGGCAGTGGCTCCCTTCGCGACCGCACTGGTAGCTGTCCAGCACGGTGAAGTCACCGGAGAATAATGGTTCCGGGTTGCCATTGCCAAAGGGCTCAAGGCGGTTGATGGCATGGGCGGTATCCATGCTGAGCAGAGGTGCTGGCAGGCAGGCGTCGACAGTGCACTTTGCCTTGAAGAGATCTTCCGGAAACCGGGAGAGGTTTTTGAGCAGGTTCTGGCGAAAGGCCTCCAGGTTGCTCTGCTGTATCTGCAGGCCAGCGGCCATGGCGTGGCCACCGAATTTTACCAGGTGGTGGGCGCACTGCTGTAGTTCGTGGTGCAGGTCGATGCCGTCAACGGAGCGGCAGCTGGCCTTGAGCGTTCCGTCTTCAAGCTGACTGTAGACGATGCAGGGCCGGTGGTAGCGGGACTTGAGGCGACCGGCCACAATGCCGATCACCCCTTCGTTCCAGCCCCTGGAGCCGACGATGATAGCCCGCTGCTCATGCAGCTTGTGGCGCTGAATCTGCTCCCGGGCCTCTTCCACCATGGATTGCTCCACTTCCTGACGCTGGCGGTTGAGGTCGTCCAGCTGTCGGGCGATGGACAGGGCCTGCTCCCGTTGCGGCTCATCCAGCAGGAACAGCTCCACGCTGTCGCGGGCGTTTTCCATACGCCCGGCGGCATTGACGCGGGGCCCCAGCTGGAATCCCAGCCCGTACACAGACATTTTGCCGGGATCAATTCCGGCCACTTCACACAGAAGCCGCAGTCCGGTGACCGCCTTGTCGGCGAAGAGGCGCAGCCCCTGCTTCACCAGTACACGGTTTTCGTGACGGATTTCCATGACATCGGCAACGGTGGCCAGGCTTGCCAGGGGCAGGTAGGGGGCCAGGCTGAGCTCAGCGCGCCCTATGGTCCGGCGCAGGGCGGTGATCAGCTTCAGCACCACGGCGGCTCCGCAGATGGCATGGGGGTAAGGGCAGTCGGGCCGATGGGGATCCACGATGGCATCGGCTGGTGGCAGCTGGTTTCCGGGCAGGTGGTGATCAGTGATGATGACCTGCTTTCCCAGGGACTTGAGGAAGGCAACTTCATCAATGGCGGTGATGCCGCAGTCCACGGAAATCAGCAGGTGGAAGTCCTGGCTTCTGCTCTCCAGGGCGGCACGGTTCAGGCCGTAGCCTTCGGTGAAGCGGCTGGGGATAAAGTAGTCAACACGGGCTCCCAGTTCACGCAGAAAGCGTACCAGCATGGCGGTTCCCACCGTGCCGTCCACATCAAAATCGCCGTAGACAAGGATGGGAAGCGACTGCTGTATGGCAGCGTCAAGAAGCTCCACCGCTTTTGCCATATCCCGCAGCAGAAAAGGATCCGCCAGATGGCTGAGGTCAGCCTGCAGGAAGAGGTTACGGTCGTCGTCGCAGCGGTCTGACAGCAGGAGCTCAAGAAGTTCCTCACTGTTGGCGGGTCTGCTGGCATGGGCTATCTGCCACTGGTATCTGGCTCCCTGAATGAGTCTGGTCACAGGTATCCCTCCACAGGTGTGCGTTGTCTCCAGCCGACCCACAGCAGCACGGCCACTTCAGCCAGTTCCCCCAGTATCAGCAGCGCCACACCCAGCAGTGCACCATTGCCCTGAATGCCCAGGCTGAGCATGGCGAGGCTGGCAAGCATGACGCAGAGGATCTTTATGGTGCTTGAAGCGCCGATTCGCAGGGTTTTGAGTTCCCGGGTGGTGGTCGCCTTCAGCAGGTGGTTGGTGCAGTAAAGGATACCATATCCTGTGGTGAGCAGCACGGGCCAGCGCAGATACTCCACCAGGTGCGCTTCTATGGCCATCCATCCGGTCAGCACCGTATGATGAAAGAGAAACTGGATGCTGAGCAGAGCCACGGAAAGCCCTGCCAGCAGGGCGATGGCAAAGAGAACGATCCGGCGCAGGGTTTCGCGGTTTTCTGCCAGGGTGATGACGGTCTGCTGCAGGCTCTGGAAGGGGCCGTAAAAAAGGAAGATAAACCCCCGGACGATGGTGAAGGCGGCCAGGCCCAGGGCGCTGTCGGAAAGCCGTGCCACCATGCCGTTGACCAGCAGGGTGCTCAGGTGCTGCATACTCATGGAGTACATGAGGGGCAGGGCGAACCCAATGAGCCGACCGTAACCCATGGGGTCACCTTCCTCAAGGCGGTTCAGCCTGCGCGCAGGCTGCCAGCAGAACAGGACAATGGCTGCAGACTCAATGGCTATGCCACCCAGGAGGCCCAGGGCTCCCACGGCGACACCGTCCAGAAAGTGCAGCAGCATTGGCAGCAGTACCAGCAGGGACCCGATGCGGATGATGACCCCTACAGTGATCAGGGTCGGTTTGCGGCTTTTGGCCAGAATACCCTGCAGGCTGCCGCGCAGCGACGTGAAGAGGGAGAGGGGAATCAGGTAGAGCATGGTATGTACAGCGTATTCGGCGATGTGCCATGGCACCTGGAAGACTTCCACAAAGAGAAAGTTCGCGATTCCCGAAATACTGATCAGACTGACGATGGCGGCAATGAAGACGCCCAGCAGTATCGAGAAGCTCAGCACTGTGCGCAGGCTCTGCCGTCCCCGCACGTAGCTGGCGGCAATATGGGAGTTTGCATAGCTCAGCGACGCGATGAACAGGTAGAGAGTGATGCCCAGGCCGAAACCGGCCAGGATCTCCACCTGGTTCTCCTGGCGTGCCAGAAAAGCGTTGATGAGCGTGTGGCTGATGCTCATGAACTGCGTGGTGAAGAGCAGGGGTATGGAGAAGAGAATGATTTCCCGATAGGATACGGTTTTTTGCGTCTGGGGATTCATGATTGTGTTATGCTGAGCGCTCCTGATTTTGTGCCGCTACGGCCAAATGTCAGCCATTGTGGAGCAAGGAAGGTTCTTTTGCAAGTCTGTGCTCTGGTCTTTTGCGGACCAGGAATTTCCCTTTGCAGGTGAATATATGATTTTTGCGCTGGATACCACGGGTGAAGTGTTCTCGGCCTGCCTGATGGAGAAAGCAGGTGGAGAGTACCTGCTGCAGGAAGTGGATACGCGCCGTAAACACGGAGAACTGCTGCCAGCTGCTCTGGAGCAGCTCCTCGCTTCGTCGCAATGCCAATGGGATGATGTCACCGCGGTAGCTCTGGTGAATGGTCCCGGCAGCTTTACCGGTGTGCGGGTGGGAGCGTCTTTTGTGAAGGGCCTGGTTTTCGGGGGTGCGAAGCCGGTATACACCTGCTCGCGCCTTGAGGCGATGCTCCACGGCCTTGATGAGCTGCCGGGGCCAGTGCTGGCTGCTGTGGACGCCAAGCGTTCCCAGGTTTACTGCCGCGGTTTGCGTATTCATGGTCTTGAGGAAGACTGCGCCCTGGATGGCGCTGAGCTGGTGAGACGGACACCCTCCGAGTTTTTTTTCTCCGGTGAGTTGCCAGCAGCATTTCCTGCGGCACTCCGGGATAAACGCATCCACCGGGTTCCCAGCGTGCCGGCTGCCCTCAATGCGGCACGGCTGGCAGTTGCCGGCCAGCTGCCCCGGTATGACGAGTCTGACAGTATTCCCCTGCACTATCTGCGCAAATCCCAGGCAGAGGAGGAGCGATGAGCCTGAAGGTTCGCCTGCTGGATCAGAGTTTTCTGCGGGATATCCATGCCATCGAAGCCTCCCGCTTTACCCACCCCTGGAGCGAGCAGCAGATTGCCGAAGAGATGCGTCACCCCAGAATCATCGCCCTCGGAGCCTTTCATGGCGAATCACTGCTGGGGTACCTGTTTGCCTACCTGCTGCCGGAAGAGCTGCAGCTCAATAATGTTGCGGTTCACAAGGAATTCAGCCGGATGGGCATCGCCACACTGCTGCTTGAGTATCTGGAGCAGCTGGGGAAGGGGGAGGGCTGCCGCGAGATCCTGCTGGAAGTCAACGAAAAGAACTCAGGCGCCATCGCTCTGTATGAGAAGCGCGGCTTCAAGGTCACGGGGCGTCGCCGCAAATACTACCGGGATGGCGGCGATGCGGTTCTCATGCAGAAGAAGCTGTGACTGCCGGCGCGAAAGTGACGTTATAACTGAAGTTTCACACCTTGTCAGCCACCTGTATCGTGGCTCTTGCCGTGTTTTTGATTCTGAATATAGCCAGATAGTTCAGTGCCTCGTTGATGTCTGCATAGTCGGAAGGCACATTCAGCGTCATGTCCTCCGCAACAAATGGTGTACCCCCCCATAGGGATACTGCCTGCCGTGGCTCCGTCACCGATGTACAGTCTCTTTGTGTCGGTTGCGTACAGGAGTTCCCCTTCAGCGGGTATTACCGCTGTCCTGTCTGCCTCAATAAGTCTTCTGTTCTGAATAAGCGATTCAGCTATCTTTATCCTCCTTAAATCAGCACCTATTTGAATAGAGCGATGACGGATATTACATGAAGAAGACGGCCGCTATGTTCCAGTATTTAAAACCTCTTGGATTTAATAAGAAAAAAAGAGAGCAGATTAAAGTGGGCCCAGTTGTCCAGACATATTTCGAGGAAGTTTAAGTTTTCTTATTGCAGCCTATGCCGCAAGCTTTTCCTCCTTTATTCTAAATACTGACATGTACATTTTGTCTGGTGTTCTGTAGTCAAGAGACTGATGAAACCTTCTGCTATTGTAGAAGGTGAAGTATCGCTTTACTCCTTCCTTGAGTTCGGTCATGTTCTCATAGCATTTGATATAGATGTTTTCGTATTTCACACTGCGCCAAAGGCGCTCTACGTAGACATTGTCAAGGGCTCTGCCTTTGCCGTCCATGCTGATTCTGATGCCGTGACTCTTGAGTCTTTGCGTAAATGCCTCTGAGCTATATTGGCTTCCCTGGTCGGTGTTGAATATCCCAGGGACTCCATAGCGTCTGATGGCTTCATCCAGTGCTTCGAGGCAAAAGCAGGTATCCATGGTGTTGGAGATGCGCCAGCTCAGTACTTTGCGGCTGAACAGATCTATGATAGCTGTCAGGTACACCGTCTTGGCGCCAAGCTTCAAGTACGTGATATCAGTGGCCCAAACCTGGTTGGGAAGCCAGATATTCAATCCTCGCAGCAAGTACGGATACTTCTTGTGCTGCTTGTTGGCCCGTGAAAGATTGGGTTTGGGGTAAATCGCACGCAGCCCATGCTTGTGCATAATGCGCCGCACCTGTTTGGAACTCACGGCCATATCATGTTCCTCATTGAGCTGTATGGCTATCTTGCGATAACCGAAGGTGGGAATGTCTTGCAGCACCCTGAGAACAACCTTCAGTATTTCAAGATCAGATTCCTCCAGCGCCGACGAACGTGACTGGTAATAGTAGGTCGAGTGGCTGATGCCAAGCAACTTGCACTGCATCCGTATGCTCAGGTTTTTATGGCCTGGCTCTATGGCATTTTTGGCTCGTGACCGTAGAGTTGCACATACTTTTTTTTTAGGAAGTCCTTCTCAACCTGAAGCATGCCAATTTGCTTGTAAAGGGCGTCAACATTGCGATCCTCTTTGTCCTTGCCCTTCTTCTTGTTGGGACGATCGAATATATCAGGCATGGCTTCCAGAGCACGCTTCTTCCACTCCTTGATCTGCTGGGGATGAACCTCATACTCCTGAGCCAGCTCCTGAACAGTCTTTTCTTCACGCAGCGCCTCAAGGGCTACCTTGGCTTTGAACTCATTGGTAAATGTCTTACGTTGCACTATAGTCACTCTCCAGGTGATGTTTGGATCAGGTCAATCTACGCCACTTCCGATGACTTTGCCAAACTTAAACCCCTGTCCGATTTACTGGGCCCATTATAGATATGCCGTGCTTGCGACATACCTCCTTCACCGGCAAACCGGATTCCACTTCCTTGAGAATAGACACTATCTGCGATTCACTGAAACGGGACTTTTTCATCTTGAGCCTCCTGGGGAATTCCAGAATACTCTAATTTCTACCTGTCGGGTATAGGGGGAAGCTTACATCATCCTTATCAGTATGCAGAGTGCGGAAGATTATGCCAAAGGACATATCCTCGGAACGATTAATATTCCTGGTGCTGATTTTTTAAACGGCGATAAGCGTCTTTTGCAGCTTCCGAAAGATAAAAAGATAACCGTTACGGCTCTTCCGTATTGAGGATACATTGACAAAAAAGTGAGCATGGTGCCACTTATCGGGATTACAACCAAATAATTCCGGGAGAAGCACCATGCTCACCAGTGTTCTTTACCATGCCTACGGCCTTGCTGGCTACGATTACATCCGCACAGAGTATTGCGGCAATACCATCAATTTCCATGTCCGGCCCCGTAAAAAGCTGATTCGCTGCCCTGCGTGCCTTGGCCGTTCTGTCATATTACGCGGCAGTAGCATTCGTCGGTTACGAGGTTTGCCTTTGGGGATCAAGTCCACTTGGTTGCACGTCCACGTTCCACGCATCCAGTGCCTTCAGTGCGGTAGTGTCAGGCGGGTGAGTCTGAAAATAGCCTCTCCACGGTGTTCCTACACCCATGCATTTGCTCGGTATGTGGTCTCCCTTGCCCAAGCTATGACCCTCATTGATGTAGCACGGCTTCTTGGTATAGGCTGGGACCTGGTCAAGTCCATTTTCAAGCAGTATCTGCATCATCACTACAGTAGCCCTTCACTTGCTGGGCTTGAGTATATCGCCATTGATGAGAAATACACAGGACGCAAACATGGCTTCATTACTCTCGTCATTGACCTTGGTTCAGCCAGGGTCGTATACGTTGGAGCAGGCAAACAGGCAGAAGCGCTTGATGGTTTCTGGAAACGCCTTGGTCGTCGCAAGTCATCTATCAAAGCCGTTGCTGCTGACATGAGTCCGGCTTACCGGTCGGCAGTGCTCGAACACCTTCCATCTGCTGCGTTGGTGTTTGATCGTTTCCATGTCGTCAAGCTTATGAATGAACGCCTTACCGATATTCGCCGCGAGCTGTACCATGAGCTCACAAGTCAGCATGACAAGAGCATTCTCAAAGGCACTCGCTGGATGCTTCTCAAAAATCCGCAGAGCATTGGCGAGCAAACCAGTGATCATGAACGCCTTGAACTTGCCCTGCAGGCCAATCGACCATTGGCGGTTGCCTATTACATGAAAGAAGATCTCCGCCAGATATGGCAACAAACTGACAAGGTAACTGCCACGGTATTCCTCGATGACTGGATCAACAGGGCTCAAGCATCAGCTATCAAAGGATTGAAGAAAATGGCCAAAACGCTGGAGAAGCACCGAGAGGGAATCCTGAACTGGTATGATCACCCCATATCAACAGGACCACTTGAGGGGATCAACAACAAAATTGATACCCTCAAAAGGCAAGCCTATGGATACAGAGATATGGAATTCTTCGAGCTCAGAATAAAGGCCCTCCATAATTCAAAGTACGCTTTAACCGGATGAACCGTTACCTGCTATCTTGGACACTACTCAAGTATGGGAGCGATGCTCCTTAACCAGATGAGTTATGAAGCCTACAGTCTTCGCTGGGGAGCATCCGGCTGGAATATAAATCTGACAGAAGATATTTCAGCTATGCTTACCGCAGGATTTGGGCTGGATGTAGAAAAACAGACTAAGGGTTAGAAAACAGGGTACATCTATAATGGGCCCAGTAAATCGGACAGGGGTTTAAGTTTGGCAAAGTCATCGGAAGTGGCGTAGATTGACCTGATCCAAACATCACCTGGAGAGTGACTATAGTGCAACGTAAGACATTTACCAATGAGTTCAAAGCCAAGGTAGCCCTTGAGGCGCTGCGTGAAGAAAAGACTGTTCAGGAGCTGGCTCAGGAGTATGAGGTTCATCCCCAGCAGATCAAGGAGTGGAAGAAGCGTGCTCTGGAAGCCATGCCTGATATATTCGATCGTCCCAACAAGAAGAAGGGCAAGGACAAAGAGGATCGCAATGTTGACGCCCTTTACAAGCAAATTGGCATGCTTCAGGTTGAGAAGGACTTCCTAAAAAAAAAGTATGTGCAACTCTACGGTCACGAGCCAAAAATGCCATAGAGCCAGGCCATAAAAACCTGAGCATACGGATGCAGTGCAAGTTGCTTGGCATCAGCCACTCGACCTACTATTACCAGTCACGTTCGTCGGCGCTGGAGGAATCTGATCTTGAAATACTGAAGGTTGTTCTCAGGGTGCTGCAAGACATTCCCACCTTCGGTTATCGCAAGATAGCCATACAGCTCAATGAGGAACATGATATGGCCGTGAGTTCCAAACAGGTGCGGCGCATTATGCACAAGCATGGGCTGCGTGCGATTTACCCCAAACCCAATCTTTCACGGGCCAACAAGCAGCACAAGAAGTATCCGTACTTGCTGCGAGGATTGAATATCTGGCTTCCCAACCAGGTTTGGGCCACTGATATCACGTACTTGAAGCTTGGCGCCAAGACGGTGTACCTGACAGCTATCATAGATCTGTTCAGCCGCAAAGTACTGAGCTGGCGCATCTCCAACACCATGGATACCTGCTTTTGCCTCGAAGCACTGGATGAAGCCATCAGACGCTATGGAGTCCCTGGGATATTCAACACCGACCAGGGAAGCCAATATAGCTCAGAGGCATTTACGCAAAGACTCAAGAGTCACGGCATCAGAATCAGCATGGACGGCAAAGGCAGAGCCCTTGACAATGTCTACGTAGAGCGCCTTTGGCGCAGTGTGAAATACGAAAACATCTATATCAAATGCTATGAGAACATGACCGAACTCAAGGAAGGAGTAAAGCGATACTTCACCTTCTACAATAGCAGAAGGTTTCATCAGTCTCTTGACTACAGAACACCAGACAAAATGTACATGTCAGTATTTAGAATAAAGGAGGAAAAGCTTGCGGCATAGGCTGCAATAAGAAAACTTAAACTTCCTCGAAATATGTCTGGACAACTGGGCCCACTTTAATCAGATGCCACGTACTATAACTGGAAATCCAAGTATGGTGGCATGCAGGCGTCAGATCTTCGTCGTATGAAGGAGCTTGAGCGAGAACTTTCCAAACTTAAGCGAATGTATGCGGATATGGCTCTTGAGAATCACGCTCTTCGTGGCTTGATCGAAAAAAGCTCTGAGGCCGAGCGCGCAGCGTGATGCTGTAGAGCACCTTATCAGCGAACACCGTCTTTCTGTGCAGCGCAGCTGTCAGTGTGTCGGTCTGTCGCGCTCGGCCTGGTATTACAAGCCCAAAGAGAAGCCCTCTGATGATGCTGTGATCGAAGCTATTCATAAGGTATTGGAAAGCAAACAACAGTGGGGGTTCTGGAAAGTATGCCAGAGTCTTCGTAGAGAACACCCCTGGAACCATAAGCGCATTTACCGCGTATATCGCCTCCTGAAGCTGAACTTTCGAAACAAGGGGAAAAAGCGTCTGCCCGCTCGTGTGAAGATGCCACTGCTTGCTCCGCCACAGCCAAATCAGACCCGTCTGCTGATTTCATGAGCGATGCGCTGTGCTCTGGACGGCGTTTTCGGACATTGAATGTCCTTGACGACTGTAACCGCGAAGTGGTTCACATCGAAATTGATACCTCAATAACTTTTCCACTCCCAAAACTTCCCCGCATCCCTTCAGCCGTATTTGTCGTGGCGTCCCACATGTAGGCATGGTTGCCAAAAAAGGGAAATCCGTCTACTTTGCGATTGCAGATAAGTACCTGTAACCCCATCGGATCAACCAGGCTCACCGGATTCCCGTTGACATACGAATACGTATTCAACCCACCCGCCAGCCCAATCGGGTCACTCTGAGTATATCTTCCAGTGGTGGCGTCATAGTAACGGTGCCAGTTGCACCACAGTCCGCTTTCCTGATCGTAGTACTGGCCAGGAAAGCCCAGATACAGCCCGCCGATCTGGTCAATCTGCACGGTGCGGTCAAAGGCCCTGTTGTCAGCTTGCCAGACCACGGCTTTGCTGTTGTTGGTCACCACTTCGGGCCGGCCCAGGTGATCGTTGTGGATGAAGGAGAGTGTACTGCCCTTGATCAAGCCGATGGGCTGGCCGTGCAGCCCGATATACTGGGTGGTGAGTGCGGTGCCGTTGGCCGACGTCTCGCCCAGCAATGCGCCATGGACAAGAAGGACAATCACCGCAAGATAGCTATATAATTTTGTTTTGAATTGCTAATGATCTGCAATCGTATTGATCTACTGCAAAATGTCAATATATATTTCATATCAGGTCGCGCTTGCTCCACGCAGACATTCTTGACTAATAGCTGCTGACACGGCATAGTTCGCAGATCGGTTCATGGAAACATATCGCTGCCGTGGCTGCCATATGTCTCCATGCTCACCAGCACGCACTCCGGAGTATCTGAATATGACCACAACCAACCACGCCCTGGCGGTGCTGGAATACGCCAGGCTCAAAGAGCTGCTCAAGGAATTCACGGTTTCCAGCCTTGGCAAGCGGGAGCTTGATCGCCTGGAGCCTGCCCATTCCTATCTGGATGTGCGTTCGCGCCATGCCATCAGTCTGGAGTTCTATCTACTGAACCGCGACCACGGCGGTATTCCCTTTGGGCCTCTTTACGATCCACTGTGGTTGTGGGAGAAGATCGGGCAGAAGGGGGAGCTGCTGGAGCCGGGTGAGCTTTTGCAGGTGGCCCGTTTTCTGCTGGTGGTAAAGGGCGTCAAGGCCTTTCTGGCGGAGCTGGCGGGCGATACCTTTGTGCGCAGTCGCGAGATGGGGGGCGATCTGCATCCCTGCGCGGATCTGAAGAGCCGCATTGAGCTGTGCATCGAAGAGGGTGGCCAGATCAGCGACAGCGCTTCCCCCAATCTCAAGCGCATTCGGCGGGAGCTGCGCACGGCGCGCTCCAGGGTCAAAAAACAGATGGAGCGCTACCTGAGCGATGCCCAGTACAAGGACATCATCATCGACCCCATTATCACCATTCGCCGCGACCGTTACGTCATTCCCCTGCGCTCCAACTTCAAGGGCAAGATTGACGGCATCGTGCAGGATCACTCGGCCAGTGGCGGCACCTTTTTTGTGGAGCCCAAGGAGAGCGTGGAGCTGAATAACCGTCTGGCGGAGCTGCAGGCGGGTGAGCGCGAAGAGGAGTACCGCATTATCCGCGAGCTGGGCGAGCTGGTGCAGTCGCGCCTGCGGGCCTTGCAGGAGAATACGGCGCTGCTGGCGCGCATGGATATGTACACGGCCTTTGCCCGCTACGCCATCCGTTACCATGGAACGTTCCTGGAGCCTTCCCAGCACAAGGGCTGCTGCCTGCCCAGGCTGCGCCATCCCTTGCTGAAAAATCCGGTTCCGGTGGACGCGTATCTGGGAGGCGAGCACCCCTCCATGCTGCTGATCACCGGCCCCAACACCGGCGGCAAGACTATCGCCCTCAAGTCCCTGGGGCTGGCGGTACTGAGCCACAACAGTGGCATGCCGGTGCTGTGCAGTGAGGTGGAAAGCTTTATGGGCTATTTTGACAGTGTCTTCGCCGATATCGGCGACGAGCAGTCCATCGAGCAGAACCTCTCCACCTTCAGCGGCCATATCGTCAACATCGCCCATGTGGCGGGCAATGCCACGGAGCGCTCCCTGGTGCTGCTGGACGAGTTGGGCAGCGGAACCGACCCTGAAGAGGGCGGCGCCCTGGCGGTGGGGATTCTGGAATACTTCCGTCAGCGCAAGTGCAGTGTGGTGGCCACCACCCACCATAATGCCGTCAAGCGCTACGCCTTCACCACGGGCGGAATCGGCAACGCCTGCATGGAGTTCGACCTGCAGACGCTGCAGCCCACCTATCGCATTCTCTATGGCTATCAGGGGGAATCCAGCGCCCTGGCCATCGCCCAGCGCCACGGCTTGCCCGGGGAAATCCTGGAAACTTCCCGAAACTTCCTGGAAAGCCAGTCCGGCGAAGAGGCCAAGACCATTGCGGCCCTGGAGCGCAAGTTGGAGAAGTTTGCCCGTCGCAGCGACCAGTTTGAGCGCGAGTCCAGGGAACTGAAGGAGAAGTTGCGCACGGTGACCCTCCAGCAGCAGAACCTGGACAGCGAGGCCCAGCACATCCTGCAGCAGGCCACCATGCAGGCGCGGGACATTCTGCGCCAGGCCCGCCGCGAGGCCGATGGCTATATCAAAAAACTCAAGGACACCTCGGTGCGCCAGCACGCCGAAGCCCAGGCTGAATTCAACCAGCTCAGCCGCCAGGTCTACGCCGAAGCGGACCGCATGGAGCGCTCTCACCTGGAAAAGCCCCTCTCACTGGAGCCGGGGCAGCGGGTCTTTGTGGCAAAGCTGCAGCGCGACGGCACCATTGTCAGCCGCAGTGGCAAGAGCGTGCAGGTGGAAGTGGGGGGCATGACCATCAAATCCCGCGCCGATGAGCTGTTTGCGCCCCGCGATACGCAAAGTCCAACGCCGGCAGCCAGTGAAGGCAGGAAGTCAGTGTCAAACTACCAGGCACCTGCCACCAGCGTGAAACCCGAACTGTTACTGGTGGGCAAGCGGGTGGAAGAAGCCCTGGACGAACTGGAAAAGTACATCAGCAGTGCCGCCGTGGCCGAGCGTGAATCAGTGCGTATCGTCCACGGGCTGGGCAGTGGACGCCTGAAGCGAGCCGTGCGGGAGTATCTGCAGCAGAGCCCCCTGGTGAAGGAGTTGCGCGACGGCGAGGCCTTTGAAGGTGGTCTGGGCGCCACGGTGGTGCAACTCACCTGATCCCGGCACGCTTGCGCGCCTTGCCTGATGCCTTTTTCCACGGCACGCTAATTCTTTACTTTTGACGGTCATGTCAGTATTCTGTGACCACAAACTTTCCCGGAGGATTCCAGCGAATGAAGCGTTTTCCCTTTGTACTCCTGCTCATCTTTGTGTTCATATATTCCATTTCCACATCCCATGCGGCACCATCCTCCAATTCCGCCACATTCAGTATTTTTGATATTCTCTTTATCGGCGCGATCATCTTCTTCATCGTGCGCGCCCTGCGCGGTCGCACTTCCCGCAACAACAACCCCAAGGACGACTGGACCCTCGGCGGCAAAGACCAGGACAGCTATTCCCCTACCGCCAGCAACGAACCGCGCACAACACCCGGTGCAGACAAGATTACCTCCCTGTATCCTGAACAGACAACCCACAAAGGACTGCGCCCCATTGAGATGAGCGACCCCAACTTCACGGAAGGTGACTTTCTGGCTGCCGCCCGCGAGGTTTTCAGCACAGTGCAGCAGGCCAAGGCCAACGAAGAGCTTGAACAGATTGAGTTCCTGATGGACAAGGCTATGCTCAACCAGCTTCAGGAGGACATTGCCACCTGGCGCAAAGAGGGCAAGCGCGTTCAGCTGGATTCCGCCACCATCCACTCGGCACTGGTGGCCGATGCCATTCAGCAGATGGGAACGGACTGCATTACGGTGAAATTTGAAGCAACCCTGGACCGCACTTTCCTGCCTGTCGATGTTGAGGGTGAACCTGAGCCGGTACACGAAACAGTCACGGAATACTGGCGCTTCATGCGCAATATCGGCGAAGCCGCCTGGCAGCTGATAGGCGTGTATGACGCCGACGAGTACGAGGAGTAAACAATGATACGGGCCGCCATTATCGGGGCTACCGGCTACACCGGCGCGGAGCTGATGCGTATTCTGCTGCTCCATCCGGAAGCAACCCTGGAAGTCGCCACCAGTCAGTCCAGCTGCACAGAGCGCGTCACCGACCACTATCCGGCCCTGCATGGCCTGTGCGATCTTCGCTTCGAAGAGAACATACCGGAGTCCATAGCCAGGCGCATCGATGTGGTCTTTCTGGCGCTGCCCCATGGCGAGGCCATGGAAGCGGCCATTGCCTACCACCAGCTGGGGGTGAGGGTTATCGACCTGAGCGCCGATTTCCGCATTGATGACGCCGGCGCCTATCGGAATATCTACGGCAAAGACCACCTGGCCCCCCAACTGTTGCGTCAGAAAGTCTATGGCCTCAGTGAGATCAATCGCACCGCCATTGCCGCCAGCTCTCTGGTGGCCAATCCCGGCTGCTATCCCACCTGCACACTGCTCTCGGTGGCTCCCTTGGCGCAGAAGGGCCTTCTCTGCAATCCCGTCATCGTCGACGCCAAAAGTGGTGTCAGTGGTGCTGGCAAGAAGCCCGGCCCCCGCACCCACTTTGTGGAAATCAACGAAGGTTTCTCTCCCTATGGCGTGGGCACCCACCGCCACCAGCCGGAGATCACCCAGGAGATGGACAAGCTGGGCACTCTGCAAAGTGACGTGATATTCACCCCCCACCTGCTCCCCCTGAGTCGTGGCATGCTGACCACCACCTACCTGGGACTGCAACCCGGCACCACGGTGGAACAGGTTGTGACTGCCTATGAACAGTTCTGCCAGCACGAACCCTTTGTGTACTTTCTGGGCCTGGACCGTTTCCCCAGTGTGCGCGACGTGCGTGGCTCCAATAACTGTTTCATCGGCATACACATCGACATTGCCCATCAGCGGGCCATCGTGATTGCTGCCATTGATAACCTGATGAAGGGTGCGTCGGGGCAGGCGGTGCAGAACATGAACATCATGTTCGGCCTTCCCGAAGACTGCGGCCTGAAGGGTATGCTTCAAGTGCTCTGACGGAGTCGTATCCATGCGCATTGTGCTCACGCTGCTGCTTCTGGCCTCCACTCTGTGGCTGACCACCGCCTGCGGACCACGGGATCCACGGGCTTCCATGCCACCCATACGCAAGGACTTCGGCACCCCCGCCGGACACGCTCCCGGCACCTTGCGATCCTATACCATCGACGGACAGACCTATCATCCCGTTGAAACTGTCTCCACGGGCTTTCGTGAGCGGGGCATCGCCTCCTGGTACGGTCACCCCTTCCACGGACGCAAGACCAGCAACGGCGAGACCTACGACATGTACAAGTTCACGGCCGCCCATAAAACCCTGCCCATGAACGTCTATGTGCAGGTGAACAATCTGGAGAACGGCAAGTCCACCATCGTGCGCATCAACGATCGTGGACCCTTCGCGCCACGCCGGATCATCGATCTTTCCAAGGCTGCGGCAGAGCGTATCGACATGGTCGGCCCCGGCACAGCTCCCGTCGAAATCATCGTGCTGGGCTACAACCTGCGCGATCCCCGCGCGCAGACGACCCGCCACCAGACCGGTGATTTTTTCCGCTCCCGGGAAATGATCCAGCAGGGTAATTTCACCCTGCAGGTGGGCGCTTTCCGCAGCCGTGAAAACGCAGAACAGCAAGCGCAACAGCTCCGTACCCAGTACCAGCACGTGAGTGTCACTCCCCATGACTCACCCCAGGGAACACTTTACCGGGTCAGGGTCGGCAGGTATACTACCCTCGCGACAGCCGAACTGGAGAGCGAGCGGCTGCAGCGCCGCGGTGTGGACAACGTCGTGGTGGCTCAGTAGCTCTGTACCAGACCAACACTGTTTATCGCCTGTAACGGGCATAGAATACTTTCTCTGGAGGAATGTTTGGAATCCCTGTCACCCATCCGGAAAACCATTACCGGCGTACAAATGCTCTTTGTCGCTTTTGGCGCCCTGGTTCTGGTTCCCCTGCTCACCGGCCTTGATCCCTCGGTCGCCCTCTTCACCGCCGGCATCGGCACCCTGCTCTTTCAGTTTATCACCAAACGCACAGTGCCCATCTTCCTGGCCAGCTCATTTGCCTACATCGCCCCCATCATCGTTGCCACAGAGCTCTATGGCCTGCCCGGCACATTGGGTGGTCTGCTGGCCGCCGGTCTGGTGCAAGTGGCCCTCTCCTTCGCCGTGCGTCTCAAAGGTGACGGTTTCATCCACAAGTATCTGCCCGCCATTGTAGTAGGGCCAGTCATCATGCTGATCGGGCTGATTCTCGCTCCAGTGGCCGTGAACATGGCCCAGGGAATGACTGGCGACGGCAGTTACCAGCTGGTGCCGCTGCCCCAGGCCATTACGGTTGCCGCTGTATCTCTGCTGACCACCATTGGAGTGACCCTGTGGGGACGAGGCATGCTGCGTTTTATTCCGATCCTGATGGGCGTCGGCAGTGGTTACGCTACTGCTTTGATTCTGGGTATCGTCAGTTTTGACCCCATTCGCGAAGCCCAGTGGTTCTCAGTACCGGCCTTCACCATGCCCGAATTCCACCTGGCTGCCATTCTCTTTATGATTCCCGTGGTCATTGCACCGACCATTGAACACATCGGCGATATGATCGCCATTTCCAAGGTCACCGGCAAAGACTATCTGAAGGAGCCGGGTCTGAAGAATACCCTGCTGGGTGACGGCCTGGCCACCTCCACAGCCGCCATGTTCGGCGGACCACCCAACACCACCTACTCTGAAGTGACCGGCGCTGTGGCCCTGCTGCGCATCTACGATACAACCATCATGACCATCGCCGCCATCACAGCCATTACCCTCGCCTTTGTGGGCAAGCTGGGAGCCATACTGGCGACGATTCCCGTGCCCGTCATGGGTGGTATCATGATCCTGCTCTTCGGCATGATCACCGCCATCGGCATTGGTTCCCTGGTACGGGCCAAGGTGGATATGGCCAACGGACGCAACATGATCATCGTCGCCGTCATTCTCGTCTTCGGCATCGGCGGTATGGCGCTGAATATCGGCCAGTTTCACCTGGGCAGCCTGGGGCTTGCCGGACTGGTGGGCGTCATTCTGAACATTGTGCTGCCACAGAACCTGGGCAAGGAGAGCTGAGCGTGCAGGATGTCTTTATTGTGGATCATCCGCTGATCCAGCATAAACTTACCTATATCAGGGACAGGAATACTTCCACCAAGATGTTCAAGGAGCTGCTGGAAGAGGTTTCCATGCTGATGGCCTATGAGATCACCCGCAACCTGGAGCTGGAAGATACTGATATCGAAACTCCCCTGGTGCCAACCAGGGGTAAGGTGCTGGGTGGCAAAAAGCTGGCGGTGGTACCCATTCTGCGGGCAGGCCTTGGTATGGTGCGCGGCATTGAAAACCTGATTCCCAATGTGCGCATTGGCCACCTGGGTATGTATCGCGATCACGATACCCTGCAACCGGTAGTCTACTACAACAAGCTGCCCCAGGATATGCACCAGCGGGATGTTATTCTGGTGGACCCCATGCTGGCGACAGGTGGCAGCGCTGTCATCGCCGTGGATGAGCTGAAAAAAGCCGGAGCACGCAGTGTCAAGTTTATGGCGCTGATCGCCGCGCCAGAGGGCATCCGTCACTTCTTCGACCATCACCCCGATGTGCCGATCTATGTGGCCGCTGTAGATGAAAAGCTCAGTGAGCAGGGCTACATTCTTCCCGGGCTCGGTGATGCGGGAGATCGCATTTTCGGGACCAGATAACGCTGATTTTCTACACACAAACGCCCCCGCAGGAGATTCCCGCAGGGGCGTTTTCTGTTATCACGAACGGGAGAAGCTACCCGAACTCCATACGTTTTTCGATCAGATCGCACAGGATGTGGATCACCATGATGTGCATCTCCTGGATACGCGGTGTATGGGGTGAGGGAATGATGATAGAGTGGTGGGTCATGGCGGCCAGCTTGCCACCATCGCGACCACTGAGGCTGATGGTGACGCCGCCTTTGCGATGGGCCTCTTCCATGGCGCTGATCACGTTGGGGGAATTGCCGGAAGTGCTGATGCCAAAGACAATATCACCTCCCTGACAGAGCCCTTCCACCTGGCGCCGGAAGACATTTTCATAGCCATAGTCATTGGCGATGGCCGTCATGGCGGCATTGTCAGCGCACAGGGCAATGGCGGGATAGGAGTGGCGCTCCAGCAGAAAGCGACCGAGCAGCTCACCGGCCATATGCATGGCATCACTGGCCGAGCCGCCATTGCCCATCAGCAGCACCTTGTGCTTGTGGCGCAGGGCGCCGGCTATCACATCGGCGATGGTGGCAATGGTGGGGATCAGCTGCTCCATCTGATCAAGCAGCTGACGGTGTTCCTTCAGCTGGCGGCTGATGATATCATAGGTATCCACTGACTTTCCTCCTGGGCACTCAGTGTGCCATAAGCCTTTCAATCAGGTCATCCATTTCGGTGCCACGGGGAATGCCCACAAAGCGGCGCACGGGATTGCCTTCCTTATCCAGGATGTCCGACGTCGGCGTTGAGGATATGCGGGTGTTTTCAATAACATAGCCCGCGCTGGTATGCACCACGGGGAAGGTGATGTTGTTCTGCTGCAGGTAACGCTCAAGCTCTGCCGCCGAAATGCGGTCCAGGTTGAAGCTGATAATGTCAAAGTCGCTGCCGTAGTGGGTGTCATAGAGCTTCTGCAGGTGTGGCAGCTCCTGCACACAGGCGGGGCAGTCCTTAGACCAGTAGTTCACCAGCAACACATTGCCTTTGTTATTGCCGATGCTCACCGAACGTCCGAAAACATCCGTGAAACTGGCCTGCTGGATGTGCGCGGAAAGGTGTACCGCTTCGGCCTGGATGGTTTGCTTGTCTCCCGAGAGGCCGATAAAGAGGATCAGGCCGACGATTATGGCCAGTGCCAGGCCGGAGCCAATCCAGAAGGTGCTGCTGCTTTTCTTCTTCGTATTTTTTGCCATGAAAAACCTCGTATTCTGTCATGAAGTCAACAAGTGAGGAAACTAGCATAAAACCCGGCGAAGCCCAAGGAGATTTCATGCCGGAAACCAGCTGCTTGCCACCAGGATCATCCGGAGCTCTGCTCAGAATTTCGGCTGGGAGGGTATCAGGAGTCGCTGCCCAATGAAACGCATCAGCGAAGGATAGACCAGAGCACAGATCATGGCCGCCAGGACGATGGTCACCGTGACGCGGTCGCTGATCATGCCAAGGCTCTGCCCCAACTGGCCAAAGGCCACCAGCAGTGTCAGGGGAAACGATGTTGCCAGGGGAATGATCATGACCTCGCGCATGTTGCGTCGGGAAAAGAAGAAGGGGAACAGCCCGAAAATGCGGATCAGCAGAAACACCAGGGAAAAGGCCAGAGCGTCCAGAACCACCTGCACCTGTGAAAGCATGGTGTGATCAAACTGGAAACCCACATAGATAAAAAAGATCGGTATCAGAAATCCATTGCCGAAGGTAGAGAAACTTTCACGGATATTCTCTTTTTCTTTGAAGATGGCCGAGAAGAGGATGCCACCGATGAAAGCGCCGATAATCGGCTCAATACCCAGGGCCATGGCAAGGGCAACAAATGAAAGCATGATGACAAAGTTACTGCGGATGCCGGACTCGCTCAGGTTGCCGGTTTTGACAAAGACAGAAATCAGCGAAGGGAACCACCAGAGCCATAGCTGTAAAAAGCGCAGAAAAAGGTAGGCGGCAAAGGAAAACAAAAACACATAGAGAATTTGCATGGCCGCCACTGGTGTAAAGCCAAACTTGTGCTGCACTACAAAAAACGTAAAGGCCAGAAGAACATAGATTTCCGCGACACTGGCGAGAATCAGTATATTCTTGCCGAACTCCCCATGCAGCAGGCGCATCTCCCGCAGCACCGGATACAGCAGGCCAATAGCCATCGTGCAGTAGAGCAGGAGAAAGAATGGCGGCTGATTCAGAAGGAGAACTGCCAGGATCGCGAAGAGAACAATGCACGCAAAATACGCGTGCATCACCACGATCTCGCGGGTTGGTAGACTCTTCATCTCCTCAAGGTCAATTTCCAGACCTGCCATGTACATGAGCACGATAAAACCAAAGCTGGCCAGAAAGCTGATGGCATCACCATCGGCAAGGGAAGAGGCGAAAAAACAGCCTATCAGAATGCCATACAGGATCTCGCCCACAGAGCCGGGGATGCGCAGAGCCCTGCTGATATTGGGCATGATAAACGCGCCCGCCACAAACAGCAGCAGGGTGAAGGCATCCTGCTGGCTCATACCCGGTCACCATGCACAACTACCAAAGTAGAGAGGTGCGTCTTGCGGGTCAGCAAAAAGGGAACATTGGGACGAAAGAAGGAGAGGGGCGACGTGGAATCGTGGGCCGTGATCAACAATCCGCTCCTGGCGTCTTTCAGTGCTGCCAGAGTCTGCAGAACAGGATTTCCCTCCAGCACCCGATAGTCAATTTTGGTCTTGTAAATATTCCCGAAGTCCGAAACCAGCTCCTGGCGCTGTTGCACCTCTTCCACCTCTTCACGACCACGCAACTCACGGGGCAGCGCGACAAAAAGCACCCTGAGAGGTATCTGCAGCATCTGCGAAAGTTCCATGCCAACTTCAAGGGCGTATACGGGCTCATTGCAGTTCAAAGATATGTAAATACTGGTGAAAGGATGCGTTCCCCTGGAAATAAAGAAGGGCTTGCGCGCCATGCGGAAAATTTCTTTGCCGGTAAAGCTCCAGAAAAACCAGCTTTGATTTCCTGGAATACTGAAGAGCCCTGTCTGCTCTCCACTCCCCACAATTTGCATGATATGCGGAATTGAGGGCTCAATAGAAAAGGAGATGTCACGGTTCTGCCGCACTTTCTCAGTGAGTTCAGAGCTTAAACGATCCCGCAATGGGTAAAAATTCAGGCGATTTGCCTTGAGGTGGCGAAAGAGGTACACCACTTCATCAACTGTGGTCGGAAAGTTTCTATCCAATGGTGCCGCAATGGCGTTTCCATACTGAACGGGAAACTGTGGAGTTCCCTGCAGGAACGTATTGGCGAGACTTTCGAGGATCTTTGGCTCCCCGAAGAGCACCACCCGATCACCAACCTGAACCACCTCCTCACCCACCGGCAGAACAATTTCGTTATTGCGGTATAAAGCCGCTATAAACCACTTTGAGGGTCGCAGGGTGCGGATCTTGCGATCGGTCAGATGGGATTTTGCCAGAACAGAGAGTTCGATAATCTCTCCGCGCTTCAGGCCAATGTCAATTGCTTTGGAGTAGTTGCGCTGCAGTTTATTGAGGATGATATTGATGGAAACGCTGAAGGGCTTGATGGGCACGACATTAAAAGGAAGGTAGGCATCTTCGTCAGAATCTTCGTAAATCAACACCATCAATGGTACTTCCAGATGGAAAAATTCCCGTACCAGACGGCAGATTTCCAGACTGATATCCGACTCCTTGACGGCGACGATAATGGAATCAATGCTGGCTAGTGGGAGTTTTTTCCAGGTCACAATACTGCTGGCATCGCCGGTAATAAACTCTGTACCGGGAAAATTGTTTGCAAGCAACCCTGTCTTGCGTTGATCAAGATCTATGACAATAGGATTCCAACCCTGGTCCAGTTCCGCCAGCAGCCGTTGTTCAAAGTAACCAAGGCCACATAATACCACACGGCGATCTGTCTCCAGCATTCGTATCATGCACCCTCCAGTAAAGTGTATCCCGGCGCTGCACCCCACTGCAGCAAAACATAACAGCAGTCTCAAGCAACGCACATTTGCGAAGCTTGCCCCGACGCTGCTGATGTGCTGTTTTACTCTATTTGCACAGAAAAACGAAGCGAAAAGCTCCAATCTGCTGCCTTGTTCACACAGCAGCGAGCTGCGTTAGAAATGAAAATTATTCTTGACTGAGTCGGTAAACAATATCATAATCGCCAATGTGATTCGGGAAAATAATCACAATTCGCCATCTGCTCTTTCTCAGTACAGTGACACGTGATAGGATGCGCCTGTCAGCTGAAATGAGAAAAGCGCAGGCACTTTAACGCGGAAAAGACTTACACAAGGAGTCGTCTATGGAGTTGGCTACCGGAATAGGGTACGTGGACTGGTCACGTCTGCAGTTCGCGGTTACCGCAATGTTTCACTTTATTTTTGTTCCGCTCACGCTCGGTCTTGCCTTTATCGTGGCTATCATGGAAACCATCTACGTCAAAACCGGTGATGAATACTGGAAGATGGTGACAAAGTTCTGGATGAAGCTCTTTGCCATCAACTTCGTGGTCGGTATTTCCACCGGGCTCATTATGGAATTTCAATTTGGCACCAACTGGTCCAACTACTCCTGGCTGGTGGGCGATATTTTTGGCGCTCCTTTGGCCGTGGAGGGTATTGTGGCCTTCTTCCTGGAGGCGACTTTCTTCGCCGTCATGTTTTTTGGCTGGGACAAGGTACGCCAGGGAACGCACCTCTTCGCCACCTGGATGGTTGCCATCGGTTCCAACCTTTCAGCATTGTGGATTCTTATCGCCAACGGCTGGATGCAGTATCCGGTGGGATCGCACTTCAATCCCGACACGGCACGCAATGAAATGCTCAACTTCTGGGAGATTCTCTTTTCGCCAGTGGCCATCACCAAATTCCTGCACACGGTAGCCAGTGGCTATGTGGTTGCCGCTCTCTTTGTGGTGGGCATCAGCGCCTGGTATCTGCTTAAAAAACGCGATGTGCAGTTCGCCAAGCGCAGTATGGCCATCGGCGCGGCCTTCGGCCTGATGATGTCCATATTCCTGGCCATGAGCGGCGATGAATCCGGCTACGAGATTGCCCAGAAGCAGCCCATGAAGCTGGCTGCCATGGAAGGTCTCTATGATGGCGAGCGTCAGGCTGGCGTCGTGGCCCTGGGGATGCTGACACCAGGAAAACGACCTGGTGACGACCGCGACCCCTTCCTCTTTGATATCCATATTCCCTATGCTCTCTCCTTCATGGGCTATCGTGATGTCAATGCCTTTGTGCCTGGCATCAATGATCTGGTCTACGGAAATTCCACCGAGGGAATTGAATCGGCCAGCACCCTGATTGAACGTGGCAAGACCGCGCAGTCAGCCCTGGCATCATACAAGCAGGCCCAGGACAACGGCGACTTTGTGGCAGCGGCACGGTACCGTGCGCTCGTGGAGCAAAACGCTCCCTACATCGGTTACGGCTACCTGGAAAACCCCACTGACATTGTTCCGCCGGTGGCTCTGACATTCTACAGCTTCCGGGTCATGGTAGGCCTTGGGGTCTTCTTCATTGCCCTCTTCGCCGGTATTTTCTTCTTCCTGCGACGAGGGACCATAGAAGACAAGCCCTGGTTCCTGCGCCTGTGCGTCTTCTCCATCCCCCTTGGCTTTATCGCCGCCCAGGCCGGCTGGCTGGTAGCTGAAATCGGGCGTCAGCCCTGGGCCATCCAGGATCTGTTGCCGGTACAGGCTGCCGCAACCTCTATTGGCGCGGGCGCGGTGCAGATCACCTTCTGGCTCTTTGTCCTGCTGTTTATCATCTTCTTCATTGCCGGTCTGCGGGTTATGCTGCAGCAGATCGTCATCGGACCACAGGGAGGCAAGTGATGTTTGGAAGCTTTGAACACCTGACACTGCAACAATACTGGTGGATCATCCTCTCACTGCTGGCGGGTCTGCTGGTCTTCATGATGTTTGTCCAGGGCGGTCAGACACTGCTGCGCACCCTGGCCAGGGACGAAGAGGAAAAGGGCCTGATGATCAATTCCCTGGGACGCAAGTGGGAGCTTGGCTTCACCACCCTGGTGCTCTTTGGTGGCGCTTTTTTTGCCGCGTTTCCGCTTTTTTATGCCACCAGCTTCGGCGGTGCCTACTTTGTGTGGATGGCGATTCTCTACTGTTTTGTCCTCCAGGCGGTATCCTATGAATTCCGCAGAAAACCGGGCAACCTTCTGGGTGCTGGCACCTACGAAACCTTCCTGCTGATCAACGGCAGCATCGGGGTCATCCTGATCGGGACTGCCGTGGGCACTCTTTTCAGTGGAGCGGCCTTCAGCCTCAATGAGTACAATCTCTCCCAGTGGCAGAACGACCTGCGCGGGCTTGAAGCGGCCTTCAACCTGTTTAATGTCTCCCTGGGCCTTGCCGTGTTCTTCCTGGGTCGCATGCTGGGTGCCATGTACTTTATGAACAATATCGACCACCAGGGGATCCGCGAACGGGGCCGCAAGTCGGTGCTCATCAACACCATCCTGTTTCTGCCGTTCTTCCTGATCTTCGCCGTGTGGCTGCTGCTGCGTGACGGCTACGCCTACGACCCTCTCAGCGGCGTTGTCTTCCTGGAGAGCTACAAGTACCTGAAGAACTTCCTGGCCATGCCCGTGGTACTGGTCATGTTCCTGGCTGGCGTGCTGCTGGTTCTCTACTCGGTATTCATCACCGTGTTTAAAAAATCCCTCAGCGGTATCTGGTTCGGTGGGCCAGGAGCAGTGCTGGTGGTCATGAGCCTGTTCCTGAATCTGGGGCTCAACAACACCGCATTCTACCCTTCCTACTACGACCTGCAAAGCTCGCTGACCATCGTCAACAGCTCTGCCAGCCACTATACGCTGACAGTAATGAGTTACGTCTCCCTGGTGGTTCCGGTGGTGCTGGGATACATTATCCTGGCCTGGCGAGCCATGGACCGTAAAAAAATCACGGCTGAAGAGATCAGCCAGAACAAAGAAGCGTATTAAGGGGGAGCATATGTCTGAACTGGTGAAATCGGCCGTCATGCTGGCCGTCTGGCCGGTGTTGATCTACGCCAGCTACCGTTTCTGCTTCTGGAGCCTGAAGAGCTATCTGAAAAAAGAGCAGTAACCGAAGGGGGAACTGTATTGCCCCTGCTGCCAAGGGCACAAAACGCACACCTCCGAAGTGTTCACACATAACAAAAGCGGCGAGGCCTGAAGGCCCGCCGCTTTTGCCTTGTTTCAGCTCTGCCTGCGTTCTCAGCGGCCCAGCTTCTCGATGATGCAGTTGTTCTCAAAGTCGTAGGTAAAGGTGCAGCGGCTGCGGGTGGAATTCAGGTATTTTTCTACTCCATACATGTCGATGACGGTATCGCGATCGCAATGGGAGAGAATGCGAATGGTACCCGGCGTACGCTGAATCATCGTCTTGATAACCTCCTTGAAGCGAACCAGCAGCTCGCGCACCTGGGCAAGGCGTTTGGCTTTCTGGGATGCGTCGGGAGGGATAAACCAGGCATGGGGATCCGTGGAGAGAATGTTGCCACCTTCGTCAAGTTTGATGGCGTATCCGGGGGGAACCAGGTGTACATTGTGACTGCGCCGGGCTTCGCCCAGCAGGGATTCGCTTTTGATGCCGATATTGGCAAAATAGCTTTCCAGCAGCTCCATTTCGAAACTGAGATTGGAGTACTGGCTGCGAAACTGGTTGATCACTTCCAGCGCGCAGGGATCATAG
This sequence comes from Desulfurispirillum indicum S5, assembly GCF_000177635.2. NCBI lineage: Bacteria > Pseudomonadati > Chrysiogenota > Chrysiogenia > Chrysiogenales > Chrysiogenaceae > Desulfurispirillum > Desulfurispirillum indicum. The sequence continues at coordinate 865,774 of NC_014836.1, forward strand.
GCGATGATGAAGCTGGGCATATTCAGTGAGGAATTGATTTCGGAGATGACCAGTTCATCGTAAGCGGTGATGCGACTGGATATCACCGAGTTCACCATGACGTTGGTGCCAATGACTTCCGTGCGGGCGATGGACTTGATGACTACTTCGCGTTCGCTGGTTACCCTGGCGTTTTCGGCGAAATCCATTTGCGCCAGCCTGCGCGCCTTGATATTCCCGTAGCAGCCACCGTTTATCACCACACTTTCACCCTTGATGACGGCATTCTTCTCCACATGGCCTTCAATGGTGACATCTCCGGTGGCTTCGATCTCAAAGCCGGCCTTCACGGTGCCGGTAATGGTAACAGAGCCATCAAAGCGGATATTGCCCGTTGCATAATCCACATCGCCTTTCAGGGCGAATACTTCACTGACGATAATGGTCTGTTCCTGCTGCAGGACAACACCATCGCGCTGGGCAATGAACAGGGTACGTTCATTATCGGGATAGTGCTGCTCCCGCACACCGGCACCTGCCTTGAGCTTCAGGCGGTTCTCTCCATTGCGGGCGGCGATGGTTTTGCCGAAAATGGTAAAACCCTTCACTCCCTTGGTGGCCCACTGAATCTCCAGAATCGTATTGCCGGACTTGACCTCTTTGACCAGCCCCCGCTCCCGGAAGTTGATGGCACCGGTCTGTTCGTCAATTTCACCGGGGCTACGCTCCAGGTCAATGGAATAGTGGACCGATGAGTCTTCACCATGAACGGGAGGAACTCCGGTGGCAATGGTAATGCGCAGGGGAAATCCCATGGCGCTTTTGGCGTGCTCACGCTGTATCTGTCGGATCTGCTGCGTGACGTCAATCACATAGGGTTCGGCAATGTGCGCCACATCCACCGCGTCGCGCCAGACGGTATCGCTGAGGTTGCGCAGGCTGTATATCAGCAGCGTCGCTTTCAGCTTGTCATCGGATATCTCCAGGGACACGGTTCTGGTAACAGGAATCTTGCTGCTCACCGCGGCCCTCCTGTTCAGCGTTCCAGGGTTCGGATAAAGTTCTGCAGAAACTCGTAGGTATTGATGCGCATATTCTCCAGCGCATCAAGGTCAAGACCAAGCCCGGCGGCATAGCCTTCCACGGTATCCGTGGTCTGCTTTTCCATGGCCTCTACCAGCTGCAGCATGGTGCCGATACGCCCCTCATAATGAAGCACGGCCTCCGACACCACTTCACTGAGTTTCAGGCTGCTGATGATTTCAGTTTTGTCCATCTGGAAGATCACGTCCACCAGGGAGAGAATGCCCACCAGAAAGCTCTGATCTTTTTCGGCACTGGCGGAGCCGTACAGATGGGCTGCAATTTCCTCCATCAGCTTGGCGCGAAAGATGGCCGACTCAAAGACTGGCCCGCGCAGTCCACCATTCTGGGGATCAGAGTAGCAGAGCAGGAGCAGCCAGTTCTGGAGCTTGATGCGCCCCATCAGGGTGATGGCATGGTGCAGGGAGGCAATATTGCTGCGCAGGTAGAAGGCACCGGAGTTGATGTATTTGAGGAGATTGACGCTGAGTTCCGGGCAGAATTTCAGCTCGCTTTCGATTTCCTGGGACGTGCTGGTTTCCGAATTCAGCAGCTGAATGGTTTTCAGCACTGTCAGTTTCGAGGGCTCGTAGGCATGGCCTTCAATGACTTCGGTATGGGCGAAGTAATAGCCCTGGAAAAGCGAGAATCCCAGCTTGCGGCACAGTTCCACATCGCGGCGATTTTCCATTTTCTCGATAATCAGCGTGGTGTAGAACTGCCGGTAGGTGTGGGCCATGCGCACCAGTCGACGCGGGCTGTTCAGGCTGAAGTCCACCTTGATAAACTCCACCTTGTCCACCAGGTTCTTGAAGCGGGTCAGGTACTCCCGCTCGAATATCACCTCATCCAGGGCAAAACGGTATCCCTTGAATGACAGGTCGCGCACCCGCTCCACCAGCTCATCGGAAATAGTGCTGTGTTCAAGGATTTCAAAGACAATCCGGTCCTGGGGCAGAGCTTCAATGGCATCGGTCATCAGAAAACGATCATCGATGTTGACAAAGCCAAGCTTATCGCCGATGAGGTTGTTGATCCCGAAATTCATGAGAAAATTCACCAGGGTTCGCGCAGAGGCCTGAACAGAATCTTCATACACCGTAAAGTTGGCTTTTCCATGGCGGAAAAACAACTCATAGGCAACAATCTGGTTATCGGCATCCAATATGGGTTGTCTTCCGATATATATCTTGTGCATGGTGTGTACCCCAGTCGTAATTTTTTCCGTCAATGTCTCTCCACATTGCTCCAAACTCAGATACGTCCGCCTTTCCACACCACCAGACCAAAGATATCTTCAGCAGACAGCTGCTCTGGATGCACCCTCTCGGAGGGATAGGCCGGGTTATCGCTGAAAAAGCGTAAAAATCCATTCAACAGGAGCTCTACTCTTTTAATGATCAGGTTCTGTTTCGCCTGAAAAACATAAATACCATTGGTTTCAATAGCGGTACAGCTCCTGTCCACGACCATCAGATCCCCTTTGCGTATAGTCGGTTCCATGCTGTCACAATGGGCGCGCACGATGGCCATGGTCTCTGTTGAAAACCCTATGGCCTGCAGCAGCTGATCCTTGCTGTGGGGAGACACAACTGTCTCAAGGGTTCTGTCATCAATCGGGCTGTGCTCATATTCATAAAGCAGTTCATTCTCTTCGCGGGAGGGCTTACCAGAAAGAATTGCCGCTGTTTTTGCCTGAAAAGCAGATACTCCCACCATCTGCCCGTGTTCAGAGATACCGATAAGCGCATCCATGCTGACCTGATAATCCAGCGCGATCTTCAGCATCCACTCCAGAGGAAAAAATCCCCGTTTCTTGGCCCCGGAAACCGAGGCCGGGTTAATTCCCAAGGCATCCGCCAGCTCTGCCTGGGTGGACAAGCCGGTCAGCTGCTGTATTCTGCTCCATGCACCGTTAAAGGGAACCATGGCTGCTCCTGTTTGCCTGTGGGATGGGTAAACCCGGATATGCGCCGTGTGGAATCACTGCACCTCAATACTCAGGGGCAGCCGGATCGTCGTTCGCGTACCTTCGCTGGTATTTTCCACACTGATGACTCCCGCCATCTTTTCCTCTATGACAATTTTCGCCAGATACAGCTCTGTACCCGTCCCTCGCACCACTCCACTGCCAACCCCCCGCTCACGGGTAGTGAAGTAGGGGTCGAATATCCGCGCAAGAACAGACTCGTCAATACCTCCACCATTATCACTGATGGCGATAATCACTTCACCCGCTGTCTGCTCCACATGAATGAGAATCCTGCCTGGCTTGCGCGCCAGAATAATCGCATCGCGAGAGTTGCCGATAATGGACAGCAGTACCTGTTGAAACTCACGGGGGTAGCCGAACAGTGAAACATGAGAGCTGGTGTCTTCGAGGGTGATGCGGATATTGTTGTCCTTGAGCTGTGGCCAGATAAAGATCAGCACACTCTTAAGCGCCTCTTCCAGCTCAAAACGCACCTTGCTGGCATCAGGCTTGAGGATATTGCGAAAGGTGTCTATCGTGCCCGAAAGCATCTTCAGCTCATTGATAATGTCTTCGGTATACTGCTGCAACCCGGTACTGCTCAGAGTGCCTTCATCGTAGTCCATTCGCAGGCTCTCCACCAGCAAGGACACAACCGTCAGAGGCTGCCGCCAATGGTGCGCAACGGCACTGAGCATCTCGCCCATGGCGATAACACGGGTGCGCTGCAGGATAATATGCTGCTGCTGAAGACAACGCTCAGACTCCTCCTGGACACGTTTATTCAGGTAGGTATTCGCTTCACGCAAATCATCAAGGCTTTTATCCACCTGCGATTCCAGGGAAGACACCTTCTCCTCAAGACCACGAAAGCCTGAGCGCAGATGCAGCAGATTCCGCAGGCGACCCAGCAGCTCGACCTTGTCTACAGGCTTTGTAACCACATCGTTCAGGCCGGCATCGAGGGCTTCGTAGAGAGCCCACTTATCCCCTTTTTCCGTAACCAGAATGCCCACAACATGTTCTCGTCCCGGCACCTGACGGATCTGACGAAATATATCCAGCCCACTGGCTCCGGCCAGTTCGGCGTCCACCACCAGGACATCCACCGGATTCTCGACACACCAGGCGAACCCCTGAACTTCACAGGCAAATCGCTCAGCGCGACTGTGCAGCTTTTCTGCAGCGGCCTGCGTCAATTCTGCTGTGGTAATACTGCCGATGCTGACTACCGTGTTCATGGAGCACCCTCCTGCAGGTCGTACACACTATCCTCTGGAAGCAGCCACAGAGCCGGTGAGCCGGCACCTGCGACCGCCTGACATTAGCCTCTTATTAATCCATACTGTCAATATGTATACTTCAGGCTAATTTTGTCAAGGCACTTCTCCTCCGTAGCTACATTGACATTCATTATGCGACATATCGACCCATTAATTTGCACAAAGCTAATCGCGGCACTCCCGCCAGCTCCACTCCCCTGACTGCCCTTCAGGCAGAGTGCCACCCCTTCTTCTGTGCCGCTCACCATGCATGAGCCTGTTGACATAAATCATGAAATTGTCGTACATTCCCACCACTTGGAACTCAGGAGATATTCATGAAACAGGTCAATGTTGGGTTACTGGGATACGGTGTTGTCGGAAAAGGCATTGCCGATATTCTGGAGGCCAACCACCAGCTTATTGCACAGCGAACCGGGGTCGACATCCGGGTCACCAAAGCCCTGGTTAAGGATCTGGACGAAGTCCAGGAAAAACCACCCCATATAGAAATCACTGTCGACCCTTACGCCATTTTTGATGACAGCTCCATTGATATCGTCGTCGAGGTCATGGGCGGTTATGAACCGGCCCGGACCTTTTCCATAGAAGCGATGAAGCGCGGCAAGCACGTGGTCACTGCCAACAAGGCCTGCATCGCCGCCCACTACTGCGACCTGCTTGCTGCTGCCCAGGAGAATGGCGTTTCTTACCTCTTTGAAGGGTCTGTCGCCGGAGGCATTCCCATTGTCCGGGCCATCCGTGACAGCCTGACCGCGAATAATGTCCGCAGCATCAGTGGCATTATCAATGGCACCGCCAACTATATCCTCTCCAAGATGACTGACGAGAAGATCTCCTTCTACGAAGCCCTGGCCCAGGCCCAGAAACTCGGCTATGCCGAGGTTGACCCCACCTTTGATATCGAGGGCATCGACGCCAGCCACAAAATCTTCATCCTGGCCCTGCTGAGCTGGGGGGTAGAGCTCGACTTCAACGCTATCTACACCGAGGGAATTTCCAACATATCACCCATTGATATTGAACTGGCCCGCGAGTTGAATAACAAGATCAAGCTGCTGGCCATCGCCAAGGAATGCGACGGCGATATCGACATCCGCGTTCACCCCACCATGGTGGGTGAGGATCACCCTCTCTACAGCGTTGACGGCGTCTTCAACGCGGTGTACCTGGAAGGTGACTACCTGGGACCGGCCATGTTCTACGGACAGGGGGCCGGACGCTACCCCACCGGTAGTGCCGTGGTGTCTGATATTATCGAGATCGCCAGAGACATGGCCTGTGATATTGCCGGAAAGCGCATTCAACCCTTTGGCTACCATACTCTGCGCAAAGCGCGCATCGTCTCCATAGAAGAGATTCATTCAGCCTTCTATATCCGTTTCACAGTCAAGGACACCGTGGGAGTGCTGCGCGATATTTCTCGTATTCTCTCCGAACACGGTATCTCCATCGCCTCGGCCATACAAAAAGAACGCGGCATCCAGGCAGACGACAGCGTCCCCTTTGTCATCATCACCCACGAAGCCAGGGGATATGATATTCTCCTGTCAATCCGCGAAATAGAACGGCTGGACTTCTGCACCGAACCCCCTGTCATGATCCGCGTGGAGGACTAAAAATGTACCAAGGACTTATATACCGTTTTCAAGACCGCCTGCCTGTGAGCGAAAAAACCCCTATGATCAGCCTGTGCGAAGGCAACACACCCCTGATTGCCTGCAGAAATCTGGTCGAAGCCATCGGCAATCCCAACCTGGAAATATTCCTGAAGTATGAAGGCCTGAACCCCACCGGCTCCTTTAAAGACCGTGGCATGTTCCTGGCCGTAGCCAAGGCCGTAGAAGACGGAGCCAAGGCGATCATCTGCGCTTCCACCGGCAATACTTCCGCCTCGGCAGCGGCTTATGCGGCCAGGGCGGGTATCAAGGCCTATGTCCTGATCCCCGATGGAAAAATAGCTTTTGGCAAACTTTCCCAGGCGGTCATGCACGGCGCCCGCGTCATTCAGATCGACGGAAACTTCGACGATGCCCTGAACCTGGTGCGCGATATCTCCGATAAATTCCCGGTAGCACTGGTGAACAGCGTCAACCCCTATCGTATTGAGGGCCAGAAGACTGCCGCCTTTGAAATCATTGAGGCCCTTGGCGATGCTCCCGACTATCACGTCATTCCCGTCGGCAATGCCGGCAACATCACGGCTTACTGGAAAGGCTACCGCGAGTACCACCAGGCGGGCAAGTCAACACGCCTGCCAAAAATGCTCGGCTTCCAGGCTGCCGGCTCCGCTCCTATTGTACTCGGACATCCGGTCAAGGAACCGGAAACCATCGCCACGGCAATCCGCATCGGCAATCCAGCCAGCTGGAAGCAGGCGGAAGCGGCCCGCGATGAATCGGGCGGCCTGATCGACATGGTAACGGACGAGGAGATTCTGGAGGCGTACAACCTGCTGGCACGCACCGAGGGCGTCTTCTGCGAACCGGCCAGTGCGGCAACCATTGCCGGCGTCATCAAACTCAATAACGCCGGATACTTCACGGGCCGCTGCCGTCTCACCTGCACTCTGACAGGTCACGGTCTCAAAGACCCCGACACCGCCATGAAACAGAAGATCGACCTGGTGAAGTCCAGCAGTGATATGCCCAGTGTGCTGGCCGCCCTGGGACTGGAGGCATGAAACACGTTGTCTTTCTGGGCGACGGCATGAGTGACCACCCTCTGACAGCCCTTAATGGAAAGACGGCCCTGCAGGTTGCCCGCACGCCCCATATGGACGCCATGGTGGCCAGTGGTATTGGCGGCAGCACTCTCAACGCCCCCGATCACCTTCCAGTGGGCAGCGATATCTGCAACCTGGGAGTTCTCGGATACCGGCTTGACACCGGCTATACCGGACGCAGTCCCATTGAGGCTGCCGCCATGGGGGTGGAGCTATCCGATACCGATGTGGCCTTTCGCTGCAATCTGGTCAGCCTGAAAGAAGACAACGGCGTCATGGACGATTTCAGCGCAGGCCATATTTCCACGGAGGAGGCCTGCCGCTATATTCAGTACCTGAAGCAGCACCTGCAAAACGAGCAGTTCTCTTTTTTTCCGGGGGTAAGCTACCGCCACCTGGTGGTCTGGCATGGAGGCATGGAGAGGATGGTAACGACTCCGCCCCACGATATTTCCGATCAGGCCATCGCCCCTCACCTCCCCCATGGTGAAGGAGCGGAACCGGTGCGCACACTGATGGAACGGTCCATGGAAATACTGCGCGACTGCCCATTGAATCAGGAACGGGCGAGACTGGGAAAGATACCCGTCAGCGCCATCTGGCTGTGGGGCCAGGGAAAACGGCCAAGCTTTCAGCGCTTCACTGACCTCTACGGGAAAAGAGGCGCCATGATCACGGCTGTAGACCTGATGCGCGGCGTCGCCAACTGTATAGGGTTTCGCAATATTCACGTGGAGGGCGCTACCGGCTGGATAGACACCAACTATGAAGGCAAGGCCCAGGCGTGTATTGAGGCACTCGCGGATGTCGACCTCGTTTACATCCATGTGGAAAGCCCCGATGAGTCGGGCCATGCCGGCAAACTGCAGTTTAAGATTCAGGCTATTGAAGATTTCGATGCCAAGGTGGTCGGACCGGTCATGGCGCACCTGCAGTCGCGATACCATGACAGCTTTCGTGCTGTAGCGCTGCCCGACCATCCGACTCCGGTCGAGGTCAGGACCCATACACGCGACCGGGTACCCTTTGCCATGACGGGGGCGCGAATCACTCCCGACCCATGCACCAGCTACGATGAAAGTCTTCTGCAATGCGGGTCGGTACACCTGCATGACAGTACACAACTGATGAAAATGTTACTCGCAATCGATGAACAGAAAGGGAGTTAAATGGCACTCATTGTCATGAAGTTCGGCGGGACCAGTGTTGGCTCCGTCGAAAAAATCAAAAACGTGGCTCAGATTGTCTCCAACGTCAAAAATGAGGGCAACGATGTGGTCGTTGCTGTCAGCGCAATGGCTGGCGAAACCGACAAACTGGTAGGGCTTGTCAGTGAAATCGCACCAACCGCGAACCCCAGAGAGTATGATCAGGTCGTGGCCACTGGCGAACAGGTGACCATCGGCCTGCTTGCCCTGGCCCTGCAGCAAATTGGCATCGACGCCATCTCCTATTGCGGCTGGCAGATGGGCATGATCACCGACAGCGCCCACTCCAAGGCGCGCATTGAAGAAATCCGGGCCGAACGCGTTCACGCGTCCCTCAAAGAAGGAAAGGTCGTTGTCGTGGCCGGATTCCAGGGAATCACCCAGGACACCCAAGACGTGGCAACGCTCGGACGAGGCGGTTCAGACACAACTGCCGTCGCTGTGGCTGTCGGATTGAAGGCCGACCGCTGCGACATCTACACCGATGTCGATGGTGTCTATACCACAGATCCGCGCATTGTCCCGGAAGCTCGCAGGCTCCCTGTCGTCTCCTACGATGAAATGCTGGAAATGGCCAGCATGGGGGCCAAAGTCCTGCAGACCCGCAGCGTGGAATTCGCTAAAAAGTACAACATGCCTGTGCGCGTGCGCTCAACGTTCAAGCTTGATGATGAAGGAACACTGGTTACATCGGAGGAGGATACCAATATGGAAAAAGTCATGATTTCCGGCATTGCCTATAATAAAAATGAAGCCAAGATCACCCTGACCCGCATCAACGACAAACCGGGCCTGGCCAGCACTATCTTCAGCGCCATCGCCCAGAAGAACGTCAATGTTGATGTGATCATTCAGAATATCTCCCCCAGAGGAGACGGCCAGACTGACCTCTCCTTTACCGTGCCCAAAAATGAAGTACACAAGGCTCTCGAAGCTCTGGAGAGCCTGAAATCCTCACAGCAGATTGGCGATATCCTCGTCGATGAAAAGGTTGCCAAGGTTTCCATTATCGGAGCCGGAATGCAATCCCATGCCGGTGTGGCAGCCAAGATGTTTACCGCTCTGGCCAATGAAGGTATCAATATCATGATGATCTCCACTTCAGAAATCAAAATATCCTGCGTCATCGCCGAAAAGTACACCGAGCTTGCCGTGCGCGCACTCCATGAAGCCTTCGAACTGGAGAAGGAGTAACTTCGCAGAGTCATAACCCATTGCCCTGCTGAATGTTGCCAGACCACTGAAAGCGCTTCAGCAGAGCATTTTCATCGGGGAAAAAGACTTGACAACCGACCACTGCCTCGCTAGATTCTGTGCTAGGTATGTTGTATACATTCACCTGAAATTCCCCTGGAGGTCTTCCATGGCTTATGTAATTAGCGATGCGTGCGTAAACTGTGGCGCTTGCGAACCTGAGTGCCCGGTTTCCGCTATTTCTCAAGGCGATGCCATCTATGTTATTGATGCCGACACCTGCATCGACTGTGGCGCATGCGAATCCGTATGCCCTTCCGGCGCTATCTCCGCAGGCTGACCACACGAAATCATTCAGTTTGCCAACAAAAAGAGCCGCCTGGCAGAAGTCAGGCGGCTCTTTTATTGCGGAATCTACAGGAAACAGAACGCTTCACCCACGGGTGATCAGTAGGCGCCCAGTCGCCGGGAAATTTCCCGCCCGGCTTCCATGACAATGGGCAGTATCTCATTCTCAACCCGCTCAAGGGTCATGCGCTGCACCGGCCCAGTAAAACTGATACCAGCAACCGGGGTATTTGTGTAATCCTTGACACTGACTCCCACGCAAACAACTCCCTGCTGATACTCCTCGAGATCAACAGCATAGCCCCGTTTCGCGGAAAGCTGCACATCTTCCATAATTTTATCGACCGAATCAAGGGTGTTCGGGGTCCACTTCCTGAGATCACACTGGGAGAGAATACGCTCAACCTCTTCACTGCTGTCATGGGAAAGCTGAGCTTTTCCAATGGCGGTACAGTACGCCGGAACAATAGTTCCCACACGGGGAACCACCCGAACAGGATGTGAGGTTTCGACGATATCCAGATACACCACGTTAGTATCGCGCAGGACGCCCAGATAAATGGACTCGTTGCACTTGGCCACCGCCTCTTCCAGCACAGGCCGCGCCTGCTTCAGCAATCCCAGCTGACTGACAAACACCTGACCCAGCTCAAGGGAGCGATAGCCAAGCTGATAATTTCCATTGACCGGGTTCTGCTCGATATATCCTCTGGATTCGAGGGTTGCCAAAAGGCGAAAGACATTGTTCTTATGCAACCCGAGTTTCTTGGAGAGCTCGGTCACTCCCATCTCGGATTCTTCGCTCACACAGAACTCTTCCAATATATCCAGAGCGTGGGAAACGGATTGAATAATATAGTCAGTTTTTTTGCGTTCCATTGGTTGCCTACCTTCAGAGTCATAATTGCCGGACAATATAGAATGATGTTTTATAACAGTCAATAACTTTTATCGACTCCCCCTCGTGTTATTGTGATAACATTCTCAATCCCCTTGAAATGACACTATTTGTGAGGATAGTGTCATGAAAATGTCAAAATACCATTCTATTGGTTGGTTTTCTGCCAGTCAGCGAGGAAGGCATCAATTCCCCGATCGGTAAGGGGATGCTGAACCAGTTGGGAAAGGACCTTAAAGGGGATAGTTGCAATATCAGCGCCAATCAGAGCGGAATCAAGCACATGCAGGGGGCTGCGCACACTGGCGACAATGATCTGGGTGGCAAAATCGTAGTTATCATATATGGTGCGGATTTGGGAAACAAGCTCAAGTCCACCAGCAGCAATGTCATCCAGCCTCCCCACAAAGGGACTGATATAGGTAGCACCGGCTTTGGCTGCCAGCAATGCCTGATTCGCACTGAAGCACAGAGTGACGTTGGTCATGATACCTTCAGAGCACAGCGCCTTGGTAGCCTGAAGACCTTCGAGGGTCAGGGGGAGCTTAATGACAATATTATCGGCTATCTTCGCCAGCTCTCTGGCTTCGCGAAGCATCCCCTTTGCATCAAGGGCTATGACCTCGGCGCTGACCGGACCATCCACGAGAGCGCAGATATCACGGAAAAGTTCTCGCGAATCCTGCTTACCCTCTTTGGCCAGCAGGCTCGGGTTGGTGGTAACTCCGTCAATCAGACCCCAGGCACTGGCCTGAGTAATTTCCTGCAGGTTAGCGGTATCAATAAAAAACTTCATAGGTGAACTCCTTCTACTCTTCCGCAGCCTGACGAGGCCCGCTGCTGCGCCGCCTGCTGTTTGCCCCTGGGCGGCGACTGTTACTGTAAGGTCGCTCGGCGCCTTCCGGGATAATAATCACCTTGCGGCGGTGCCCTTCACCGCTGGAGGCAGTTTTAATACTTTCAATATCCTGCAGTGTGACATGGACAATTTTTCGCTCGCGCGAGTTCATGGGGCGCATGGGAATACTGCGACCGGTATCTATCGCCTTTTGAGCCAGCTCCAGCGCCTCTTCTCGCAGCGTAAGCTCAACTTCCTTCAGGTAGTTGTTGCTGTCGATCATCAGTCGCAGGTGATCTTCCGCGGACTGATTCACCATACGCGAGATAACAAAGGCAATGGCTTCCAGGGGCTCACCATTGTGATAGCGCAATACCTCGTCGTCAGTGGAGTTCACATGAAAAAGCCAGGTACCGTCGGATTGCTCGGTGCGGCTGATGGAGATGACATTAACCCCCATTCGCTCGAGGAAGAATTCAAGGTGCCGCTGAGCCATGTCCAGCTTCCCGCCTTCAGGGGTATAACTGACACGCACTCGGGTCGGTCGTGTACCCAACAGTCCAAACAGGCCCTTGGTTCCCTCTTCAAGCACCTCAATGGTCACGCTGTCGCGGCTGACGCCGCCAAGCTCTTCAAGGGCAGCGCTGACTGCCTCATCTACAGACTTGCCTTCTATTTCTATCACTTTCATGCAGCGACTCCTTACAGGTATCAGTCTCAGTCAGGTCGTTTATTAATGTAGTACTGCTGGGCGATGGACAGAACATTGTTGACTATCCAGTAAAGGATCAGGCCTGACGGGAATGTCATAAACAAAAAGGTGAACACAATGGGCAGTGAAAGCATGATCTTGCGCTGCAGCGGATCCATGGCGGTGGGAGTCATCTTCTGCTGCAGGAACATGGTGGCACCCATGATGACCGGGGTAATATAGTAGGGATCAAGGGCGCTCAAGTCATTGATCCACAGCGCAAAAGGAGCATGACGCAGCTCAATGGCATTCATCAGGGTTTTGTACAGAGCAAAAAAGACGGGAATCTGCACCAGGATAGGCAGACATCCGCTCAGGGGATTCGCCTTGTGGGTCTTATACAGTTCCATGGTTGCAGTATTGAGCTTCTGAGGGTCATTTTTGAACTTCTCTTTGAGTTTTTTCAGCTCAGGAGCCAACACGCTGATTTTCTTCATGGACTTATAAGACTTATGGCTCAGCGGGAAGAAGATGATCTTGATACATACGGTCAGCAGGATAATGGCCACACCGTAGTTGCCGGTCAGCGAGTAGAACCAGCGGATAGCCTGCATCAGCGGCGCTGCAAGAATGCTGAGGAATCCGTAGTCGATCGCCTGGGAGAGACCGACATCATAGGTATCGAGTATTCCCTTGAGTTTGGGACCAGCGAAAACGGTCACCGATGTTCCCAGTGGGCTCACCAGGGCGGCACCACGCTGGGGGATGTCCGGGAAAAGGCGAAAAGTGTCCTGTGGGCTGGGCAGAAAAGCAATCAGGAAGTACTTGTCCATCACACCACCATACCCAATGTTCCGGATATCCCGTACCGCCGAAACATCGCTGTACTTGATTTTATCCAGACCAGCATCGGCGGATCCATGAACAATCCCTTCAAAGGAGAAGGTGTCGCCTTTGACATTTGCAACAATTTCAACGGGCAGTGTGGTAACGGCAGCACAGGCTCCCGGTGCGCATTCCATATCGTAGCGGATGGAAAATTCGTAGGCGCCGGAAAGTGTATACTGCTTGCGCACATCTCTGCCATCGGGCAAAAGCGTGTGAAAGGTGACACTGTTGTCGGTCTGCTGCTCCACAGTGAAAGGCAGTCCTGCCAGGTCAATGTTGCCCGTGGGAGTTGCGATAACTGAGGTAAACGCTGGGTAGCCCGCTCGTATCATTTCCACCATGGCGCCGCCTCGGCCATCCTCCTGATGCTCCTTGAGCCGCAGAGACTGCAGATGTCCTCCGGAAGTACTGAAAGTCGCGATGATAAGATCATTTTCCAGAACCACATCTCGACCATCAACAATACGCAGGGATTGGTCGGAAAGGCCCTGATCCAGTGAGGGTGACGAGGAGAACTGGGTAGCGGGAAGCGCAGGAACCGCATCATTCTGAGCAGGTGCCTGTAGAGTGGGCTCCGCAACTTTGGCCGGAGCGCCATCAACGGGAAGGGGAGGTTCGTCCATCTCTATAAAAAAAATCTGATAGCTGAAGAGCACTATTGCCGAAAGCACGATGGCAAGCACCATCTTGTTATCCATGTAATCCTCCTTTAGTCAGGTACAGGGTCATAACCACCCTTGCAGAAAGGGTGGCAACGCAGCAGACGCCACAGCGTCAGGTAGAAGCCTTTAAAGAAACCGTGGCGAGTGAAAGCTTCCAGCGCGTAGGAGCTACAGGTGGGCGTAAACCGGCACGAAGGCGGGAGCATGGGAGAGATGATATACCGGTAGAAGCGGATAATCAGAATCATAACGTGTTTCATAGGTCAATCACATGCCGGAATGAACTTGGCCCTTTGAAGCAGATGCTCAAGTGCGCTCATCGCCTCGGGGCCCTTCAGTTCTGCAGCAGGCGGCCTGGCCGCCATAATGATATGGTACTGTCCCTGAATGTACTTTCGGTTCCGACGGAAGGCTTCACGCATCAGACGCTTTAATCGGTTCCGCACGACGGCATTTCCCACTTTCTTGCTTACCACAACTCCAACTTTCAGTTGTTCTGCCCGGAGGAACACCAGCACGAAATACTGGCTGCGCACAACCTTCCCAGCGTCGTAAACCGCCCTGAACTGGCGGTTTTTCTGTAGTCGTAGCGACGCTGGAAAACGGTTATCGTCCATCAGGCAGCGAGTACGGCTCTCCCTTTGGCACGACGACGTGCGAGTACCTTACGGCCATTCTTGGTTGCCATGCGGGCGCGGAAGCCTTGCTTTACCTTTTTGCGGCGGTTGTTGGGGCGGAATGTTCTCTGTTGCATATTATCTCCTTACATTTCCATGTTCTGTATTTCAATCTCTGCAGAAAATCTGCCTGAAGAGGCAAAACCGGCGCATTATAGAGAAGACCAGTGGGAAAAGTCAACGCCTTTCGCCCCTTATCCCTGGAGTTTCTCCACCAGCTCACGCAGAAGGCTCTCAGCATCCTGATTCCCCACCTGACAGGTACCGGCATTGGCATGGCCACCGCCCCCATATTCCAGCATCAGCTTACCTATATTGACGGTTGAAGAGCGGTCAAAAATGGATTTCCCCACCGCAAAGACCGTATTCTGTTTCTTCAGGCCCCACAGGACATGGACTGAGATAAGCGACTGGGGAAAAAGGGCATAGATCATAAAGCGATTGCCTGTATAAATGGTATCCTCTCCACGCAGATCAAGCACTGCCACGGTTCCACGCATGGTGGTGCAGCGCTTTATCTGATCCTTGAAGAGATCCTGCTGCTCAAAAAACAGCTCCACCCGCTCCTGTACGTCGGGTAAAGCCATGATCTCCTGTATGGAGTGATGTTTACAATAGTCAATCAGATCCATCATCAGCTGATAGTTGGAAACACGGAAGTTGCGGAAACGACCAAGTCCGGTGCGGGCGTCCATCAGGAAATTCAGGAGCACCCAGTCCTTGGGATCCAGAACTTCCTCACGGGTAAACTGAGCGGAATCCCCCTTGTCTACGGCAGCCATCATATCAGAGGAAATAATGCCACCGAAGCGCTCATCGCCACCAAAGTAGTTATAGACGACGCGGGCTGCCGATGGTGCCATCGCGTCGATGATATGATTTTCCTCGCGAGTGCCTCCAGCACGGATGACTTCGCTCTCATGGTGGTCAAAGGCCAGATGCACACCCGGGACATAGGGAAGGTTCGTGGTGATATCCCGCGACGTTATCTGAATTTTCTGATCCTGCATATCTTTGGGGTGCACGAAGAGAATATCGTTGATCAGGCCCATTTCTTTCAGCAACACACCGCAGACCAGACCATCAAAGTCACTGCGGGTTACGAGACGGTACATTCCTCCCAATGGAACCATGATTCACTCCTTTTTCCAGTTATCCCGAACCACCCTGGTCCAGTTTGCTTTCCACTGACTTGACCTTCTTGTACAGGGCTCCGGTGGTGCCCACCTTGTCGTCAATCTTAATGGAGGTGGAAACTCGCAGAGAGTGCTGACGCATGTTGACATGGCACTTCTGGATCAAGGAAAAGACCTCTTCCGGTTCACCCTCAACAATAGTTCCCATGGCATGCAGTTCATAGGGCAATCCACTCTGCCGTATAATCTCTATGGTTTTGGCAACATATTCCGACAAGTGCCCGTGAGCTTTGTCGATGGGGGTTATGGAAAACTCAGCCAGCATGCTCGCACCTCCGTTTCAGTGGCTATTCAATATGCGTACTCTTGATATGCAGCTCCTGCAGCTGACGCTGGTCGACCACACTGGGGGCATCGGTCAGCAGGCAGGTGGCCTTCTGGGTTTTCGGGAAAGCGATGACATCGCGGATGGAGCTGGTGCCCGAAAGAATCATGGCGATGCGGTCAACGCCGAAAGCAATACCGCCGTGGGGAGGCGCACCGAACTCCAGGGCATCCAGCAGGAAGCCAAACTTCATGCGCGCCTCTTCTTCGCCGATTCCCAACAGGGAGAACATGCGCTGCTGCAGCTCCATGGTGTGAATACGGATGGAGCCGCCGCCGATTTCCGAACCATTGAGCACCAGGTCATAGGCGCGGGCGCGGGCGGCACCGGGATCGCTCTCCAGCAGACCGAAGTCCTCTTCCAGGGGAGAGGTGAAGGGGTGGTGCATGGCCATGAAGCGCTTGCTGTCCTCATCCCACTCCAGCAGGGGGAAGTCGGTGACCCACAGGAAGTTGTACTGATTGTTGTCGATAAGGCCGAGACGCTGAGCCAGAATCAGGCGCAGCTGGCCCAGGGAGTTGGCCACGACGCTTCTGGTGTCAGCCATAAAGAAGATACAGTCGCCCGGTTTCGCACCGACGCGCTTGACGATGGCCTCCAGGGTGGCCTCGCCCAGGAATTTGGTGATGGGGCTCTGATACTCGTTTTCCCGCACCTTGATATAGGCCAGGCCTTTGGCACCGTAAACCGCCAGGTCCTTGGTGATGTCGTCAATATCCTTGCGGCTCAGGTGTTCACAGCCCACTCCATTGATGGCTTTGACCTGGCCGCCATTTTCAAGCGCGCTCTGGAAAACCTTGAAACCTGAGAAATCCAGGTCACTCAGATCCTGCAGCTCCAGTCCAAAACGGGTGTCAGGCTTGTCGGAGCCAAAGCGATCCATGGCCTCCTGGTAAGAGAGGCGGGGGAAGGGTACGGGAATTTCCCGGTCGGCGATATCGCGCCACAGCTTCTGCATCAGGCCTTCGATCAGCGCAAAGAGCTGCTCGCGATCGATGAAGCTCATCTCCATATCCAGCTGGGTGAATTCGGGTTGGCGATCGGCGCGCAGGTCCTCGTCGCGGAAGCACTTGACGATCTGGAAGTACTTGTCGTAGCCGGAAACCATCAACAGCTGCTTGAAAAGCTGGGGCGACTGAGGCAGGGCAAAGAAGCGGCCGGGATTGACCCGCGAAGGCACCAGGTAGTCCCGCGCCCCCTCGGGGGTGGATTTGGTCAGCACCGGCGTTTCGATATCCAGAAAGCCTTTTTCGTAGAGGTATTCTCGCATGGAGCGGGTCAGGCGGTGGCGGTTGATGATGTGCTTCTGGATTTCGGGACGGCGCAGATCCAGGTAGCGGTATTTCAGGCGCAGGTTTTCGCTGACATCGGTGTACTCGTCGATCATGAAGGGCGGGGTCTTGGCCACGCTGACAATGCGCAGCTCACTGACCACCACTTCGATGGCACCGGTTTTCAGCTTCTCGTTTACCGTACCTTCGGGGCGGTGGCGCACAGTGCCCACAATGGCCAGCACATATTCGGAGCGGATGGATTCACCCTTTTCGTGAACCTCCTGATTGACCTGGGGGTCCATGACCAGCTGGGTCAGTCCGTCGCGATCACGCAGATCGACAAAAATCAGGCCACCGTGGTCGCGGCGGCGGTGGGCCCAGCCCATCAGGGTAACTGATTCACCAATGTTCTCTATGCCAAGCTGGCCACATGAATGCGTTCTCTGAAGTCCCTGGATACTGTCCATAAACGATGGATCTCCTTAAGCTATAGTACAAAAATATCAGGCTACCTGTTTGGCCGTAATCCCGGAACAATCCTGGTTACGGAAGTTTCGCAAGCTCAGCCAGTGGAACCTGGCGCTGTTCTCCCGTCGCCAGCTCCTTCACCGTAAAGAAGTTGCCAGCGGCTTCATCACCACCGATCAGTACCACGTGGCGGGCACCCAGGCGATCACCGCGCTTGAAGATGTTTTTCACTGAACGCTGGCGGGTATCAAGCTCGCTGGTTTTCCCCAGCGACCGCAGGGCGCGCAGGGCCTGTAGCCCCTGTAAAGTAAAAGTATTCTCCGTGTATCCAATATAAAAATCAAGGGATAAGTCTGCCTGTAGTGAATCGAAATGCTCCACCAGCAACATGACCCGTTCCATGCCGAAGGCAAAGCCCACGGCAGCCGTGGCAGGACCACCCAGATCCTCCACCAGTCCATCGTAGCGACCACCACCACCAATGGCATTCTGGGAGCCCAGCAGGCTGGTGGTAAACTCAAATGCCGTGCCCACATAGTAATCCAGGCCTCGCACCATAAACGGGTTGCGCTGGTAAGGCACTCCGTAGGCGTCCAGATAGATCTGCAGCGCTCCATAGTGTGCGGCACAGGATTCACAGCGGTGTTCGTCAATGGTGGGAGCACTGGCCACCTGGGCCTGACACTCCGGGTTTTTGCAATCCAGCACCCGCAGGGGGTTTTTCTCAATGCGCTCCACACAGTTTTCACACAGGTGCTCGCGGCGGGCATTCAAAAATGCCACCAGAGCCTGGCGATAGCCGGGACGACACTGGGGGCAGCCGATATTGTTGATTTCAATGGTCACCCCTGCGGCAATGCCCAGTTCGACCAGCATGGTGTAACCAAGGGCGATGGTTTCGGCGTCAATGGTCGCCTCGGTTTCGCCGAACACTTCCACACCCAGCTGGTGAAACTGGCGATAACGGCCTTTCTGGGGACGCTCATAACGGAACATGGGGCCACGGTACCAGACCCGCTGGGGAGCCAGCTCGTTGTAGAGCTTATTCTCCACATAGGCCCGCACGACTCCGGCGGTGCCTTCGGGACGCAGGGTAACCGACTCGTCTGATTTGTCCGCAAAGGTGTACATCTCTTTGCCCACGATATCGGTGTTCTCTCCGATGCCGCGGCAGAAGAGTTCTGTTTTTTCCATGATGGGCAGGCGGATCTCCTGGTAACGCCAGTTTTCAAGGATCTCCTGCAGAATCTGCTCAGCCTGACTCCAGCGCCTGGCCATGGGGCTGAGCAGATCATTGAAGCCGCGTATTGCTTTAATCTGTTTTTCTGACATGTTTTTTCCTGTATGCAGACTCAGCAGGATTCGCGTTTCTGGCGAATCCACTGGACGATGCGCTCCTTGCGCTCTTTCCAGGCGTCTTTCTCCAGACGCTCACGCACAAAATCTTCGAACAGCACACTGATCAGACGATCAAGCTTTTCCAGCCAGTGCACGCGTTCAATGAATATCTCCTCGTCATTTTCCAGCAGAATCAGCGGCAATTTGATGCTTGCCAGCTGCAGCGTCGTCCCCTTGAGCGTGAACAAGGCGTTCTTCTCGGGGCCAAACTCCACCTTGATCTTGCACTCCTTGACCTTTTTCCCTTCATACAGGGCCATGGCCGCTTCCGGGCTTATGGATGGTTCACCCTTAGACAGCCGGGATTCACGGGCATCGCCAAACTGGCTCTCCAGCACGATAAAATCGTCGATCCAGATGTGAATCAGCTCGTTCTCAAAGGTGTAGCGCCCTTCCATGATTTCACTCTTGTGCCAGAGCCAGATCAGAAACTCTTTGCCCAGAAAGTCGGTATTATTCATGCTCCACCCCGAAACTTTCCGGTGCCAGCTGCTCGCGGGCCCATGCCATGGCAGAAGTCAACTCCATGTCCCCCATGCGCCAATGGGGGGTAACCAGGGAGATCTTTCGATCAAAGGTCTTGCGGAAGTACTCCACAAAGAGATCATTGGCTGCCTGAGCCGTCGAGCCAAAGAATACCCGTCCAGCCGGCACATTATAGAGCATATCCCACACCTTGGTCTGGGGATACTGCTGTTTGATGAGGAACTGCCGCGTCTGCTCCTTGATAAAGATGCGGTCATCGCGGGTCAACCGTTCTTTGCCGCTCTCGCGCTGATACTGCTGCTCGCGCTCAGGCAGCAAGGCTTTAAGCATCTGGGAGGGGACGACTTTTTTGTCAAGGCGCAGGGAGATCAGAATGTGATCTCGGGAGGGGAAGACCTCATCCTGAGTGAAGTGATTATGGAGAAAATTCCTGGCCGAGACCCACCCCATGGTACTCTCGGAAAAATCCACCTCGTCAAAGGAGACAAAGCGGTTCTGCAGCAGACTTTCAAACATCTGCTCCATAT
Source organism: Desulfurispirillum indicum S5 (assembly GCF_000177635.2). Lineage (NCBI taxonomy): Bacteria > Pseudomonadati > Chrysiogenota > Chrysiogenia > Chrysiogenales > Chrysiogenaceae > Desulfurispirillum > Desulfurispirillum indicum. The sequence goes on from NC_014836.1 coordinate 885,894, forward strand.
AGTCGATACCGGGTTCGCCCTGCACCGCATAGGGAGTATAGCTGATGGAGCCACTATAAAAACCCATGGATATCACCCTTTCCCATTTATCATAGAAGCGTGTCAGGGTACTACACCAGTCGCCCGCTGTAAATACGGCGTGTACCCTTCCCAGCGCTTGTCACAGGCGCGCCGGGATCTGTGCGATTTAATGGCAGCCGGATGGCTGGCGACTGACAACTGCTGCTGCGGGTTTGGTGAGATTGCGCACATCAACACTGGAGACCAGGTTTCTGGCTATTTTCGCGAAGCGCTGGCGCAGCTCATCGTTCTCATCAAGGCAAAGGAAGAATGGCTTGCCACCGTCACCGGTCTGGCGCACGCTCAACTCCAGGGGCAGGTCGCCCAGGAAGGGGAATTTCTTCTCTTCGGCATACTTACGCGCACCGCTGTCGCCAAAGATATGGCTCTTGTGGCTGCATTCCGGGCAGATGTGATAGCTCATGTTCTCCACAATACCCAGTATTTCCACCCCAGTGCTCGCAAACATGCTTACGGCTTTTCTGGCATCAAGCAGGGCCACATCCTGGGGCGTGGACACGATAACCGCTCCGGTCACCGGCAGCATATTCACCATGCTCAGCTGAATATCGCCGGTTCCCGGTGGCAGATCCAGGATAAAGTAGTCGATTTCCCCCCACTTCACCTCTTCGACAAACTGCTTCAGGGCAGCATGCACCATGGGGCCACGCCAGATCACCGGGCTGTCATCCTCCACGAAAAATCCGATACTGATGACCTTTACATCGTACGCCACCACAGGGATGATCATATCGTTATCCACGGTGGGTTTTTCTTCCGTGATGCCAAACATCTTCGGGATGGAGGGGCCATAGAAATCCATGTCCAGTACCGCAACGCGATGGCCCATGTCGGCGAGTGCCACCGCGAGATTGGCGCTGACCGTCGACTTGCCCACGCCCCCCTTCCCGCTGGCAACCGCAATAATGTTCTTTACTCCAGGCAGAGGAGTGCTCTTGGCCGTGCCTTTGCGGCTATCGCGGGCCGTCAGGTGGATATTGACCGTCCCGATGGATGGAAGCGCTGCTTTGATGGCATCGCGACAACTGTTTTCGATGGTAGACTTTAACGGGCAGGCGGCCGTGGTCAACTCCACCGTCACATCGGTGTCATTTCCGCTGACCTGAATATCCTTGATCATACCAAGCTCCAGCAGTGTCCTGCCAATTTCGGGATCCTTCACCGGAGCCAGTGCTTCACGCACCTGTTCAACTGTAATACTCATAGATATCTATCCTCATGAAAATTTTCTGTATCAGACGCAGCGCACTGCGCGGACAGTTTTCTACTGCAGGGTATCGAGCAGCCTGCTGCGGCGCTCTGTGTATTCCTGGTCAGAAATCAGGCCACTTTCGTGCAGTTCCTGTAAAAATTCCAGGCCTGTGCGCACTCGCTCGCGATGCTGCTGCACAGTACCCATTGACGGATCAGAGGACTCTGTTCCCAACGCCGATTCGTACAACAAGGAAGCATCAACTTTCACCCAGAGGGGGTACGGCTTTGCGTTGGATTGAAGCTGATGGTGCCAGTGCTCGGCATCCATGGCAAGGGTAACCAGCGAATCTGTAACCTGAAGCGGCTCCAGGATACCATCCATGGAACGGGGATTCATATTGTCAATATCCGGCAGCAGGCGGATATTGGCAAAGGCAATATTGAGCTGAGCCTGGGCATCGACAAAGAGCACCCCATCTGTGCGACGCTCCCGGAGTGCGCTGCCAGGTTCCCGAAAAAACGACGAAAAGAAGATCCGCTGGTTCTGATCAGCGGTGGACAGTGCCTGAACGAGAGCCGGTGCCAGCTGGCGGACTTCCAGCTCATGAAAAACTGGACCACCAGAGCTCACCAGAACGCCTTTTGCCCTGTAGGTCAGCTGCCCCAGCATGTCCGACAAAATACGCTCATCAAGCACCAACGGATGTCGGTAACCCTGCGTCTGCACCTTATCATCTGCAACCCGATGCTGAACCCGCACGGTATAGGCAGACTGCTCATCAACCTGGATATTCTGCCAGCGCGGCCCACCGCAACCGGCAAGCACAAACAGCGCCGTCAGAATCAATACAAGACTTCTCACTCCAACCCTCCATTATCAGCTGTATGTATATTTGAGTCGCATCACGTTAAGACCTCATGGGCGAAAACGCAAAGAAGCAGGACTGGTTATACGCTGCAACGCTGCAAAATTCAACTCTCAGCAGGAGAGTTGTCTCGGGCGCAGGAAGGGTGTATGATGCCCGAAATCATAGGTGGAGAAAAACGGTAACCTCCACGAAAATGGGAAGTAAGAGGAGAAAACATGCATTCAACCATCATTGTCGCCCTGGACACCCGTGACCGGCTGGCTGCCAAAAGCATCGTGACTGAGCTGTCACCCCACAATCCATGGTTCAAGGTGGGCAAGGCCCTCTTTGTGTCCCGAGGCACCGACATTGTGGAAGAGTTGATGAATAATGGAGCCAACATCTTTCTGGATCTGAAGTTCCACGACATACCCAATACCGTTGCCGAAGCCGTGAAGGCGGCTGCCGACATGGGTGTGCGCATGGTGAACGTACACTGCCTGGGCGGACGCAGGATGATGGAGGAGGCCGCGAACGCCGTCGCGCACCTCTCCAGCCCGCCACTGATAATCGGAGTCACAGTACTCACCAGCATGAATCAGCGCGACATCGAAGAAGTGGGAATCACAGAGCCCATTGACCAGGAAGTCCTCAAACTTTCAGCCCTGGCCAAAGACTGCGGCCTGGACGGCGTGGTCTGCTCCCCTCAGGAAATCGCACTCATCAAACAGCAGCTCGGAGCGGAGTTCATCACCGTGACACCGGGCATCCGTCCCGCATGGTCAGCCACTGACGACCAGACCCGCATCACCACCCCGGCTGAAGCAGCCACCCTGGGCACCGACTACATGGTCATCGGACGCCCCATCATCAAACACCAGCGCCCCCTGGAGGCGTACGAAAGCATTCAGCAGGAGATTCAGGCTGCTCTATCGTGACCCAAACATGGAAGTATACCGCCACCCGCAGCCCGGCACCCTGTCACGCCGCAACAGCATCCATCTGCTGCGCCACAAGGGATATCTGCACACTGGAGAACACCAGGGGCTGATTGTCGCCCGAGAGGTTCCCGCCATGTCGGTGCGTGTCAAACTGCTGTGTAGTGGTGAACTTCCTCCCGCCGATATCCACCCGCATCCATGCTCAAACTGTGTTCGCTGCATCAACCGCTGCCCGGCCAAGGTCATTGGCAGTGGCCTTGGTGGGCGACGCAGCCTCAAGTGTGCCCTCTATCGCTGGCTGCTGCGCTGCAACCAGTGCTTCGAGGCCTGCAGTCAGGTCATCAGACCCTGAACGTTTCCCCTCAATCCCACTCAAGGCAGTCGCCCACCTGGATGCCGCGGTGCGAAAAGTACCCCTGAACCACCTCCAGGGCGTAGCGGTAGGGCTGTGCTGGACGATAGGCGACGGCTTCGCGCTGGCAAAGCGAGACAGGCCCTTCAGAACACGGGAACATATCCCTGATATCGGCAATACACCTATCGGAAGCAATGTAGGCGATACTGAGGGGCAGGTGGGTGCGGTACATCCAGAAACCGCTGGTGTGATCGTGGGAGAAGATGAAGAGCATCCCGGAATTCTCCGGCATGGCAGTGCGGTACATAAGGCCCCGCTGGTGCTGGATGGTACTGCCGGCAACCTCAACCAGCAGCTCATGGCTCCCACCGGCAGCTGCATGAATGCGGAGTCGGGTTGTCTCAAAGGTGATGGGCGACTGATCCCGGGGAAGTTCAAGAACGGAGCCATTGGCGGTGACAAGCGCCTGCCGGCCATGGCTTCCTGTCGCCACCAGAAGTACCAGCAGCAGGCTGACCAGGTGGTTCAGACGCGAATATCGCCACACGGTCCACAATCCGTCGTCCCGTCGTGGGGAGGAAGCTGCAGCGTAAAGACCACGCCACCATCGGTGTTCGCCGCATATATCCTGCCGCCCATATGCCCATCGATGATGGAGCGGGCCATATAGAGCCCCGTCCCCATGCCACTTGGCCGCGTACTTACGTGCTCGCGGAAAATTTCTTCTTCCATGCCTTCCGGTATGCGCGTACCCGTGTTGAATACCTCGACAATGTACTTGCCGGACTCTTCATAGAGGCGGAGCTCGACCCGGCCCTCACCACGGGCAAGGTCGCCCTGATTGCGGAACATGACAATGGCATCCTTGGCATTGCCGACGATATTCAGTACCACCTGTTTGAATTCATTGGCGTAGCCACAGATCATCATGGGGCGGGCCAGGGTACTTTCCCCATGGCAGCGGTAGAGGACCACGGGGATCTGGTGGTGCTGCAGAAGTGGGGAGAGGATCTGCAGGACTTCCTCAGTGGCCCTGGCAATGTCAAAAGATGTCTTCTGGCGACTTGGACGCAGAAAATCACGAAAAACCCGGACGGTCTGAGTCAGAAAACGGATGTTCTCCTGACCCTTCTCCACCTGCCCAAGGAAATGTTCCGGTTCCGCAACTTCCTGAGCGTAGCGCTTCTTGATATCCTGCAGAATCAGGCTCAGCCCGGTCAGCGGCTGACCCCACTGGTGGGTTATATTGGAAAGCATCTGTCCCATGGTGGCCATTTTAGACTGCTGCACCAGTATCTGACGCTGCTCCTCCAGGCGCTTGCGCTCACGGATATCCCGCACAATGGCAACTACGACTTCCATGTGCTCCAGCTCCAGGAAACTCAGACTGATCTCCACGGCGATAAGTTCACCACTGCTGCTGCTCAGGTGGCTTTCGAGAAAGGTAGCCGATGGAGAGCGCTGGTCGAAAAACTCGCGAATACTCTGCTTCAGGGCGACGCCATGGGGCGCCGCCACCAGATTCGTGAGCCGCAGCTGCAACAGCACCTCCCGAGGGTAGCCCATCTGACGGCAGAAGGTATCGTTCACATCGGCAATGGCCAGCCTCCCCTCGGTGTCGGAGGAAAGAACCATGATGCCATCGTGGATACGATGAAACAGGTGCTGATATTTCTTCTCTGCCTCCTGCCAGCGATCCTGGACTGTTTTCATGCGACTCTGCACCCGGGAGGAAAAGGGCAGGGTCAGGAAGTACACCCCCATCAGGGCCAGAACCACCGTAATGGCAGAGGCCGCTGTCAGGAATTGGCGGTTGGAACGCAAATCATTCAGAATCGCGTCGGCGGGAACCCAGATACTGATGCCACCATGAATTTCACCGGGAACATAATTGGTATGACAGCGCACGCAGGTCGGCTCAATGGGAAGCGGGGCCATATAACGGAAAAACGGCTTACCATCACGCTTCTCATAGAGAAAGGTCTCCATCTCACCGGCGCGGAATCTTTCAATGGAAGCGGTTTCAAAGTCATCAGCCTGATTTTTCGGATTGATGGGCAGCAGTCCAGCCATTCGAAAAGCAAAGGCTCCGTGAATATTGGCCAGATCGGAAACTTCATGGGTCACCATGGCGGGAGTGCGCAGCAGATACTCATTACCGAATTCGTCGCGTATGCTGCTGCCATTGCCGAAGATTTTCTCCAGATGGGGGCTGGGGATCATCCCCTCCTGGCGCTTTACATAGATACCGCCATGCAATGAAACCCAGCGCCGCACATAGACAATCTCCTGCAGAAAGGTACGTCCACGATCAAGCAGCTGTTCATGGGAGGAACTGCTCAAATGCATCCCGAACGCGAAGAAAACCGCAAAAAGGATCAGGGTCATAAACACGTAGATGAAAATGACATATTTGCGGATAAGGTCCAGCAATGGGTACTCCAGTATAATTGCGGCGTGTGACATCAATGTGCATAAAAGAACAATGACAATTGTATAAGCAAAGGAGCTGAAAACACAAGTCCAACCGCTCCTGCCACTGTTGACTTTTTCACGTTCCCCCTCTACAAAGTGGCATGGACAATAACGCTGTGAATCAGCAGACAATTGAAACGGCAACCATGGGCGGCGGCTGCTTCTGGTGCACGGAAGCCGTTTTTGCGCTCCTGCCCGGGGTACTGAGCACTCTGCCCGGCTACAGCGGTGGCGAAACCCCGGAGCCAACTTACGAGCAGGTCTGCCGTGGCGAAACCGGCCACATCGAAGTGGTGCAGGTCGTTTTTGAACCAGCCATTCTCAGCTACCAGCACCTCCTGGATGTTTTTTTTCGCAGCCACGACCCCACTTCCCTGGATCGCCAGGGGAACGATATCGGTTCCCAGTACCGCTCGGTCATCTTTTTCCATAGCCCCGAACAGGCCCAGCAGGCACACGCCTGTATCGACAGGCTCGAGAGAGAGCACCAATTTCCTGCGCCAATTGTCACCCAGGTTCTGCCACTGGACGTGTTTTACCCTGCGGAACCCTACCATCATTGTTATTTCACGAACAACCCCTCCCAGGGGTACTGCCGGACCGTTATCGCCCCCAAAGTTTCACGTATACAGGAGAGCTTAACAGCGTGCAGGAACACCACAGATTAAACAGGTTACTGAAAGATACTCAGAGGCAAAGCGCCCGCAGGGCGAGGAGGGCAACGTACGCCCCATTCCCTGCAGCACCGCTCGACAGCGGGCCACGACACCGATGGGGATTTTTCAGTACGTTGTCAGAAATACGGTTGCCAGGAGCAGAGAATGGAGCGTGAAGACATTACTCTGCAGGACTTCCGGCACGCAGTCGAGATATTCGGCATGCCCGGTCGCTTCACTCTGGAGCGCCTGAAATCACGCTACCGTCAGCTCAGTCGCAAACATCACCCTGATTTCGGAGGGGATGCGGACACCATGGCTCAGGTGAACCGTGCCTACGGCATTCTGAGCGACTATGTGGAGCGTTACCACTTCCAGTGCAGCGATGACGAGTTTCTGCGCCAGAATCCTACCCAGAAATACTACCACCAGTTTCATCACGCGCCCCAGGCAGACAGCGACACATAAACTCAGCCAAACTGCATGGAATAGTAGCGCTGATAGGTTCCCTGGTGCCGCAGGAGCTCTTCATGGGTGCCAGCCTCCACGACACTGCCGTTTTCCAGCACCAGGATCTGATCTGCGTGAATAATTGTGGAAAGGCGGTGGGCAATCACAAAGGTCATGCGCTCACGCATCAGGTTCGTGAGAGCTTCCTGAATAAGGGCCTCGGATTCATTGTCCAGGGCGGAAGTCGCCTCATCGAGAATCAGTATGGGAGCCTCGCGCACAATGGCCCGCGCCAGGCAGATACGCTGCCGCTGACCGCCGGAAAGACGCAGCCCCCGATCCCCGATATAGGTATCAAGACCATCGGGCAGCCGGGAGACAAACTCCAGGGCGTTAGCAGCACGGAGGGCGTTGTCCAGTTGCTCTTCAGAAGCATCGGGTCGGCCATAGAGAATATTCTGGCGTATGGTATCGTTGAACAGAATCGTCTCCTGATCCACAAAGGAGATCAGGGAGGTCAGATCCTCACGCCTGATATCGCGGATATCCACTCCGTTGATGCGTATGGCCCCCTCAGTCACATCGTAGAACCTTGCCAGCAGGGAAACGATCGTGGTCTTCCCTCCACCGCTCATACCCACCAGGGCGACAACCTGATTGTCCCTGGCCTCTATATTGATGTCCCGCAGCACATACTCCTGCCCATCATAGGCAAAGCCTACCTGCTCAAAGGACACCTGCCGCACCGGCAATTCCACGCGCTGTGGCTGCTGAGGGTCTTTTATGTCCGCTTCCGTGTCGATAACCTCAAAAACCCGCTCCGCCGCGCCAAAAGACGCCTGCAAAGTGGCATGGAGTTTCAGCAATTGTTTGATGGGCTTATAGAGCATGGTCAGGGCAGCCATAAAACTGAAAAGCTCGCCGGTGGTCATGGAGCCCTCCACCACCAGTTTGCCGCCAAACCAGATGGTCAACGCAATGCCAAAGCCCGTGAAGAGTTCAATGACCGGGGTTGCCATGGCATCGCCCTTGATGGCCTTGCGGGTAAAACTGAAGTAGCGGCTGTTGCTTTCCGTGAAATACTGGCCCATCTTTCGCTCAAGGCCAAAGGCTTTGATGACCTTGATGCCGCTGAAGGTTTCCTGCAGTATCTGAGAGAGATCGGCAATTTTGGCCTGGGCGAAGCGGGTGTACTTGCGAATACGGCGGCTGATGGCACGCACGGGAAAATAGGTCAGGGGCATGACCACAAAAGCCAGTACCGCCAGCTGCCAGCTCTGGTAGAAGATCAGCGCCAGCAGAAATATGACCGTCAAGCTGTCTTTGACGATGATTATGGCAGCCTGGGCAATGGCATTGCGCATGATGTCGATGTCGTTGAGGGAACGGCTCATGAGCGAGCCGGTTGAGCGCTGCTGATAGAAGCGCATGGAGAGGCTGAGCATATGCTGGTAAAGTTCGTTGCGCAGGTCCTGCACAATACGTTGACCGACCACTTTGATGGTGTATTGTTGCCAGAACGTGCAAAAACCTTTAAAGAAAAAGAGCAGAATCAGCCCGATGGGAAGATAGATCAGCAGATCCGCCCGTTTGGCGATAAAGATGTCATCCAGTACCGGCTTTACCAGGTAGGCCGTTCCCGCATCGGCCAGTGAAACACCGATACCGAACACCACAGAGATCACAATCAGTCGGGTATAGGGAAAAACATAGCGAAAAAGGCGACGTGCTACCATGAAAAAGCCATCTCACTTTGCAGGAACGAATCTGAAAATGCCAGGCCAGAATACCCGAAATTCCGCTGAATGAAAGGAAAAAAATGAATCGCATACTCCTGCTGCTGTTACTCATCCTGGGAACGGGTTTTCCTTCCAGCGCCCATGTCATAACCTCCCTGGAAAAGCAACCATGGGCAACCCAGCTTTCCACCAGTCAAAAACTGGAAATACGCGAAACCATCAGCACAGTCATGGGTAGCGCCCAGCCACCGGACCCCACCCAGAGACAACGTTTCTGGGAACTGCTCGGATCCATGCCTCCTGCTGAATTTCAGCAGTTCACCCGGGATGTCATCCAGATACACCTGCGCCATCAGCTCCTCTGGACAAGAGACGCCTTGATTACCGCCCGCAGCGGTGTGGCCCGCAAATCCCCGGAACGGGAGACTCTGGAGCAGGCCATGATGCGCCAGGGCATCTTCTCCCGCTGGCAAGTGGAACAGATGGATACGGCCCTGACCCAGTTCGCGGCGGGAGAGGCAACCCGCCTTCCTGGGCTCATTCCCCTGGAAGCAGCAACCCTGGAGCAGACCCTGGATAATCTGGAAAAGGCGGAGGAGCACCTGGCTACGCTGTTCAGCCGCCCACTGGACATGCCTGCGGACAGTGCGCTCACCCACTTCACGACCCGCGCCTTCCAGGCCACTATCCAGTCGCGACAGGGCCCTCTGGACGTGCAGGCCGCACTGAAAATCCACTTTGCCAGCCGCAATCCTGCCACGACCATGCAGGAGCTGCGCACAGTTCAGAACCATATTGAAAGCACTGCCCGCGATGTGATTTTCACCCAGCGGGCTGAATCCGTGGAAACGCCCCAGGGCAAAGAACGCATGCTGCGTCAGCTGGCCAGGGATATCAATGCTCTCATCCACAGCGGACGCATAGAACGGGTGGAACTGCAGAGCTGGCATATCAGGGCCCCCTGATATCCATATGCACTCTCATTTCACACCTGAAGGATACAGGATATTTCCCCTTGCTTTTTTCCAAAGTGGGCGTATACCAGATGGTCTGCACAGGTCCTGCATGGCAGGCACAGAGCAGCACCGGTGCAGACTTCACTTGTCTTTCCTGCCCACAGCGACAGGGGAAAGGTCAAGAAAATGGATTTGAAGTCGTTTTTTCAGGCTGATGTTCCCAAAACCATTACCTGCCTTCGCGAAGGCTACCGCTTCAAAGTATTCACCGCCGACCTGATCGCCGGACTCACGGTCGCCATCGTCGCCCTTCCCCTGGCCATGGCCTTCGCCATCGCCTCCGGTGCCAGCCCCGCCCAGGGACTCTACACCGCGATAATCGCCGGATTCATCATCTCCGCCTTTGGGGGGAGTCGCCACCAGATCGGTGGCCCGACGGGCGCCTTTGTGGTCATCGTCTACGCCATTATCATGCGTCACGGCTACGATGGCCTGCTGCTGGCAACCCTGATGGCCGGGGCCATGCTCATCCTGATGGGGGTTTTCCGGATGGGCACGGTTATCAAGTTCATTCCCTACCCCGTCACCACCGGATTCACCGCCGGCATAGCCCTGATTATCTTCATTTCCCAGATTAAAGATTTTCTGGGATTGCCCATAGAAACACTGCCCGCCGAGTTCATCCACAAGCTGATGGTCTACGGGGGCAGCATTCACCAGATAAGTGTCCATGCCTTTGTCCTGGCCACCAGCGGTGTCATTATCATTCTGGCGTGCCGACGTTATGTACCCAGGCTGCCGGGGCCCATTGTCGTCGTCACCCTGGGAGCCCTGGCGGCATGGTTCTTTGGGTTGCCGGTGGAAACCATTGAAAGCCGCTTCGGCAGTATCCCCAACTCCCTGCCAGCGCCCTCATTGCCCCAGTGGGACTGGCAAAAGGTGCAGGCGGTCTTCCCCTCAGCCCTTACCATAGCCCTGCTGGCTGCCATTGAGTCCCTGATGAGTGCCGTGGTGGCCGATGGTATGACCGGGCGACGCCATAAATCCAATGTGGAGCTGGTGGCCCAGGGGCTGGCCAACATGGGTGCTGCACTTTTCCAGGGCATTCCCGCCACAGGCGCCATTGCCCGCACGGCAACCAACATCAAGGCCGGAGCCATGACACCCTTTGCCGGTATCTTCCACAGCCTCTTTCTGCTCCTGTTCATGCTCCTGCTGGCTCCTCTGATCGTCAAGATACCCCTGGCTTGCCTGGCGGCCATTCTCGTGGTGGTTGCCTGGAACATGAGCGAGATGAAAAGCATACGACACCTGCTCCGCGCTCCGCGCAGCGATGTGGTGGTGCTCTTCACCACCTTCGGCCTGACAGTGCTCATCGACCTGACCGTCGCGGTGCAGGTTGGAGTACTGCTGGCATCCCTGCTCTTCATCAAGCGCATTATAGATGTCAGCAACATCAGCCCGGTAAACCTGCAGGCATTTTCCGGCGAAAACGAAGAGCGGCACGACCCCGATGCCACGGAACACAAGCAGGTTCCCCATGGAGTGGAGGTCTACGAAATCAATGGCCCCTTTTTCTTTGGCGTAGCCGATCGCCTCAAGGGCGTCCTGCAGATTATCAGAAAGCCGCCACAGGTTTTCATCCTGCGCATGCGCAGCGTCCCCTTTATTGATGCCACGGGAATGCATGCCCTGGAGGAGTTTCACCAGAAATGTGAGCGCAACGGTACACAGCTTGTGCTCTCCGGCGTCAGTCCGAACCTGGAACAAAAACTGCGCAGATATGGTTTCCATGCAGCTGTTGGCGAAGCGAACATCTGCCCCCATATTGACTGTGCTCTGGCTCGCGCCCGAGCAATCCTGGAAATACCTGCGGGCTCAGTGAAAAACAGCGCCCCAGAGGGCCTGGGGCAGTGACACAATACTCTGCGGAATCGGCGGAGAGAGCAGCCACAGTGCCACCAGCACCACAAGGCACAGCAGCGTGGGAAAGGGTTCGCCGTAGAGCTTCAAAGCACTGCCAAAGGATCGCTTGAGCTTCGCGCCACTGATATTCACCGCATAGACCTCATCCATGACCAGGTGAATCAGAAACCCTGCCAGCACAAAAAGCGCCAGCCACCAGCTCTGCAGCGCACTGCTTCCCAGCAGGGTGTGACTGGCCACCGCTGTGGCGGTGGTCGCCACCAGAGCCGCCGGGATGCTGTGAATAATGCCGCGATGCACTGCAAAACGCTGCAGCACACTCTCCAGCACAACTCTCAGGCCGAGAAAACAGATTCCATAAAGCAGTGGCAGCGCCCAGAAGGGTATCGAGGAGACCAGGCGGATACAGATCAGCAGTGACAGCGCCATGGCAAATATGGACAGCATCACCCTGGTAGGCCTGGACTGGGGAGCGTCGATATCGGGGAGCACGCTGCCGAGGGTGCCTGCCAGTACCAGGCCCAGCGCCAGGCTCAGGGGAACATTCTCATGGGTAACGGCCAGGGTGGCCAGGGCACCGCTCATGACCGTGCCGGCCGCCAGGTGGGTATCAAACATCGCCATTCTTCACTCCTCGCAATTCCTTCTTCAGCAGCAACGCCCTGAGACTCTTCCGGGCAGGCAGCAAAATAACAATGACCATTGAAAAAGCAGGCCGGACAGGGTAAATACAAACTGAAGTTTCGCATCCCCGAAACGGCAGGTTGTCAGCGCTGACCCTGATGTCACGCTGCAATGGCCGAAATGGTTCTACACAGACGGCGTCGCTTGACATTATCCTCACCATGTATACAAGTTTCTTTTGCCACTTTTTACCCGCAAAAAGTGGCTGGGAAGCGGCCCCCAGTGCTGTCCTTTTCAGCCGTCCGCTTGCCTGGAACTGGGGACCGTAAACAACCGCCCTCCGTGGCTTTTGGTTTGCGGTTGCCGCCCTCGTGGCGTCAACCCTGCGAGTCTATCGCGTTATTCAGGCAATTGAAAAGCTCTCAGGTGCAAGGCGCGAGCAAGGTGAGAAGTGAGGCGTACTTCTTGTACGTCGCAACGACGAGCACTTGTGAGCAACGCCGCAGATGAGGCTTTTCAGCAGCCTGACAGTCGGCGCGTCCTGGCTGGGCCAGCCCACGGGGGAGAGGCAGAAGCAGCAGGCCGTTCCCCCCTGAGCCCGTCCGGTGAGTGCAACGCCTGGCTGGCAAGACCCAAAGGGACACTCACAGGAAGTGAGTGGTCCGGCAGCACTGCAGGGATGCAGGGGTCAGGCAACGCAAAGAGACCCAGGTGCAAGGCGCGGGCGAAGCGAGGAGCGAGGCGTACTCCCTGTACGTCGCAGCGACGAGCGATGCCCTGCAACGCAGCAGATGGGGCTCTTTGAGCAGCCTGCTGCCGGATCTCCAGAACAGGCAAGCAAACGAGCCGGAAAAACGGGCGTTCGGGGGGCGCGTTTTTGTGTCCTTTTTGCGCGGTCAAAAAGGACAATATCCGGAAACAAAAAGTGGAATACCAGATAAGTCAAGCATTCAAAATCAATACGGTTTCAGCGAGATAAACGCCAGCATAATAACAGCTTAACTCAAGACAACAAGGATATCCCCATGAGCCACCGTGATGGAGTACTGGAAGCCAACATCAAGACGACCGATGTCAAGGAGACCCTCTCCCAGGCTGCCCGCAAACACAAGGTCAGCCTTGAGGACATCAGCTTTACCATACACCAGTGCTCGGAGGCCAGGCGATCCGGCAATCACCTGTACCGGGAGTACCTCATTGACATATTCACCAAGGGCCTCTATCCCGTCGTTCTGAAGTACCATATACAACAGCGGGTCAAGGATGGCCGCAAGGAAGCCTACCTGCATATAGACGATGCCAGCGAGATCGACCTGAGCATCGCCACGCCCCTGGAGGTACTGACGGAAATCAAGAAGATCCTCGCCTATGAAGGAGTCATCTTTGGTATTATCGCCGATGAGCTTCTCTACGAGATAGCGGTTCAGGTATACAAGGCCTCCAAGGAAAACCAGCCCCTATGCCCGGAACCCTATCTGGTAGCCAGGGGACAGGCGCCAAAGTCATCGGAACTGCCAGGCCCCACCCTCTACCACTTTGATCACCAGGGAGGCGTAGCCAAGGGCAGAACAGCGGGGGAGACCTTTCTGGTACGCGAAGGCGAACTGCTGGTCACGGAGCCTGTCATCCGCGACAGCTCCCTGTTCATCACCCCCAATGGTTCCATTGTCCTCCCCGGCAACCTGCCCCCCGTAGTTTTCACGGAAACATCTTCCGGAATCCGGCGCGAAGAGTCAGCGGATGAAATCCGTTATTTCGCTGAGTCTGCCGGATACCTCTCCATTGAAAATGGCGTCCTGACCCTGCGCTCTTCCGCGAAGCCCACTCCCGGCGCCAGGCACGAGGTTCTCGAACAGGAGCAAACCCCTGCCTCCACGCCGGAGCCACCACCGGTGGACACACCAGAGCCGCAAACCGCCACTGTGGAAAAGCCTCAGGCAATCGCCGAGGAACATGCGGCACCCACCCCGGCAGCGAGAAAAGCGGAAATTGACATGCGCAAGCTCTCTGATGCCCAGAAGACGCTGCTTAAGGTCAAAAAGCTCTTTTCGCTTTTCGAAGGACTCACCAACGAAGGCTTGCTCCAGGTGACCTCAGAGGCCCGCATTATCCGTTACAAGAAGTTCGACATTGTCTTTGAACAGGGCAGTGCAGGCAAGGAAATCTACTTCATCATCAACGGGGTGGTGGATGTCATGGTTGGCACGCGCCACGATATCGGCAACCTTGAGCGCTACATCGACCACTTCACCGCTTCACGGCTTACCCAGGGATCTTTTTTTGGTGAAATGGCCCCCATCACCGGGGAGAAACGCAGTGCCCGCTGCGTCTGCTCATCCAACGAAGCAGTCCTGCTCTGCTTTAAGGTCACAGATCATATCACACCGCAAAATGCCATGCAGATGGCTATTCTCTACCAGAATTTCGTCAAGGCTCTGGCAGCCAAACTCAAAAGTTCCAACGAGGCGATCGCCCAGTCCTGATTCCGCTCTGCAGGGTTCGCAACGCAGAAAGTGCCGATTGCAAAGCAACCGGCACTTTCTCTCAAGGAAGGAGTTCTATGGTGAGAAGGAAGGGGTCTCGTCAAAAGCCTTTCAGCGGGCTTCCCGTGGAGTGAATGGGCCACGGACATAACCAGCCGGGTTCACGTGAAGAATAAACGTATTGCCACGATCATCAACTACCGTTGCCGTGTACATGGTGGCTCTGGGCGTTTCATAGGAAACGACATCCGCCACCGTAAAACCGTTGAGGTTTTTGGCAACAAATTCCTGCGCAGCCTGGGTCGCCTGCTCCTGAGTGACCGGATCTCGCTGCTCCCTTGCCTGCTGACACTGCTCGGTGTCACATCCACCAAAACAGCCCCCGCGCTTGCCACCGGGACCGCCCGGATACGCGTAAGCTGCTGTGGCAATTATGGCCATGAGGGCCAAGCCTGCCAGAAAACGGCCTTTTGTGTTCATACTACTACTCCTGAGTCAAAGTGTGAAAAGTGTGTTGTGTGTGCTGTACTTCAGGATGCTGCATGTACCATGCCAATTGTGAAAATGTTTGTTATTAGCTGTTGGCTGCCCCATGAGAGCCTTTCACCTGTTAAAGCTTTGCGCATCTGTGCAATTTCTGCACAGAAAGAGGGGTGCATCCAGGTGTCCTGCGCCTGTCCCCAGCAAAAGGATCAGGCGCAGTTACCAGGCGATCAGGTTTCTTCCCAAAAGATACAGGCTGCCGGGCAACCGTCTATGGCATCCTGAATGCTGGCTTCATCGGCGCCATCAGGGTTTGCGACAAAGGCTGTGCCCTCATCATCGCTGCCAAATACATCGGGAACACTGTCATAACAAAATCCGCAGGCAATGCAGGCGTCTGAATCAAGGCATACTTTCCTGGCCATGATATCCTCCTCAGGTGCAGGGTTAATGAATTCACTGCTTTTCCTGTGTGAAAGTATAGGCATCTGCCAGTGGTTTTCCTTGACAAATATCAACTTTGCTCCCCAGGTGTCGTTTACCAAAAACCCGTCGACACACACGCCCTTCGCCATTCACGCAATGCATATTCAACTCGGGCATCTACCTCCGCGCGCTTTGATGTTCTGCACCCCTATACCGTTTGCAGAAATACCTCAGCAATCGAAAACACTCAGATCTGAAGTTTCGCACCCCCCGAAACCGCAGGTTGTCGGCGTCGACACTGATGCCATATTGGAATGGCAGAAATGGTTCTGCACAGACGGCGTCGCTTGACATTATCCTCACCACATATGCGAGCTTCTTTTGCCACTTTGGACCCGCCCAAAGTAGCTGGGAAGCAGCCCCCAGTGCTTTCCTTAGCAGCCGTCCGCTTGCCTGGAACTGGGGACCGCAAACAACCGCCCTCCGTGGCTTTGGGTTTGCGGTTGCCGCCCGCATGGCGGCAACCCTGGTCCATCACGTTATGCAGGCAATTGAAAAGCTCTCAGGTGCGAGGCGCGAACAAGGTGAGAAGTGAGGCGTACTTCCTGTACGTTGCAGTGACGAGCGATGCCCGGCAACGCCGCAGAAGGGCCTCTTTGAGCAGCCTGCTGCCGGATCTCCAGAACAGGCGAGCAGGCGATCTGGAAAAACGGGCGTTCGGGGGGCGCGTTTTTGTGTCCTATTTGCGCGGTCAAAAAGGACAATATCCGGAGACAAAAAGTGGATTATCAGATAAGTCAAGCATGCAAAATCAATAGGGTTTTCGCGAGACAAACACAAGGATAACAACAACTTAACCCAAGACAACAAGGTACGAAAGTTGAGTCAGATGCGATAAAATCTCAACACCATGTATTTTTTCACAAATTTTCGCTGCGCAACAGTTCCACTCATGATACAGTCAACCGGTCAACGAGAAAACCTATAGGGATAGTGGAGTTTATCATGGGTCGAAATATGACGCTTCAGGCAAAGATCTACGTATTGATTGCTTTCTCCGCTCTGGGCCTCCTGGCACTCGGCTGGGTTCTGTTGAGCAACCTGCAGGATTCCATGATGGAAGACCGCAAATCAAAACTGGTCGGCGTCGTCGATGTGGCCTACAGCCTGATGGAAAATTATCACGGACGGGTTCTGGCTGGTGAGCTGGATACCGAAACCGCCCAGCAGATTGTACTCAATGCCATCCGCCCCATGCGTTATGACGGTGATGAGTATTTCTGGATCAATGACATGCATCCCCGCATGGTCATGCACCCCTTCAACCCGGCCATGGAAGGTCAGGATATCAGTGGCAACCGCGACCCCAATGGCCTTCACCTCTTCCTGGAAATGGTGCGGGTGGTACGCCAGAGTAATGCCGGCTTCGTGAATTACTTCTGGCCAAAACCCGGCCACACGGATCCTGTCGAAAAAATATCATACGTAAAAGGCTTTGAACCCTGGGGGTGGATTATCGGCAGTGGCGTCTACGTGGACGATGTCCGCGATGATGTCAATGTGGTCTTCCGCAAGAGCGCCATTCGCGGCGCACTGGCCACGGCCATTATCCTGACCATCTCCATCGCGGTTGGCTT
This sequence comes from Desulfurispirillum indicum S5, assembly GCF_000177635.2. Taxonomy (NCBI): domain Bacteria; kingdom Pseudomonadati; phylum Chrysiogenota; class Chrysiogenia; order Chrysiogenales; family Chrysiogenaceae; genus Desulfurispirillum; species Desulfurispirillum indicum. Next base: position 903,168 of record NC_014836.1, read on the forward strand.
GCTGATCGGACGCTCCATTTCCCGGCCAATTTCACGTGCTTTCCATGAAATCAACCAGTCAGGAGACCAGGTTCTGGTGGCCTCCCAGGAGATAGCCAGCAGTGCGGCCAGCCTCGCCGAAGGCGCCAGTGAACAGGCCAGCAATGTCGAAGAAGTGAACGCCACGATTCACGAGGCAAGCTCTGCCAACGAGCAGAATGCCGAAAATGCCAAGCAGGCCAATCTCCTGGCTCACGAAGCCAACCAGGCCGCAGTCACCGGCGACACCCAGGTCAAGGAACTCATGGCCTCCATGGAGGAAATAACCACGGCCAGTGAGCAGATTGCCAAGATCATCAAGACCATTGACGAGATAGCCTTCCAGACAAACCTGCTCGCCCTGAATGCTGCCGTGGAAGCCGCCCGTGCTGGTGAGCACGGGCTCGGATTTGCCGTTGTGGCTGAAGAGGTCAAGAGTCTGGCGGGCAGATCAGCCAATGCGGCCCGCGAAACAGCCACCATCATTGAACGAGCCATTGTCCGCATCAAAGAGGGCAATGCCATTGCGCTCCGCACCAATGCCGCGTTTGGCGATATTGTCGACAAGGTACGCAAGAGTTCGGAAATCATCAATGACATCTCGGCATCCATCCAGGAGCAGGTCTCTGGCATGCAGCAGATTGCCACATCCATGTCACATATTGACCACATCACCCAGCGCAACGCTGCCACCTCTGAAGAAGCAGCCGCCGCCAGCGAAGAACTCAATGCCCAGGCCCAGAACATGATGCATGTGGTGGGCGAGCTGGGGAGCATAGTGGGGATTCGCATCAGCAAGCAGGTTCAGGAGTACCTGCCCCCCGCTGACAACCGGCGCTGACAAACAACCTGCTCCTGCCTGGCACGCTCATCGCGCGCAGCGCTGTCAAAAAATGCGGATTTTTGCTATTTCCCATTGGACAGCGCTGCGGAAAAAGCGTATACATTGCCGGCAATAATACTTCCCCCGGCTCCGCCTCAGCGGGCTGGCGAAATTCCGGAAGTTCGAGGATTCTGCATGAAAACTATGGATTATGATACGAAGCAAAGCAGCTCGCTGCCAGCAATAGAGGATTCGGTCGCCACAATACTGCAGGCCATTGGCGAAGACTCGGACCGTGAGGGGCTTCTGAAGACTCCCCAGCGGGTTGCACGCATGTACCGTGAACTGACCAGCGGCTACCGCACAGATATTCATGAAATTATCAATGACGCGATCTTTGCCAGCGAAGACGAGGATATGGTGCTGGTCAAAGACATCAGCTTCTCTTCGCTGTGCGAGCACCACATGCTGCCCTTCCTGGGCAAAGCCCATGTGGCCTATATTCCCGATGGTAACATCATCGGGCTTTCAAAAATTCCGCGTATCGTCGAAATGTATGCGCGACGCCTGCAGGTACAGGAGCGCATGACGGCCCAGATCGGCAAAACGCTCTTTGACGTGCTCAAACCCAGGGGAGTGGCGGTCATGGTTGAATCGGTGCACATGTGCGCCATCATCCGGGGAGTCAAAAACCACTCCACCACCATGACAACGACATCCATGTTCGGCAGCTTCAAAGAGGACCGCCACCTGCGCAGTGAATTCATGGAGCACACAGCCAACACTTCGCGCACATCCATCCACTGGTAATTTCCGCAGTTACTTCCTGAATACCGCAGCGAATATGCGATCTACCGCCCCCTGGTTCTTGCGCAGCAGTGCCCGGGCCTGATCGCCCATGTGCCTGGCGAGGGCAGGATTTGTCAGCAATCCATTGATACTGTCAAAAAGCTCCTCTTGGTCCATAATCCAGTTACCGGCCTCCCACTGGCGCACCACCACGGCGATCTCCGTAAAGTTATCCATATAGGGGCCGAAAATCACGGGCTTGCCGACTCCGCACGCTTCCAGGATGTTGTGCCCCTGTACTTTCTGGTCAAAGCTGCCACCCACAAACACCACATTGCTCACAGCATAGGCCTTGATCAGCTCGCCTATCGTGTTGAGTACAAGGATATCCCCGGATTTGAGGCGTTTCTTTTTTGTAGGAAGTTCCGTACGCAAATAGCCCTTGAATCCGCTCTCCTCAATACGCTCCAGAAGTTGCTTCTGGCGTTCGATATGACGCGGCGCCAGGATGGAAACGATTTCCTGTCCCTCGTCGAGCAGGCGCTTATGGGTCTGCAGCACCATTTCATCTTCGCTGGGGTGAATACTGCCAAAGCACAGAACGTCCACCTCATCGGGATCCGGCAGCTTCAGGTCATCGCGGAAGTTCTCGACCCACTCGCTCTCTTCCTGATCATGCATGGCCAGATCAAATTTCACATTTCCGGCAACTTCCACCTGCGACGCATTCACCCCAATCTCCAAAAAACGCCGCTTGTCCTCGTCGGTGCGGGCAAAAATACGCTGCACCTGCCGCAGGATCGGTCCGAAAAACCAGCGCAGTGCCCGATAGCGTCCGAAGGACTTTTCCGATATGCGACCGTTGGCGATATAGACGGGAATGCCCATGCGGGTAGCCTCGCGGATAAAGTTCGGCCAGATTTCCGTCTCAATAATTATGATTTTACATGGCCTGACCACGCGCAGAAATCGCCTTACGGCGAAAGGGAAATCGAAGGGGAGATAGAGGCAGTGATACACCTGATCAATGGTCTGCCCGATCAGGTTCCCCGTATCAGTGACATTGGAGAGAATCAGGTGATAGCCGTCACTGTCAGAGTAAATTTTTTTAATCAAGGGGATAGCCGCTCTGGTTTCTCCCACACTTGCAGCATGAATCAGTACCGTTTTCTCCAGATTCTGGAGCAGAATCCGATTCTTGCGACGAAAAAATCCCAACCGCTGGAGTGTACCCTTTTGGATGCGGCTGCGGGCAAAGAATATTTTGACCAGGTGCACTGGAGCCAGCACAAGGCCGAGCAGGTGCAGCAGAATGTTGTAGAGAAACATGGATACGGGAAACTCCTTGCTTACAAGTAAAAGCTCAGGCCAACGGCCACCGCGTACTTACCCAGGCCCTGAGAAGCCAGCGGCTGCACGCGATCGGACATCTGAACCCCGGGGATGCTGGTTATACTGAGAGCCTGGGTGTCGAGGCGATCGATAATGCGATTGGCAAATGCCACACTGCTGCCAACACCACCGGCGAGAATACAGCGCTCGACAGCCATGCGGCGATATCGCTCTTTCAGGACTTTAGAAAGATTCCGAACAACCCGCTCCGCCAGCTTGAAGAATTCCTCGTTGACCATCTGGTGCACATCGCCTTCGGTATCACGGGAAAATGAACCCCGCGTCATGGCGACTGCGTCGTTGAAGGGAATGTCAAGAGTTTCCGATATATCCTGGGCCACGTGGGAACCGCCGATGGGCAGAAAGCCCTGGTAATCCGGTGTTCCGTCCACGACAATGGCGTATTCCGTGTACTCGTGCCCCACATTGATGATAATTCCAAGGCCGCTGGCGGGAGCCACCATACCGTAAAACCGCTCCAGCGCCAGGGTGCTCAGATCAATGGCGTTCACGCTCACACTGATATCGGCGAAGAGGTTCGTGTAGTTGGCCACCAGGTATTCCGGAATGGCATAGACGTCCACGCAGCTTGTGGCAGGATCACTGTGGCTCTTGTGGCCGGAAAAGGCCACGGTGACCGCGCTGGTGTCACTGCCTTCAGGCAGATACTGAATGTAATCCCAGCGGATCATTTTCATGGCGTCCTTCATGGGCGTGCCGGGATACTCAACGGTTGCCTTGTGCAAAAGGCTGCAGCAGGGAATACTCAGCACCACCTTACTGCCCGTCAGGGTGACATTGGAGAGAACCTTGCGCAGGGACTTGAACACGATTTCGTGGTTGGTGAAAGATCCACCGCTGAAGCCACCGGACTCCATGGGTTCCTCACCCACAAAGATCAGCTTGCGTTCCTTGCCTTTTATCTCGGCTGCAGCGCATTTGACACTGTATGAGCCGATGTCGATACCGACCGTTATCATAGCAATCCGCCTACCTGTTCCTTGATACCTTCGATACGCTCTTCAGACAGAACCTTATTCCCCTTCAGGTCACTGACGTAGAATACATCAACAACCTGCTCCACATTCGTGGTGATACTGGCCGAATGTATGGTCAGCCCCAATGTGTAGAGAAGCCGCGTCAGGTCGTAGAGCAGCCCAGGTTTGTCCCTGGTGAACACTTCCACCACGGTGTATTTTTCCGACTGGTCATTATGCACAAAGACCCGGGAAAAATCCTTTTTAAGGGTCTTGCGCCGTGTCCATGAACGGGAAAGCTCCAGCTGACGTTTCCCCAGCAGCACGTTCTGGATATAGCCAATGACTTCCTTCCAGTAACTGACACTGGCCCCGAGCATGCTGTCGCGATAGTATACCGTGAAGACATCGAAAATCATACCATTTTGAAATGTCTGGACCCGGCAGGAAATGATCTCAAGTTCATTGACGAGAATGGCGCCGGCGATGTTACTGAAGATTCCCGGCAGATCATAGCCCGTGATGAAGATATCCGCCGTCTGCGTCTCAGGACTGACACGGTGGGACACCAGCAGCGGCTGGGCACTGTCACGCAGACGAGCGATCAGTCGGGAATGCAGCAGGATATCTTCATCGTTGAAGAGCAGCAGGTATTCATCATCAAAGAGCTGGAGCGTGAAGGGGTCAACGCCTTTTTCCAGCAGGTGCTGGCGCATTCTGCGCACCGCCTGCACATTGTATTTCTCGGTCTGGCCAGTACGCAGGTAATGCTCCGCTGCTTCAAAAAGTGACTCCAGCAGCTGTCCTTTCCAGTCAGTCCACACCTTCGGCCCAACGGCACGGATATCGCAGCAGGTCAGCAGGTAGAGGTTCGCGAGCTTCTCCATGGAGTCAACTTCCCCGCAGAAGATCTCAACCGTACGCGGATCTGCGATATCGCGACGCTGGGATATATTTGCCATCAGCACATGATGCCGAATCAGAAACTGGATCAACTCCGTCTCCGCCTCACTGAAGCCCATGCGCTGACAGACCGGACCCGCCAGGATCGCCCCTTTGTTGCTGTGGTCACCACCCTTGCCCTTGCCCACATCGTGGAGCAGTATGGCCATATAGAGCAGATCCCGCTTGCGGGCATGGGCAATAGCCCGGCAGAAGATCTCCTTGTTGCCAAGGCAGCCCTGCTGATAGAGCAGTTCCATAAATTCCACTGCTTTCAGGGTATGTTTGTCGGTGGTGTACACATGGTAGCGATCGAACTGTACCAGGCAGTCAAGGGTGCCGAATTCCGGCAGCCATTTCCCCAGCACCCCGCACTGATGCATCTGGCGCAGGGTTCGGGAGACATTGGCGGTGTATTTCAGGATTGAGCGAAAAATGCCATTGGCGGAGAGTGAGCTCCGCAGTTTTGGCGTGAGGAAGCCAAGATTCTTCTGGATCGTCTGCTTGGCATCCGGGGGAATGTGGAGGCTCTTGCGCTGGGCCAGAGAAAAGAGCTTCAGGATGCGCAACGGATCTTCCCGAAAAAAATCATCCCGGGCCGGTATGGCAATTTCATTGCCCTTTTGGATAAAACCGTCGGGCAGCGCCCGCACCAGCAACTCGCCAAAAATCTTGCGCCGGAACTTCTGGGGTGTACACCGGTAGATAATCTGCTCGGTCGCGGCCTGGATACGTCGGGTGCACTTGTAGTAGTCGTGCATAAAGAGCTCCACGGCCAGTCGCTTGCGGCTGCGCTCGTCGCGGTAGCCGAACTTGCGGGAAATCTGCTGCTGGTTCTCAAAGGTCAGGATGTCCTGGGAGCGGTTGGCAATGAAGTGAAGCTCGTTGCGCACACGCCAGAGGAACTCTCGGGCTTTCTTCAGATCGCCGAACTCCAGCTTCTCCTCCAGGTGCGCCATGCTCATGCCCCCATAGCGCACCCGTGCGATCCAGACGCAGGTATGAATATCGCGCAGCCCGCCGACGCCCTCCTTGACGTTGGGCTCCAACAGGTAAAGGCTGCTGGACTGTTTTTCCAGGCGCTGCTTCTGTTCATTGATCTTCTGGTAGATAAAGCTGTCCGTCTGGCGATGAAAGATGCGGTAGAGCACCTGGCCGTCGAACTGCTCCCATGCGGCGCTGGAACCGCAGATAAAGCGCGCTTCCAGCAAAGCCGTTTTCACGGTGATGTCGCTCATCCACTGCAGGCACTCGTCAATGCTGCGCACCGAATGGGATATTTTCAGGCCTACGTCCCAGCTCATGTACAGCAGGTTGTTGGCCAGGGTGTCCACCGTGCTGTCGATGGCGTGGGTGCTGACGATCAGAAGATCAATGTCGCTGAAGGGGTTCAGCTCGCCACGGCCATACCCTCCCACGGCGATAATTGCCGGCACATTGCAGCCATCGGCGCGCCGCTCGCATTCGCGCTCCACCACCTCCCACATCTTCTGCACACACACATCCACCAGCACCGTATGGAAGGTCACAGTGTAATCTGCCGACACACCGCTGTCATGGAGCGTGCGCATCTGGTGGAAGCTGAAATGGTAGAATTTGCGGAAAATTTCCACAACGGCGCTGCGGCGCATCAACTCCTGATTGGGGAGCGAAGCGCCGCAGTAGTTCGGGTCCTGATTCAGTTTACGCAGGCGATTTTCCAGCAGAAAGTCAAGCCGATTCCGCAGATCAGCGTGAATGCGGTACATCATCCTAGGTGAGTCCCCTCAGGGCGATAAACAGGGGATTAAAGTTCTTCAGTCCTTTTTCCCGTACATTGTTGATAATCTGCTCATAGCCCGTGTTGTCAATCTCTCTGGATGGGTCTGCCAGCAGGCTCATGGTGTATTCCTCAAGGCGATCGGTAATGGTGCCAATGAGCGTATTGCGCGCCATGCGATCCCACACATCCAGCAGGGGCATAGTGTAAACCATCTCCTTGAAATCATCCACATGCAGTTGATCCTTGATGCGGAAATACACGTCCAGAACCTTTTCCAGGGATTCCGCCTTTTTGACCGACACATAGCAGATGGAGAGAATGTCGGCGATAAAGCGACTCTTCTCGATAAAATCGGCCACCCTGGCGTGGTGTTCATGGTGCTCGTTGCTCTTGATGGCCACGGCCAGTTTCTCCAGATACGGCTTGGGCAGGAAACCTTCCAGGCCGGCGAATATGCCGCCAAACTGCTGCAGCACATCCTCGCACATGGCGCAGTATTCCCTTTCCGCGACATTCTTCGTGACAATCCAGCGCACGCCCCGGCGCATGGCGTTCTCTATGCTGATGAGCATTTTTATCTGAACGGCGGAGGGCTTCTTGTTATCCAGGGCGAATACCGCCTGACGCAGCTGATCAACACCAAGCAGGTGCTCAAGGGTAATATAGTTGCGTGCCACATCGGCGACCGTGCTGCGCGTCGTCGACATCAGATTATAGACAAATGTGCAGCCCGCCTGGTTGACAATTTTGTTGGCAATCAGGGTACAGGCGATCTCCTTTTTCAGCTTATGGGCGGCGACTTCCTCGGGGAATCGCTCCAGCAGCTGGGGAGGGAAGTAGGAGCGGTAGAGCTGTTCAATGGCCTCATTCCACTCCAGCTCCGACCGCATCAGGGTATCGTAGATATCCATGCGGGCATAACTGGTGAGTTTGCTCAGCACGGGCGCCGGTATACCCAGCCCCCTTTGCTGCAGGGCATCCAGCTCCTCACCCACAGGAATATGCTCGGTCTCGGCATCCATCCGGCCAGTTCTGACCAGGGCGTCTATCAGCTCCTGGAAGAGTAGCATGCTCTCGGAGCTCAGCTGTACATCCAGATCGATGGAGCAGCCATTGAGATAGTTGGTCTGCAGCACATGGGCTTCCACCGCCGGCTCCATCTCCTTGAGCAGTTCGTTGCGCTGCTGGAAAGTGATCTTGCCCTGTTCCATGGCACTCTGCAGGAGTATCTTGATATTGACCTCGTGGTCAGAGGTATTGACCCCCGCCGAATTGTCGATGGCATCGGTATAGAGCATGCCACCAGCCATGGAAAGCTCGATGCGGGCTTCCTGGGTCATACCCAGATTCCCTCCCTCTCCGATAACCTTGGCGCGCACTTCCGGCGCATCAATGCGCAGATTGTCATTGGCCTTGTCGCCCACATCGGCATGGGTCTGGTGGGTCGCCTTGATGTAGGTGCCGATCCCCCCGTTCCACAGCAGCTCCACGGGAGCGCGCAGAAGAGTCTTGATCAGTTCGTCGGGAGCGAAGACAGACCTGGTTGTGCCAAGGGCCTTCGACGCCTCACGGGAGAGGGTAATCTTCTTGTCGGTGCGCGCGTACACGCCACCGCCAGCTGAGAGGAGTTTAGTGTCGTAATCGGTCCACTGGGCCCCTTTGGTGCGGAAGAGTCGCTGACGCTCCTTGAAGGAGATGGCTGGATCGGGATCGGGGTCGATGAAGATGTGCTTGTGGTTGAACGCGGCGATCAGCCGAATCTGACGGGAGAGGAGCATGCCGTTGCCAAAGACATCGCCACCCATATCGCCGATGCCCACAACGGTGAAGGGCTCGCTCTGGATATCCTTACCCATGGCGCGGAAGTGTCGCTTGACAGCTTCCCAGGCTCCCTTAGCCGTGATCCCCATGATCTTGTGGTCGTAGCCGTAGCTGCCGCCACTGGCAAAGGCGTCGCCAAGCCAGAAGTCATAGGCGTTGCTCACTTCATTGGCCACATCGGAAAGATGGGCCGTACCCTTGTCCGCCGCCACAACCAGGTAGGGGTCCTCTTCATCGTAGCAGACCACATTCTGTGGCCGCACCACCTCGCCCTTCACGATATTGTCGGTGATCTCCAGCAGGGCGCTGATATAGTTCCGGTACTGCAGATCCGCCTCTTCGCGGGCCTGTTCCGGCGAAAGCATTTTTCCGCGGATAATAAAGCCACCCTTTGATCCCGTGGGAACAATGACGCTGTTCTTGGTCATCTGCGTACTCACCAGGCCAAGAACTTCCGTGCGGAAGTCGTCGGGGCGATCTGACCAGCGCAGGCCACCACGGGCAACTTTACCACCACGCAGGTGGATGCCGCTCATGTACATGGAGTACACAAAAATCTCGAACATGGGCTTCGGCAGAGGCAAGTCCAGTACTCTCGCCGAATCAATCTTCAGAGAGAGTACGCTCCGCTGGTACTCGCCCTTATAGTAGGAGGTGCGCAGCGTGCACTCCAGGGCGTTGACAAAGCGCCGCAGCACATAGTCCTCGGCGATGGACTCCACGGCCTCGATCTTTTCCGCGATGCCCAGCAAGCGCTTCTCAAGATCCGCAAGGCGTTTTTGCTCGCTGGTCTGGCGGACGGGCGAGAATTTCAGGTCGAAGGTGTCCAGCAGATCAGCGGTAATATCACCATGATTCAGGAGCGCCTTGACCGACACCAGCTTGGTGTATTTCATGCCCACCTGATAGATATATTCCATATAGGCGCGAATGACGACGATCTTCCAGCAATCAATGCCCTGCTGCAGCGACAGGGCGTTCAGCTCGTCACTGGCAACCCGTCCGTGCAGCACCGCCAGGGTCGTCTGAATGACTGACTGGCGATTGCGCAGCAGGTTTTCAACCCCGCCGCCCGCTTCTGTCACGCGAAAGCGGTGCACGTAGCCCGGTATGCTATCACTGGGTTCAATGGTGTACAGACTCTCCTCCAGCACGCGCAGGCCCATGTTCTGAAAGAGGGGAATCAGGTCACTGAGGAAGTACTGGGCCAGGGAGTAGATCTTCACATAGGCCGACACCTCGTCTTTGCGCTGAATGTCGACCTGATCGGCATTGGCGTCCAACAGGCGCTCCAGCAGGGAAATATCGTCTGTTGCCTCCTTGGGGGTATTTTCCGCCCGGTAATTCTCGGCAAAGGCGTTGCGGTACTTGAAGCTCAATTGCTCAATATCAGCATCCGCATCGCTGAAGAAAAAGGCAATGCGTTCCAGCAGGCGACCTGTCCAGTCAATGGTCTGCTCATCAATGCGGTTTTCCAGCGCGCTGAGGTCGACTTCCTTCAGAGATTCGTCAGGCACCAGATAGATATAGACCTTGATGGCGTCGGTATCGCTGCCGAAGTGGCGATACTCAAAGAGCTGTACCCGAAAGGCATCGCGGATGATATCCAGCGCGTCGCGCAGACTGCTCTGACTGTAGTTCATGGCCGGCAGAATCAGTAAAAGGCTCTGACCACGCACGTTGAGATTCTCCAGGGGAATAATCTTCACCTTGTCAAAGGAGATGATATTCAGCAAATCGGTAACCACTTTGCTCAGCAGCGATGGCTGCATGAAAAAGAGGTCTTCCTTGGGATAGTAGTTGAGAATCTCGTAGATGCGATTGTAACTGTAGGTCTTGTAGAGGATCTTTTTGTTTTCCAGCACGCGATTGATGCGTGAGCGTAAAAAGTCGATGGAGTTCACTGCGTCGCGGGAGTACTTGGAACTGTAGAGTCCCAGGAACACATGCTCGCGGAACTCATCGTCGCTGATCTTCTGGCGAATACCGATATAGTCCATGTTCTTGCGCATGGCGTGATATACCGGGCTCAGGGAGTTGGTCTTGTCCAGCGTGATGTAACGGGAGGAAAACAGAGACTCCTGTTGGGAAGCGGTCAGTGACGCGACCTTCACCGGCTTGCGGTATTTTGAGGCCTTCTCCTCGCTGAGAATCCCCAGTCCGGACCCCTCCACTGTCTGCAGTGTTGCCTTCTTGCGATCAGCAGCGTGAAGTACGCGATACTGGCGGTATCCGAGGAAGACAAAGTTCTCCTTCTCCAGCCAGCGAAAGAACTCAATGGTATTCTCTCGCTCCGTATCGCCAATCTGTGTCGTGGTGTTCACAAAGAGTTCAATTTCCTGGACCTTTTTGAGCATGGGAGCAAAATCACGCACGGCCAACTGAGTACTGGAGAGAATCCGGCGCAAATCGCGGCAAAACACCTCCAGCTCCGCTGCCTTTTCGATAGCCTGAAACTGGATAACAATAAATGATTCCAGTTTTTTTGACACTGACGGATCGTTATAGCGGGTATCCACCGACAGGAGTTTCCCGCGTCCATCGCGCTCCGCGTTGACAATAGGGTGAATCGTCAGAAAATGGGCGATACGCCGGGACTCGAAATAGGAGTAAATGCTCTTCAGAATAAACGGCGAATCCGGCATGTTAATGAACAGAATACTTGAGTGAAGAATCCCGTAATCGAGATTATCCTCCTCGGGCGTAAAGACCTCGAGGTTGATGCTCGTGCCCTTGCGCACCCGCAGAAAATCCAGAAAGCGCTGCAGCTGGACAAAAAGCTGCTCTTCGCTGATAAAGTCCATATATTTCCGGGGTGCATTGTCGAACAGCACATCCATCAGGCTGATCAGCAGGGCCGCATCGTCACTTTCTTTCAGCGCTTCACCAATAAGCGCGCCCACGGCTTCACGTTTTTGCAGGAGCAGCTCCTGAGCGTTCTGAAACTGATTTTGTCGCAAAACAACTTTACCCATACACTCTCCCGGAAATTGAATTTTACAGAGCAGTACGCACCGAAGAACCAACGCAACCAGTGCTTTGTTACAAGTAATATATACGCCCCATGGGGGAATGCAATGGTTTTTGGGCTCCTGCTGCGCACAACTACGCTCCCGGCGCCACACCAGGACACCCGGCTGACAGCCTCACCACGTGGTATTGCCAGGGAGGGTTTTCGCGTACATGAAATGAGCTTCTTTAACAGCAATACCTTATGAAATATTTCACAACAGCCGCTTGTTTTTCCCGGCCCAAGACGCCATATTAGAACAAATAGCACTGAAGGCAAAAACACCAGCGCAGCTGTAAGGGTCAAAGACAACAGCTTCTGAAAAGTCCACCAGGGAGGGTTCTGCCATGGGAATCAGGCATACTACCGAAGGAATGACCTTGCAACGCCTGCGCTGGTGTACCGGAATAGCCATTATCCTCTGGATCACCGTGCTCCTGCTGTCACTGGCATGGAATATCCAGAGTCAGAAGCGACAGACACTGGCGCTGGCGCAAAAGGAAGCCGTGGCCAGCATGGAGCGCGACATAGCCGTACGCAATTGGCTGGCCAAGCGCGGTGGAATTTACATTCACGCAGATAAGGGCATCGCCCCGAATGAGTTCCTGCAACATCCGCAGCGAGATCTCGCCGTCAACGGGATTGCTTTAACCATGGTCAATCCCGCCTACTTCCTGCGCACCCTCATGGAAGACCCCATCCTGCAGAGCAGCGTGCGCAGCCGTATTGTCAGCACAACCCCTATCAGGCCGGAAAACACTGCTGACTCCTGGGAAAGCTACGCCCTGGAGCAGTTCCACCGCGGTGAACCAGTGGCATTTCAGCTCGTACGCGAGGAGGGGGGCAGACACCTGCGAGGCATGCAGCCCCTCATCACCAGCGATTCCTGCATGAACTGCCACACCGAGCAGGCATTTGAGCCGGGCAATGTTGGTGGAGGCATCAGCATCATCCTCGACATGGCACCCTTTCTTGCGGCCCAAAACCGCAATATCAGCCTGATCGCACTCTCACACGTCATACTCGGCAGCCTTGGCCTTTTGGGTATCACCTTCATGTATCGCCACAGCGCCAGTGGCTTGCGACAGGTTGAACACGCCATCACCACCCTGCGCAACAATGAGGAACAGCTTGAAAAACGCGTGGAAGACGAAACGCGACAGCGGCGTAAAAATGAAGAGCTGCTGGTGCACCAGTCGCGTATGGCCACCATGGGGAAAATGATCGCCGTTATCGGACATCAGTGGAAACAGCCGCTCAATGTGCTGGCAATCCTCGTTCAGGATCTTCCTGAAGCATTCAGACACGGGGAAGTAAACCAGCAGTACCTGGATACCGCCGCCACCCAGGCCATGGAACAGATTGATTTTATGGCCAGTACCATCGACGACTTCCGTAATTTTTTTGATCCAGGCAAGCAGATGGAAACCTTCAGCGTCAATGGCGCCATCTCCCTTGCCCTGAAACTCATCCAGGCCCAGTTGACGCACAATAACATTCAGGCGAATCTCGACAGCCAGTGCGAGTGCTCAGCCAGGGGGCACAAAAACGAGTTTCAACAAGTCATACTGAACGTGCTGGTCAATGCCCGCGATGCCATTTACGAAAGGCGCTGCCAGAACCCGGATCACCACGGACTCGCCGGAATCATCGACATTCGCGTCAGCTGTGATGATGGCACTGCCAGTGTGCAGATTTGTGACAATGGTACAGGTATCGCCGCAGACATCGCAGAGAGGATCTTCGATCCATACTTCTCCACAAAGCCGGGTGAGGGCTCAGGTATTGGCCTGTGGATGGCAAAGAGTATCATGGAAGAGAGCATGGGCGGCTCCATCAGGCTCGAACCAGACAGACAGGAAGGCGCCTGCTTCACCCTGTGCTTTCCAGTTGTGTAAAAGCTGAAATCCGGCAGGCCGCGGAACGAAAAAAGCCCCGCGATCGGGGGGCCCTGTGCTATTTCTTGCGGGTGCTGCTTCGCTTTGTCCGGCGCCCCTGATTCAGATCCAGAACCTGGAGTGCTTTTACCTTGCGCACTGAGAGATTCGACTTGATCTTGCGCAGATACTGCTCATAACTCAGGCTTCCCTGATCGCGAACCGTGATCCCCATTGCCGCAACAGCCGCGTCAATATCCTTTTTCAACTGAGCCACATCAATCGAGGAAAGCGACTTCGTGGTCTTGGTGCCTGACTTCTTCTTGCCCGCCACCGCATCCAGAATGGACTGCACTTCCTGATCACTCAAGGCGTACTCTTTGCGCAACAGTCCCGTCAGGCCCTTGTCATTCTGCTTCTTCGCACCTCGAGCCGTCTTGGGCTTTACCGCACTCAAGTAACTGCTGATCAGCTCCGACAGGGTAAGGATTTTCGCCAGCTCATCACTGTAGCGTTTAATAACATCAATATTCTGCATTGAAAGTCTCCCAGGTTCGCGGTTATAAAAAAAGACTTTCCTCTTATAATATACATTGGTGATTGATTCAACAATTCCCGAAAATTCTACTGAATTTTCTCCCGCATGCCATTCAGTTGAGCTCCAGCTCTCCGCAAAACCTTTTCCACCGAAATCGTGTGTTTTCTGCATTCATCAATCCACTGTGGAAATCTCGCAATAATGTTAATCTTCGCCATATGTGGCGCCTGATACTTGAAAGCCAATTCCTTTTCACGGATAAGTTCATCCAGCACATAGGATTGAAATACATGCATAATCAGGCACTCGTAGGTCGCGCCGCCACTTTCAACAATCCCCTGTTTACGTTTCAGCAGCGTGTCGTACACCTCATCCACCCGCGCAGGAGGAATATCGTCGATCTGCTGCTGCAAAAGGGCATTGACTTCACCCTGGATAAATGGCGCTATTTCACCGGACGCCTGTTCGCAGGCCTCAAGAACACGCTGGCACTCAGAAATTCCTTGCATAATGCGCTGGGAAAGCTGCTGGTATACCGCTTCACTGGGAAGAAGCCGATGCTCCAGCACATGCGCCTCCATGACATTGCGGAAGTCATGATCATGAAGTGTAAGCCCGGCTATAACTTCCTCAAGTGGTTTCACCGTCGTTCCGCCTATGCGCACACCGCGCAGGGTCGTGTTAATCGTTGTGGCCCTGGAGCGGGCAATATCCACCTCGTAGGACTTCACACAGCTGTACCATATCTGATGGGTCAGCACCGGCGTTCCCCGGTTTGAAGGGACCGCGAACTTCTGCCGCGATTTTTCAATGGCAATGGCATCTTCCATGGCAAAATTCGCGGCATGGGTAGAACCACTGTCGCCATAACTCAAGTCCTGACCCACCAGAATAATCGGATCGCACCCCATATAATCCGCGATCACATAAGCCATATTAGCCACCGATGATTTAATATCAAGCATACCCCGTTCAATGCCAATCCAGTCAAAGTGCTTCACATTCCGATAGGTAATAATTTTCTTTCCGCTGAAACTTTCAAAAGTGTGGCGGTTCTGCAGGGGCGGAGCGCACAGGAATGTGCGCGAGGCATCAAAGGTCGCGAAAAATTTAGAAATAAGGGGCTTGCGCTCTACCGATGTTACCAGCTGAAAGTCAACACCCGCCTCGACCAGCGGGCGCACAGAGGCATCGCAGGCAAAGACCAGGCCACGATGCGCGGCGTCTTTCAGATGGGGCAGCGCTTCGTCG
The DNA here is from genome assembly GCF_000177635.2 of Desulfurispirillum indicum S5. Taxonomy (NCBI): domain Bacteria; kingdom Pseudomonadati; phylum Chrysiogenota; class Chrysiogenia; order Chrysiogenales; family Chrysiogenaceae; genus Desulfurispirillum; species Desulfurispirillum indicum. The sequence goes on from NC_014836.1 coordinate 918,368, forward strand.
AGAGATGGCCCGGTGGCGACAATAAAGGCCGGCACGCCGGCAAAGGCCCCCTTGAAGCAGTTCACGCCCGGGTTTTCGACAATGATATCCAGGTTGTCGAACATGTTTTCAATGCCGATCAGGGAGTCGTGGGGATCATTGCCATAGTAGATACGCCCTTCATACAAGCCACTGCGAACCTCCTCCAGGTACTTCTGGAAAAAGGGCATACTGCGCTGCATCCTCACCTGGGAGCCCAGCAGCTGTACCGCCCGGCAAAGCGCCAGCAGGTGCGGCTGGGCAATACAGCGATTGCGCAGTTCAACGGCGAGATTCCATTCCCCTGCGCCTTTGAGCACAATCAGCATGGAGCCGCTGAGCAGACTGCGGCTGATGTCAAAAAACCGCAGGAACTTGCGCAGGGAGGCCAGCGAGTCTTCCAGAAGGATCAGCAGGCGTATCTTCGAGATATCGGCACCCTGGTTGCGAACCAGGAAGTCTGTCAGCGTGTCACTGCCAGTAACCACGGTAATGGATTCAACATCGGTGCGCACAGGTTCAAATAAAACACCGTCAGCCACCTGATCATCCGCAGACGAAGGAGATTCCAGCGCCAGGGCAAGAGCTGGCAGAACTTTCCTGAGAGCGCTGACATTCAGGTTCCATGTCTGTGTATCCCCCAAAGGAGCTCCCCCGGGTCGCTGGGCGTTCTGCTTTTTCCTGGGGACTTTTTTTCGGATTTTTTTCGGCATGGTTTTTCCTCCCTTCCCACAAGATTACACTTCAATAATGAGCAGGGAAAGGGTAAAGTATAAATGTAAACGCACGCGCATGGCAAGGTTCACAATGAACCCTTTCACCGTGACATCGCCTGCGCAAGCACATGAAAGGAGTACCAGTGAGCACGATTTCCGACACTTCCCGATACTGGCAGCAATGGGCAGACAATGTCCTGGAAGGCCAGCAGCTGCCCGATGCCATCGCCCTTGAAATTCTCCACAGCGACAATGAGTCTCTCCTGCCTCTGCTTCAGGCCGCCTATACCATACGACGGCGATTCTTCGGACGCGGCGTCTGGCTCCACGTCATCCGCAGCGCCAAAAGCGGTCTGTGCCCCGAAGACTGTTCCTACTGCAGCCAGTCTGCCAGCGCCTCCAGCGACATCACCACCTATCCTCTGGAAACCGTTGCCTCCATTGTGGAGGGAGCCCGGGAGGCCCAGTCCAGACAGGCTATACGCTACTGTATTGTCACCAGCGGGCGCATGCCCGTGGAGCACGATCTCGAAGTTATCTGCGATGCCGTCAGCCAGATCAAGGCCACCATGCCGCTGCAGATCTGTACTTCCCTCGGAATGCTGGACGCCGCCAAGGTGAAACGCCTCAAAGAAGCCGGAGTCGACCGCTATAATCACAACCTGGAAACCTCGGCCGCACACTATGGCAACATCTGCTCAACCCACTCCTATGAGGATCGCCTGCGCACAGCACGCATGGTCAAGGACGCTGGCATGGAACTGTGCAGCGGCGGGCTGCTTGGCATGGGGGAGAGCCTGCAGGACAGGGTGGAACTGGCCAGCAGCCTCCGGGAGCTCGACACTGACTCTGTCCCTCTGAATTTCCTGCATCCACGGCAGGGAACACAGCTGGAAAACCTTCAGCCCATGGCAGCTCCCGATGCCCTGCGCGCCCTGGCGATGTTTCGTTTTATGCTGCCCTCAAAGGAGCTGCGCATTGCCGGAGGGCGCGAACTGATTCTCGGTCCGCTGCAGGCGCTGGGCCTCTACCCTGCCAACTCCATCTTCACCAAAGGATACCTGACAACCGACGGGCAGGGATTTGAAGAGGATAAACGAATGATAGAAAGCGCGGGTTTCCACATCGCTGAAATCGTTGACGCATAGGGGGCGGCTGAAAACCGCAGAGAAGCATGGCTCAGGCCCGCGGTTTTTCTCCCTTCAGAACAAACATCAGCAGGCAGGGAATAACCAGGATGGTAAACACCGTGGACAGGGCCATGCCCCCCACGATAACGCTGCCCAGCCCCCGGTACAGTTCACTGCCGGGCCCTGGAGCCACCACCAGGGGCAGCATGCCGAAAATGGACGTCAGGGTGCTCATGAAGATCGGACGCAGGCGGTTGCGGGTGGCATCGAGCACCGCGCCCGCCATCTCCATGGAGTGGTAGCGGATGTTATTCAGGGTCTGGTGTACGATGAGGATAGCATTATTGACCACGACCCCGATCAGGATAATAAAGCCCAGCATGGTCAGTATGTCCAGCGCCTGGGGCGCGATCAGCGCGTTGGTCAGGCGCAGGCCCGCAAAGCCCCCCGCTGTGGCCAGGGGGACAGTGAACATGACCACCAGTGGATACACGAAATTGCCGAAAAGTGCTGACATGAGCAGGTAGATAATCGCCGAGGCCAGCACAAAGTTCATGGCGAGCAGCGCCACGGTTTCCAGCAGCTTGTCTGCGGTTCCGCTGAGCTGCACCTGAATCTGGGGGGGGATTTTCCCCTCCTGTTTCAGGGAAGGCACAATGCGTTCCTGCACAATCTCCATGGCCTCCTGAATGGTGATATGATCCGGCGGCGTCACCTGGAGCGTGATAGTACGGCGCCCTTCATAGTGGCGTATCTCCGTGATGCCGTAGCGTTGCTCCATGCGCACCAGGTTGGACAGGGGCACCAGCTGCCCTCCGGGAGCCGCGATCTGTGTCCGGAAGAGATCCTCGGGACTGGAAACACGGGACTGGGGAGCAGTCAGAACGAGGTCGATCTTTTTCTGCCCCTCCTGCTTGAACTCACCCACTTTGCGGCCCTCCATCAGCACATCAACAGCGGTCCCCACAGACGCGGCATTCATATTGACTGCCCGCACCATATCACGGTCGGGAATCAGGGCCACTTCGGGATAAAGCAGTTCCAGTGATGGAACCGGGCGCACCTGAGCGCCCGCGATGGACTGCCCTACCGCCGCGAAAAGGTGGGAAGCTGCTGCGACGATTTCATCCAGGTCATCGCCCACCACATCCACGTCAATGGTGCGCCCCTTGCCCAGCCCCTGCTGAAAGATGCCAATCTGGTTGGATATGCCGAAAATACCGGGGAAGGAGTTGAGAACCGGGCGCATCATGGGAATCAGTTCGCGGCCGCGCTGCTCATCGGTACTGCTGGTCCCCAGGAGCATGATATTGGCCGTGGCCACGTAGAAGGCATTCTCAATACCGGGTTTCTCATCAACTTCTGTGCGATAGAAGGGCCAGATGGCAGCAAAGATCTTCTGACCGATATCCTCCTGTTCTGCCACACTGAGGCCGGGGGGAGGAATGAGAATATTCACGACAAAATTCTGGTTGCCGTGGGGCAGGTATTCCATTTTGGGAAAGAGCACCCAGGCGACTCCGATGGAAAAAACCACCAGGCCAGCCACCGTCGCAATCCGACTGGTGACGGTGCGGCTGGCGCGCTCCACCACCATCATGATCAGATCCACCGCCATGTGGCCCGCGCGCACCGAGGGACGCTCAGGTCCCGGCGCCGTGGTACTTCCACCGCTGCGGCGAAATATCTGGGCACTGAGCATGGGAATAACGGAAATCGAGACAAAGAGGGAAAAGGTGACAGCAGAGGTCACCGCCAGCGCGATATCGCGAAACAGCTGACCCGCCTCGCCTTCCAGGAAGACAATGGGCAGGAAAACCGCGATGGTGGTCAGGCTGGAGGCGATAATCGCCCCCCAGACCTCCCGGGTACCATCGTAACAGGAGTGAAAGGTGGATTTTCCCAGCTTGCGATGGCGGTCAATATTTTCCAGTACCACGATGGCGCTGTCCACCAGCATACCTACGGCAAAGGAGATTCCCGCCAGCGAAACGATATTCAGGGAGCGCCCCAGGGCATTCATGATGATAAAGGTACCGATAATACTGATGGGGATGGCAACAGCGACAATACCAGTGGATGAGGCGCTGCGCAGGAAGCTCACCAGAATGACGATTGCCAGGACGCCGCCGATCAGAATATTCTGCTGGACCAGTTTGACGGCACCCATGATGTACCCTCGCTGATCCCGTACCCAGCGCAGATGCAGATCCCGAGGGTGCAGCAGTTCGTCGTTAAGGCGGTTGACCACCTCCTCCAGGGTATTGGTCAGCTCCACCACGTTGGTACCCGACTCGGCACGCACTCCCACCACCATCCCCGGCTCTCCCATCAGCATGATGGATGCCGTCTTGCGGGCGTAGGCAAAGTCCACTTCCCCCACATCACCCAGGCGCAGCCGATGCTGCCCATCGGAGCGAATAATGATATCCCGTATCTCCTGGGGACTTTCAAATTCGGCTACCGTCCTGATGCGATAGCTGCGCCGGCCCATATCCATCTGACCGGCAGAAATGTTGATATTTTCCCGCTGCACCACACTGATGATCTCGTCATAGGTCAGTCCGAAGGCAGCCATGCGCTCGGGATCGAGGAGAATATGCATCTCCAGATTGCGGCCACCACCGAAGAAGAGATCCGAGACGCCATCCACTCGCTCGATATGCTGACGGACCTCGTTCTCGAAAAAATTCCGATAGGTGTCTATATGGTTGGGATTGTTTTCACGGGCCTGCATCATCATCCAGACCACTGGGCTGGAGGTATCACCGGAAGCGTTCACGGAAGGTCGTTCGACTCCCTCAGGATAACTGCGTACCTCTCCAAGCTTATTGGAAACATCCAGCAGGGCGCGGTCCATGGGAGTGCCGATCTTGAAACGCAGGGTAATGGTTCCCATGTTATTGCGGCTTGAACTCTCGTACTCCACGAGATTGGGAATACTCTTCAGGTAGTTCTCCTGAACTTCTACCACATCGCGTTCAATCTCGTAAGGTGACGCACCGGGCCAGGTGGTGCGAACCGTAATCTCCGGTTCCGACACCTCTGGAGTCAACTGGTAAGGCATATTGCCCAGGGAGATGAGTCCAAAGAGAAGAATCAGGATAACCCCGACAATCACGGTGACGGGTTTTTCTATGGAAAATCGGATAAAGTCCATGGCTCAGTTATCTTTCACAGAGGTTGTGGCACCGATGATCTGAACAGCCTGCTGCGGGAAAATGCGCTCATTACCCTTGACAACCACCAGGTGTCCCTCCTGCAGTCCGGCCACCCGGACCCCCACCTGCAGTTGATCATAGGCGATGATTTCCACCGGCTTCATTTCCGCCTTGCCATCCACCACCACAAAGAGCACATCCTGACCAAAGCGACGGATGACACTGTCACGGGAGACCAGCAGAACATCAACCTGATCATTGCCGGCAAACATCACCTGAGCCCGCATTCCTTCCATCAACTGGCCGGAATGCTCCACCCGTACTTTTACCGGAAAGGTGCGCGTGGCGATGTCGGCCTGAGGAATAACCGCATCCACAACGCCAGCATGGAGCTTTTCCTGAACACGTATCTGCACTGGCTTACCCACCTGTATCACGTCCACATCTGCCTGGGAGACGTTGACGATCACCTGCATGGATCCGTGTGCTGCCAGATTGACCACCGGTGCCCCAGGCATCACCCACTCTCCCGCCTCAGCCAGTCGTTGCAGAACCACGCCGTCAAAAGGGGCAAGGATACGTTTATGAGCCAGCTCCAGCTCCAGGGCACGCAGATTATGCTCCTGGGCCACCAGGCGAAACTTGAGCTCCTCCAGGGCATAGTGCGCGTCATCGTAGGCCTGTTGAGAGCTGAGATTCTGCCGGAAGAGGTTCTCGGCGCGCTTGAAATTCTGCCGGGCGCGCTCAATCTGCACCCGCAGCTCATCAGCCTGGGCCCTGGCGGCCAGGAGCCTCTGGCCCAGAATATCTGAACCCAGGCGCACCAGGGTATCACCACGGTTCACCCGCTGCCCTTCACGAACCTGAACCTCTTCGACCCGCCCGCTGACCTCACTGGTCACACGGGCAGTGCGGTCAAAAAAAACCGTCCCCTGATAGACAAGCGGCTGCGAGAGCACGCCCTGTCTCACCGCTTCAACCTCCACCGGAGCAGGAGGGCGTTCCTGCTGAGCCCAGACTCCCTCCGCACCGGCCAGCATCAGGCAGAGCACCATAAGACGCGCAATAGTATTCATGAACATACACCTGTTGTTTTTCGTTTCTCACCGCTTCCTGAAATACCTCGAACTGAAGTTTCGCATCCCCGAAACGACAGGTTGTCAGCGCTGACCCTGATGTCACGCTGCAATGGCCGAAATGGTTCTACACAGACTGCGTCGTTTGACATTATCCTCACCATATATACGAGTTTCTTTTGCCACTTTTTACCCGCAAAAAGTGGCGCAAAAGCGGCCCCCAGTGCTGTCCTTTTCAGCCGTCCGCTTGCCTGGAACTGGGGACCGCAAACAACCGCCTTCCCTGGCTTTTGGTTTGCGGTTGCCGCCGTCGTGGCGTCAACCCTGCGGGTCCATAGCGTTCCAGTCGGCGCGTCCTGGCTGGGCCAGCACACGGGGGAGAGGCAGAAGCAGGCCGTTCCCCCCTGAGCCCGTCCGGTGAGTGCGACGCCTGGCTGGCAAGACCCGAACGGGACACCTGCAGGAAGCAGGTGGTCCGGCAGCACTGCAGGGAGGCAGTGTCTGCCGGATCTCCAGAACAGGCGAGCAGGCGATCCGGAAAAACGGGCGTTCGGGGGGCGCGTTTTTGTGTCCTTTTTGCGCGGTCAAAAAGGACAATATCCGGAGACGAAAAATGGAATACCAGATAAGTCAAGCATTCAAAATCAATACGGTTTCCGCGAGATAAGTGCCAGTATAATAACAGCTTAACTCAAGACAACAAGGTGCGAAAGTTGAGCTCGAACATGCAGGCAGCTGAAAACCCACAAGTATAAGGCGCCCGCAGAGCGGCGAAATGAAGCGGACTTCCTGCACCTTGCCCCACGCGAACATCCAGCGGACAGCGCCGCAGATATTTTTTCAGCAGCCTGTTGAAGAAGCACTACACATACTTGATTTCCGTGTAACTGTAAACCTGCCACCAAAAAAAGGCCCGCAGACTACGTCTGCGGGCCCTGAAAGTCATCCTGCTTCAGTTATTATTTTTGAAAAATTCCTTGGATCTGCTTACATCTGGGACAATGGTGTCCTTGCCGGGAGTCCAGCCAGCCGGGCACACTTCACCATGCTTCTTGGTGTACTGCAGGGCATCAATACTGCGCAGGATCTCATCAACATTGCGGCCGATGCCCAGGTCATGAACCAGCTCAAACTGAACCACCCCTTCGGGATCAATGATATACGTGGCCCTCAGAGCCATGCCACCGGGCAGGAGAATGCCATAGTCGGAGCTGATCTGCTTGGTGAAATCAGCAATCAGCGGATACTCTATCTTTCCGAGTCCGCCTTCGGAGCGCGGCTGCTGCTCCCAGGCCAGATGGGAAAACTTACTGTCAGTGGAAACGCCCAGTACTTCGACACCACGCTGCTTAAACTCACCAACACGGTCGGAAATGGCCGTGATCTCGGTGGGACAGACAAAGGTGAAGTCAAGGGGGTAGAAAAAGAGCATCACCCACTTGCCACGGTAGCTTTCCAGGTTGACTTTGGTGAATTCCATATTCGAAACGGCTTCGGCACTGAAGACAGGGGCCTGCTTGCTTACAAGGCTCATATATACCTCCAAAAAAGATGTTATAGTGTTAATGATACTGATTATCGATTGACTGTCAAGAGAAAGTTACTTCACCGGCGCATACTCGCGCTGGACAAATCGCTTCAACCCATTGATGACGTAGGGGTTGACACTGAAGGTGCGAAAGCCAAGATCAATAAGGTGACGCAGCATGGCGCGGTCCGTGGCGATCTCCCCACAGATTTCCACGGGAATATTCAGGCGCTGCGTCGCGGTAACGATCATCTCCAGCAGGCGGAGAAACGCCTGGCTGTTAGGGTCATAAAAACTGCTGACCTTTGGGTCTGTGCGATCAAGGGCAAAGAAATACTGGAAGAGGTCGTTGGTGCCGATACTGAAATAGTCGGCCCGGGTAGCCAGCTCATCCATGCAGAATACAGCGGACGGGATCTCCAGCATGACTCCGACGCGCGGCACCTCCAGTTCCATGGTGCGGCACTGAGCCTCGATCACATCCCGTATACGGAAAAACTCCGATGGCTCGGAAATAAAGGGAACGAGAATATTAATATCCCGGGGCTCATGTTCGCGGCGATACTCAGCAATAACGTGGAGCAGAGCCTTAACCTGCTCCAGCAGAAAATCGGGCTCTCCCAGCAGCAGCCGCGCACCACGATAACCGAGGGCCGGGTTGTCCTCTTTGATTTCACGGGTGCTCTTTTTATCAGAACCGATGTCGAAGAGACGGAAGATCACCGGCCCCCGCGAGTAGATATTGACGATCTGACGATACACTTCCACCTGCTGCTCATATTTCCAGTCGCCATCATGCTGCAGATAAAATATTTCCGTACGCACCAGACCGATACCACTGGCGTGATCCTGCTCCGCCCGCTGGGCATCCAGCACACTGGAGACATTGGCGTAAAATATGATTTCATCGCCATCCGGAAGGAGAATGGGCCCCAGGGGAGTCTCACGACGACTGTCGCGGTCACGGCGGCGCTGGCTCGACTGCTGCTGGCGAGTGTACTGCTCCACGGTCGCGGGCTGGGGATTGACGATTACCAGACCCTGATACCCATCCACGATCAACTGGCGCGCGTACTCCGTCGCTTCAAAGAGCTTCGGAATCCCGGTAACCGCAGGGATCTGGCGGTTCTTCGCCAGTATGGCCGTATGGGAAGTGGCACCATCCTTCTCGGTGACAAAGGCTTCGACTTTTTCCAGGTCAAGGGAAGCCGTCTCCCCAGGGGTCAGCCGGTCGGAAATAATAATGCTGTCCGCCTGCAGCTGCGCTTTTCGGCTGAGCACCCCCAGGTGAGTCATCAGGCGCTGGCAGATATCCTCAATATCAGCAGCCCGCTCGCGCAGGTACGGATCCTGGAATGAGGTGAACTTTTCAATCAGCTTATCGGCCACATGGCGCACGGAGAAAGCCGCGCTCTTGCCATGCTCATTGATATGACGCTGCACTTCTTTTTTAAAGCTGCTGTCTTCAAGCATCAGCAGGTGGGTGTGGAATATCTCCGACTCCGCCGCCGCGCCGCGCTTTTCCATTTTTTCCGCCAGCTCCCTCAGGTCATCGGCTGTCTTGACACTGGCTTTCTCGAACGCCTGCAGCTCCACCACCGGATCAACCTTGCCCACGGCGCTTTCAATGAAGCGGTAGATAATGCGAACCGGGTGGCCGATGGCAATGCCCTCGGCCAGGGGAACGCCCTGTAAAAGCACTTCCTGATGGGGATCTTTTCCTTCGTCTGCCTGGGCAGAGCCCTCCACCATGTAGTGACGCAGCACCAGGCCGGAAACCTGGGCGGCAATGGCCGTCAACAGCTTCTCCTGTATCCTGGTGTTGTTTTTGCGATTTTTGAACTGAAAGACCAGGACGCCAAACGTGTTCAACCTGCTTTTCAGCGGAATGCCGATAAAGGTGCGGAAAGGCTCTTCACCAATACCGGGGAAGTACTTGAACTGGGGGTGGTGGGAAGCGTCACGGATAAAGGTATAGGTGTTGCTGCGGAAGGCGAGGCCCGTCAGACCTTCATCGGCAGCCATGCTGACCTGCCCCACCGCCTCCTGACGCAGACCCTCGGTGGCAGCCAGCGTCAGAATGCTCTCACTGGAACGACTCTGGAGATATATGGAACAGACGTCGCTTTTGAGTTCGCGTTTCAGATAAGTTGTTATCTCGGAAAGGGCGTTCTCGTGGCAGGATGAATCGAGAATAATATTGCTGACATCGAGGAGTATTTCAATCTTGTTCACAGGTGGCCCACCCACTACGGCAGAAAGAGCATGCCGTCACCATAACTGAAAAAACGGTAACGCTGGCTCACGGCATACTGATAGATCTGCTGGATATTTTCACGCCCGTAAAATGCACTGACCAGAAGGATCAGGGTGGAGTCAGGCAGATGAAAGTTTGTTACCATACCATCAATCACGGCAAATGAGTAGCCCGGACGGATAAAAATATCGGTGGAGCCCCCTGTTCGCAACGGAGTATGGCCAAAGCAGCTTTCCAGCGCGCGCACCACTGTTGTTCCCACGGCAATGACACGACCACCTGAGCGACGGGTGTCCGCAACCAGATCCAGGGTCTGCGCCGGCACGTGAAAGTGTTCGGAGTGCATGCGATGTTCGTCAATGCGCTCACTTTTCACAGGCAAAAAGGTGCCCAGCCCCACGTGCAGCGTGATGGTGGCAGTGCGCACCCCACGCTGGCGCAGCCCCTCCACAATGGCAGACGTAAAGTGCAGTGATGCCGTAGGGGCCGCTACCGCCCCATCGCGGGCGGCAAAGACTGACTGATAACGCTGGTTGTCACGGCTGTCGGCTTCTCGCTTGATGTAAGGTGGCAGGGGAATGGCCCCGCAGGCAAACAATTCCTGATCATCAACACTGAAGCGGGCGACGGCCATCTCCCCATCCCGCTCCTCAATCACCGCCTCAACCCCATCGCCAATATGAACCAGGGTACCTGGAACCAGTTTTTTCCCCCTGGTCAGGACACGCCAGCACCGGGGAGCGCAGGGCTCAACCAGAAAAATCTCCACCGCCCCGCCAGTTGATTTCCGGCCCTTCAAGCGTGCCGGAATCACTCGGGTATCGTTAAAGACCAGCAGGTCGCCGGGCCGCAGATACTCGGACAGCCGGCTGAACGTACTTTCACCGACGATGGCTGGCGCCAGTGCACGGGACAGCACCAGCAGGCGGCTGGCATCACGCTGCGCCAAGGGCTCCTGGGCAATCAGCTCGGCGGGAATATCCACATGGTAATCGCACAGGTATTCGGACACCTCAGCGTCCCAGGCAGACGCCGATCTCCTCAGCAGCGCGTACCAGCTGCCCGTCGGGATCAACGAACTTCAGATTCTCTATGGCCTCCTCAAAGGTCACATCGCAGATTTCCGTTCCACGCAGGGTCACCATGCGACCGAAGTTCCCCTCGTGGATCAGATCGGCTGCCGCCACCCCGAAGCGAGTAGAAAGTACCCTGTCGTAGGCCGTCGGCGCCCCCCCCCGCTGCACATGGCCAAGCACGGTGGTGCGCACTTCAGCTCCGGTAAAGTGCTCTATTTCCTCGGCCACCTTATAGGCGACGCCTCCCAGGCGCTCCACCGCGCCCTGACCACCCTCATGGAGGACCGAGTGACTTCCCCCAACCGGCTTGGCCCCTTCAGCCACCACGACGATGGAAAAGCCTTCGCGCTTCATGCGCTGCCGGATCACATCGCAGACACGTTCTATATTATAGGGAATCTCGGGGATGAGAATCACTTCAGCCCCACCAGCAATACCGCTGTGCAGGGCAATCCAGCCCGCATAGCGGCCCATCAGCTCAACGACCATCACCCGGTGATGGCTGGCTGCCGTTGTCTGCAGGCGATCCAGAGCATCGGTGGCAATGGCCACCGCCGTATCAAAACCAAAGGTGACATCGGTGGAAAGCAGGTCGTTATCAATGGTCTTCGGCACTCCCACGATGGGTATACCCTTCTTGTACAACTGATTCATGATCAGCATGGTGCCATCGCCACCGATACCGACCACGGCGTCTATATGCTCCCGGCGGATATTTTCCACGACCGCGTCGCTGATATCCACCGTCTGCATGCGGCCATCTATTTCCTGTTTGATTTCAAAAGGGTTTCCACGGTTGGTGGTGCCCAGAACCGTGCCGCCTTTCTGCAGAAAACCCGCCACATTATGGCGATTCAGGGGAATCAGCTTGGTGGTCGTATCCATGACGCCCTGCAGGCCATCCTTGATACCGACAACTTCCCAGCCATATTTGATGTTTGCGGTTCGCACCACAGCCCTGATAACCGCGTTCAGCCCCGGACAGTCCCCCCCGCCCGTGGAAATGGCAATTTTCCTGATTTCGATAGCCATAGAGCAACCTCCTGTGAAACCCGAGAGTTCGATCACAAAACAGAAACACTCTAGCAAAAAGCGACAAGGCATTCACCAAGAATATGGAACCAGAAGGGATAAAGACAGAAGCCACCCCGCAGGGTGGCTTCTGAAAAGCTGCATGGAAATGGCAAGGCTCAGACAACGCCCAGCGCCATCATGGAATCGGCAACACGGATGAAACCAGCCACATTGGCACCCATGACATAGTTGCCGGGCTCGCCGAATTCTTCGGCAGTTTCAAAACAGTCACGGTGAATGTTCTTCATAATCTGCTGCAGGCGCTCTTCCGTGTACTCAAAGGTCCAGGAATCGCGGCTGGCGTTCTGCTGCATTTCCAGCGCGGAAGTGGCAACACCACCGGCGTTTGCCGCCTTGCCTGGGCCGTAGAGAATTTTCGCGTCCTGGAAGACCTTGATACCACCAGGGGAGGTGGGCATATTCGCCCCTTCACCTATGGCGATGCAGCCGTTTTTCACCAGGGTCTTGGCATCCTTGGTGTTGATCTCGTTCTGAGTTGCGCAGGGCAGGGCGATATCACAGGGGACATCCCAGATATTACCCTTCTCGATATAGCGGGCATCAGTTTCGTACTTGGTGTAGTCCTTGATGCGACGACGCTCCACCTCTTTCAGCTGTTGCACAAGCTCCAGGTTGATACCTTTTTCGTCAATAATGACACCATTGGAGTCGGAGCAGGCAATAACCTTGCCCCCCAGCTCGTGAACCTTCTCGGTAGCGTAGATGGCCACGTTGCCGGAGCCGGAAACCAGTACCCTCTTCCCTTCAAAGCCATCCTTATGGGCCTTGAGCATTTCATCCACAAAGAAGACCGTGCCATACCCCGTCGCCTCGGTACGCACCTGAGAACCACCGTAGCACATACCCTTGCCCGTCAGTACCCCCGACTCATAACGGTTGGTAATGCGCTTGTACTGACCGAACATATACCCAATTTCACGGCCACCCACGCCGATATCACCAGCAGGCACGTCGGTGTACTGCCCGATATGGCGATAGAGCTCTGTCATGAAGCTCTGGCAGAAGCGCATGATCTCTCCATCGGAGCGTCCCTTGGGATCAAAGTCGGAGCCACCTTTGCCGCCGCCGATGGGCAAACCCGTCAGAGCGTTCTTGAAGATCTGCTCAAATCCGAGAAACTTGATAATTCCAAGATACACGGAAGGGTGGAAACGCAGCCCTCCCTTATAGGGCCCAAGGGCGCTGTTGAATTCGACGCGGAAGCCGCGGTTGATGTGAATGTCGCCCTTGTCATCGGTCCAGGGAACGCGGAAGATGATCTGGCGCTCAGGTTCGCAGATGCGTTCGATGATGCGCTGATCGGCGTACTCCGGATACTTGACCAATACAACTGACAGGGACTCCAGAACCTCATTTACCGCCTGGTGAAACTCCGTTTCCCCTGGATTGCGGGTAATGACCTGCTGGTAAATTGTCTCAATGGTTTCTCGAACATCGGGCATAAATGACTCCTCCTGGAAGTGAGATGTCGTGTCTGAAGAGAAAAGCCCTTCCCCGCTGGCACAGAATCGGAGGCGCAGATACGGACCGGGGCAAATGAACTTTCCCGCAGCCGGTAATTGGGGTAAAGTGGACAGGATAACTGCCTGCAATGGTCACTTTCCTGACACGAAGGATATGATTGTATACAATCATCACAAGACTTGCAATGGAAATGTAATAAGTGTCAAAAGTGTCCGTTTTGTCATTATGACAAATACACCATATCTTAAACCGGAGCACAATAATGAGTTACGCACTTCGTGAGAAAATATCTACTGGCAATAATGGACTTGACCTTATTCTTGATCACCTGCGCCTCGGTGACAATGTTGTCTGGAAGGTCGACGAACTCAGCAGTTATCGCCACTTCGTGGGGCAATTTGTCGAACGCTCCCGCCAACAGGGGCGCAAAATTGTCTACATGCGCTTTGGCAGCGGAGAGCTCCTGATTGAGCCCTGCACGGATGTGGAGATAGTGGAACTCAACCCCAGGCTGGGTTTTGAGCCCTTTGCCACGGAAGTGCACCGGGTGCTCACCTCACGGGGACGGGGTGTCATCTATGTCTTCGACTGCCTCTCAGACCTCATATCCGCCTGGGCAACAGACTATATGGTAGGAAACTTCTTCCAGATCACCTGCCCCTACCTGCTCTCCCTGGACACCGTAGCCTACTTCGCCGTACGCAGCCAGAGCCACAGCCTTGACACCATGCAGCGCATCCGCAAAACCACTCAGGTCTTCCTGAACCTGTACAACCATCAGGGGAGCCACTATGTTCACCCCCTGAAAGTCTGGCAGCGACACTCGCCGACCATGTTCCTGCCCCACCGCGACCAGGGCGGCGAGTTTGTCCCCCTGGCCCGCAGTTACGAAGCCACCTCCCTCATGAGCCGCGTCCTGGAAGGAACACGGGACGTCACCCGCCAGCTGGATCACTGGCAACTGCTCTTCCTGAAAGCGGAAGAACTTCTGAGCAACGGTGGACCCGAAGAAGAGCAGAAGCGCATGGTCGTTCACCTGTGCCGCCATCTCATGGGTAAAGACGAACGCGTGCTTCAGCTGGCCCACCAGTACTTTTCACTGGCCGACCTGCTGGCGTTTAAACGTCGCATGATTGGAACCGGCTTTATCGGCGGCAAAACCACAGGCATGCTGCTGGCCAGCAACATACTTACTCAAAGCGATCCAGACTACTGGCAGCATGCCCTTGAACCCCATGATTCGTACTTTATCGGCTCCAACCTTTACTACTGGTACCTCATCCACAACGACTGCTGGAGCCTCTTCATGGAGCATAAGGAGCACGAGGACCACAACAGTCCGGCCGCGCAGCAGCTGCGTGCCCGCATCATGCACGGAAAATTCCCCACGGCGATTCGCCAGGAATTTGAAACCATGCTCGAATACTATGGACAATACCCCATTATCGTGCGCTCTTCGAGTCTCCTGGAAGATGGCTTCGGCAACGCCTTCGCTGGAAAGTATGACAGCTTTTTCCTCGCCAACCAGGAGATATCTCCGGAAGAGCGCCTTGAACATTTCGAGGATATTGTCAGGCGCATCTACTCCAGCACCATCGGCGGCGATGCCCTTGTCTACAGGCGCAAACGCGGGCTGATTGAGCAGGATGAGCAGATGGGACTGCTGGTGCAGCGGGTTATCGGCTCCTACCAAGGGCATTACTATTTCCCTGATGCCGCCGGCGTAGGCATTTCCTACAACACCTTCGTCTGGGACAGCGCCATGGATCCCCAGGCCGGTATGCTGCGCCTGGTGGCGGGACTGGGGACCAGGGCCGTTGATCGCGCTGAAGGCGACTACGCGCGCCTAGTCGCCCTGGACCACCCCGGCAAGAAGCCGTATCATGAAGGCGAGGACACCCGTCGCTACGCCCAGAAGGATGTGGATGTCCTTGATCTCAACGCCAATGACCTGCGCACGGTGCCCTTCCAGTCCCTGACCCAGAAGCAGATGGAGCATGCCCTCGAGAAGATCGCCCTGCGTGAACGGCGCACCATCTCACGCAAGGGCAAGCTCTCCCAGCCCCACATCAACTGGATACCCACCTTTGACCCCATGCTGGCAGACACCGACTTCGCTGAGCGCATGCAGAAGGCCATGCAGACCCTGGAGAAGGTGTATCAGTACCCCGTGGATATTGAGTTCACTGTCAACTTCCGCGCCGATGGCAGCTACTGCCTGAATATCGTCCAGTGCCGACCTCTGCAGACACGGCGCCTGGGGCAACGCATCGATATTCCCAGGGACATCCCCGACTCCCACATCTTCCTGCGCCAGCAGGGCAACTTCGTGGGTGGCAGTATCTGCTGTGACATCAAGCGCATCATCATCGTCTATCCCCAGGCATATCATGAACTTTCCCTGGCCCAGAAACACGAACTGTCGAAAATAGTCGGCGAAATCAATGCCGTCACCAGCCGCACGGAAGAGCCCACACTGCTGCTGGGACCAGGACGCTGGGGCACCACCACCCCCTCCCTGGGCGTACCCGTAAGCTTCTCCGAGATCAGCAACATGGCGATTCTTGCTGAGGTCGGCTGGGAACGGGGCGGCTTCATACCCGAGCTATCCTTTGGGACCCATTTCTTTCAGGATCTGGTGGAGAGTGAAATTTTTTACGTGGCCATCTTCCCCGAACGCAAAGAAGTAACTTTCCGTGAACAGTGGATTGACACCCTGCCCAATGAACTGGACCAGTTTACGTCTCTGGCCTCGGACTTTGAGCACGCCATCAAAGTCTGCACGGCTCCCACATCCCTGTGCCTGCTGGCCGATGTACTCTCCCAGCAGCTGATGTGCTTTTCCGCAGAACCGGTCGGCGACAATGCCTGAGTCAGTCCGGCAAATTCAGCGGAAGATCCAGTGTCAATTTTCGGATACTTTTACCTGAAGTGACATTTCCTCCTGTTTCCGCCATATTATCCTTGACCTCACAACGGAAATAGGCAATAACGGAAGAATGCCGCAAAACCAGGAAGCAAAGGGAGATAGATATGCAGATTGAGATTCTGGGGATGCACGACTCCATCGCCCCCGGGAAAAGTGGAATGTGCCTGCTGCTGAACCAAACCATTGCCCTGGACGCGGGCGCCCTCACTGACAGTCTGCCCCTGGAACGACAGAAAAAGATCGAACATATCATCCTCACCCATTGTCACTTTGACCACATCAAAGGGCTGCCGTTTTTTGCCGACGGGCTTGCCATGACCTACGGTTCCCACAGCAGCAAACCCGCCCGAGTACACAGCCCGGCCAACGTCATCGACGACCTGCGCAGACACATCTTCAACAATGTCATCTGGCCGGATTTCACGGCTATCCCACCCAAAAACCCGGTACTGGCATACCATGAAGCACCGGAAACCTTCAGCATAGATACCTGCCGCTTCCGTTTTATCCCAGTCACCCACGGTGTCCCCACCTACGCCATCCATATCTGCTGCGAAAACAGGCATGTGCTCTACGTCACTGACACTGGCCCAACCATGCAACTGTGGAACTATCTCAATGACCTGCCCCATGCCATAGACGCCATGTTCATCGACGTGGCCTTCCCCAATCGCCTGGAAGAGCTGGCCATACTCAGCGGCCACCTGACTCCGGGGCTGCTGGCCCGGGAGCTGGAGAAAACCTCGAACCTCCCCGCCATGCTCTACCCCATACACATGAAGTCGCCTTATCGGGATGTCATCGGCGATGAGCTCGCCCAGACCCTGAAGGCCGGCTCCTACCACATCCCCGAACCCCTGGATATCATCACCTTCTGAGTTCCTCTGAAGGTGCTTGAGGTACCCCATGATCCTCGTACACGCTGAACCACCAGTATACTACCTGAACCCGCAGCACGTGGCGTTCCCGGACCCGCTGCAGGGAGCTGGCGATGAACCCATCGCCATTGGCGGAAGCCTCTTGCCACACTGGCTGCTGCACGCCTACCGAAGCGGGATCTTCCCCTGGTTCAGCGAAGACGGACTGCCCTATTGGTACTCTCCGGACCCACGCATGATCCTGCCCCTGACTGAGCTCAGCATATCGCGCTCAACCCGGAAATTTCTGCGCAGATCAACATGGGAAATCCGCTTCGATACGCACTTCATTCAGATCATCAGCCAGTGCGCCAATACCCTGCGCCCCGGACAAAAAGGCACCTGGATCAGCGAGGACTTCATAGACGCCTACTCCCGGCTCCATGACATGGGCTATGGACATTGTGTGGGAGTCTACGAAAACGGCTTGCTCATCGGCGGGCTCTACGGATTATCCCTGGGAAAGGTCTTCTTTGGAGAATCCATGTTCAGCCAGCGGGATAACGCCTCGAAAACCGCCATGATCGCCCTGGTGAAGCACCTTCGCGCATGGGGCTTCGACTTTGTGGACTGCCAGATACCATCGGAGCACCTGAAGCATCTTGGCGCACAGGAGGTGAGCCGCCGCCAGTACTTCAGGCTTCTGGAGCAGTCTCTGGAAGAAGTGGATCGAGTCGGAAAATGGAATGTCATCTGCCATGCCAGCGAACTGATCACGGGCCTGTAGAACATTTAACAGGAACAAGCGGACTACGGATCAGAGACCCCAATCCTTCCCAGATCACGGGAATTCAGAAAGAGCAGCGGCTCAACCCGCACATCGCCCAAGCTGACAGTCCAGTGCAGATGGGGACCCGTGGCGCGGCCCGTGCGCCCGACAGTTCCAATGACCTCTTCGCGCGCCACCTGTTGTCCCGTGCTCACGTGAATCTCGTGCAGATGGCAGTACATGGTCACCAGCCCATGGCCATGATCAATGAACACCGTCTTGCCGTTGAAAAAGTAATCCCCCACTTCCACCACCATGCCAGCAGCGGCCGCAACCACCGGGGTACCCTGGGCGGCCGCAATATCAATGCCGCTGTGGGGGCTGCGCGGCTCGCCATTGAAATAGCGGCGCAGGCCAAAGGGGCTGGAAAAACGGCCCGCGACGGGCAGGCTCAGCGAGGGCTCACTCACATGCCATGTGTCAGTGCGCGTTGCAAAGGCCGCCAGAATCTGTGGCCGCTCCCGATGAAAGCGGGCCAGATCCTCCTCGGAGAGGCGTACTGTGCGATCATCGGGCAAGGTGATGCGCTGAGCGGGATACTCCTTGGGCAGAATTTCAAAAAAATAGGAGCGGGCGCGCCCGTCGTCCATTGTCACCACGACGCGGTGCTCCCCCGGATTTGCGTCCAGGGGAATACCCACCACGGCTCGCAGTTCGCCATCAAAGAAGCTGGCCAGCACCGGCCGATCGCCAAAAAGGATCTGGACGGCCCTTTCGCTCTCTGCGGAAAGGGGAACCAGGGCCACGCCTCCGGGAACCGGATCGTGACGGACAAAGGCCTGGGCACTGCCCACCAGCAGCAGCGCCAAGAGAAGAAGCGGCAGGATTCTGCTCATGAATGACTACTCCGCCGCAACCGAACTCTGGGGCATCCAGAAGCCAGGGCGGGTGCCAAGGGGCTGACTGACAAAGCCCTCTGCCTGCCAGTCCCACAGGAAGACATCGCCGCCATAGCACTGGCCCACGAGGAGCTGTTTACGGCCATTACCGAGAAACGCCCCGCTGCCCTCCACTCTCAGGTCGTCACCCAGGACTCCAGTGCTCACTCTGGCATCACTACCCACAGCGATCAGTTGCACCTCGCCAGTTTCGCTGTCACGCACAACCAGTTCATCCCGGCCAGTGCCGCGCACATCGGCGATAGCGATAACCTGAGACCGGGCCGGAAGCTCCGCCAGAACCATCTCGCTAAACACGCCTTCAGCGCGATCAAGCACATACCCCATGACATCACCGCCACCCAGGCTCTCCTCGGCCAACCGGGCAGATTCCAGATAACCGGGTGCGATTTTCCAGGCACTCAGCTCGTGGCTGCGGGTACAGCGCCAGAGTATCTCTTCCACTCCGTCGCCATCCACATCACCGGTTCCCAGCAGCTCAAGCTCAGGTGCCACTTCACCCAGCTGAACAATGCGGGACAGTTTCCCTGCCTCCAGAATCCAGAGCAGCACGGCGTTATCCTTATGGCTGCGGATAAGAATATCATCGGAAGCAGGCCGCAGGCGCACAACTTCAATCTGCCACTCCCGACCCAGTCCTGCCAGTTTGCAGGGCTTGTCGTGCTCAGGATGGTTGGTCAGCAGCAGGTGCAGCTCCTGGGCAAAGATGTTGCGGTTGCGCAGCAGGATTCCGGTATAGCCATCAAAGGTCCCCGCACCCTCTTCGTAAAGACTGCCACCAATGCGATAGGCTGGTGTCAGAGCACGCACTTCTGCGTGAGCGGAAAAGCGCCACAGGCACAGCTCATTGTCGAAGTGCTGGCGCCACAGCAGTGAGGCATCAGGCTTTTCCGCACTCTCCGGTGGCAGCACTACCGCTGTCGGACGTTCCATGGCATCTTTCGTCTCCTGCAGGGTGCGCCGGGCGATATTGGCCAGGTGGATGGCGTTGAGGAAGTAGTCCTCACAGGTGAGCACTGCTGTCAGCTGCCCCTCGGCCGGGTTATCATAGGCTGCCGGCATGTTGCTGTACTGGGACTCATAGTTGATCAGGTAGGGTTGCAGCACGTGAAGAACCAGAGCCACATAATCCTCGTTTTTGGTATAGCGGGCTTTGATGCGCAGCTGCTCAAGGTCGTAGTAATCCTTGCGTATCTCTGCGGCGTCCAGGTCTTCCACCTGTACCCTTTCGTACACATAGTCCGCGTATTTCTCAATCACCTTCCGGGTATAATCAAGACCCTCCAGCAACTCGTGAATATTCTTTTCCGCCAGGCCGATGGCGCGGGTGAGTTTGGCGTGAATGCGCTGCTTTTCGCGGTCAACATCAACGGAAAACTTGTCGCGCAGGCGCAGGATTTTGTCGTTAATGCGCTCAGGCTGCCGTTTTGCCACATAGGTGCTGATGGCATCGGCAAAGGGAATATGCACCGCCCCGTCAATGGAAGCTCCGCCCTCGGTGGCGTTGATGGTGATGATGCCCTTGGTATTGCCCTCGGCCACGTCGGTAATATAGTGGTTGCGGAACATCTGCCAGACCCAGGTGCTGTCCACTTCGCCCCCGTAGTAACCGGGCAGCTTCACCAGGTTCGCCTTGTCCACCTTCTGTTCGGCGATATGGATGGTGCCTTCAGCGTGGGTGCGGTAGTCCTCGCCATAGGCGTGGTCCTGCCCGATGACGATGATGGGGTTACAGCCAAAGGCCGTGGCCAGGTTGTAACACATGTTCCCCGCCGAGCCCTTGATCCACAGAATACCGCGATCAACCCCCAGCCAGCGGAAGTGGTGAAAGCCCCGGTAGCCGATGAACATGCTGCCGTTACAGGCATCGAAGACTTCGGGGACAACAACGGGAACCGGTACATAGTGCATGTCGTCGCCGAAATCAAAGGGGCTGACCAGTTTCTCGACACCGGGTACCCGTTCCAGGGAGGTGACGAAGTTGGGGCGGATACCGGCATCGGTTAGAGCGCGCAGCGAAGCCTCGGGGGCCAGAATCAGCACCTTGCCCTGGATCTCCTTCAGCAGGGGCAGCTGTTTTTTCAGACTCGGCCCAGTGGATGCCACCACCGCCGGCATATTCTTGAACTTGTTGAAGAACAGGTTCACGCCGGGGAGCTGAATAATGCTCTTGAGGTTGAGGAACATGTGTTCAATACCCAGCAGCGAGTCATAGGGGTCGTTGCCGAAGAAGATAAAGCTCTGGTAGAGGGCGTGGATGAGATTCTTCGCCACTGCCGAGTAGTAGTCCTTCTCGTGCTCATACAGGGCATCGTTGAGGATCACACAGGTGGAACGGGCATGGAGCACAATCCACTGCTTCTCCATAAAATAGCGCCAGAGCTTCGAGTAACTCTCGTCCTGCCGCAGCCCCACGAAAAAATGGGCATTCTGGTTGCGAAACAGGAAAGCTATATTGGAAATGCCCAGGGATATCTTGAAAAGTTCAATGTCCTTTTCCACAAAGATGGTGGAAAAGGTCTCCGCCTTTTCCTCACTCTGAAAAAATCCGTTGGCATGGTAGGAGAGCCCGATACCCAGGAAGACCAGGTTTTTGCTGTGGGGCTTGAACTGCTCCTGAAAACTCTTGATGGCAAACTCTTCAGGATGGCCGGAACCATACAGGGGCGAATACTCCTTGCCCTTGCGGACATGCAGATTGGGCCAGCGATTTTTATACAGCGACACACCGTACCTGTCAGTGATTCGCGTACGCTTCACCTGCTCATAGAGCTCGGGATAGCGGAGCTTCAAGGCATCCATATTGGCCTTGAGGACATTCTGGTCAAATCCGACTTTATTGGCAGGAACAATTTTTGGTGTTGCAGACAAGGAAGCCTCCCGTTACTACTGACTGTTATTGCGTATACTTATACAGCTACTGTACCACTGGTGCCATGAAATAGAAAGTCTTGCTCAGTCACCACTTACCATGTGCCAATCCAGAGCCGAACCGCGGACAATGGCCTGCGTGGCCCTTCGCCCAAGCACCTGCTCAAAGTATTTTGGGGCAAGGCCGTAACCGGGCCGAATGCGCCTGATATTCTCAGGGGAAAACTCCTCACCAGCCTGAATATCCCTCACCGCATAGATGGAGCGACGAAACTTCACATTTGCCTCTTCCGCCGTTTTGCGCTCGTAACCCGCCTTTCCCAGGGCCAGCCATGCCTGACGGGAGGCATGGCAAAGCTCCCTGAGCTCAGAGGGTTCCAGGGAGAATTCCGAATCGGGCCCTTTGTCGGCCCGGCTGAGGGTGAAGTGTTTTTCAATGAAGCAGGCTCCCTGGGCCACCGCCGCGATGGCGACCGTTGTTCCCAGGGTGTGGTCAGACAGGCCTGCCACCACACCAAAGCGCTCGGCCATATCCGCAATGGTGCGCAGATTGGACTGCTCCACCGGAGCGGGGTAAGAGCTGATGCAGTGGAGCAGGATCAGCTCTGTGCATCCACCACTGCGGGCGGCTTCCACGGCTTCGCCAATCTCCGCTTCGTCGGCCATGCCCGTGGAGATGATCATGGGTTTACCCGTTCTGGCCACATAGCGGATCAGGGGAATATCCACCGCTTCAAAGGAAGCGATCTTGTACGCCGGTGCCTGCAGGTGCTCAAGCAGATCCACCGCCGACTCGTCAAAGGGCGTGCTGAAAAGGGTTACGCCCTTGCTGGCGGCGAAATCAAACATCTTCTGATGCCACTCGAAGGGCGTCTGAGCCCACTGGTACAATTTATAAAGGGTATAGCCGTCCCACAGCCCACCCTGGATACGAAAATCCGGCAGATCGCAGTCGATCGTCAGGGTGTCGGGGGTGTAGGTCTGAATCTTCACCGCATCCACACCACAGTCGGCGGCGGCGGCAATGGTCTGCAGTGCCCGTTCAAGGTTGCCGTTATGGTTGGCCGAAACCTCCGCCACCACATAGGGTGGGCTGTCGGGGCCAATGGGTCGACCGTTGATATGCACGTTATTTGTCATGACGGGCCTCGCGAAGGTAATGGGTTTCGTCCGTCTGCCGATAGCCGCACCGGGAAAACAGTTTCACGGAAGCAGCATTTTCGGGTTTGATATGGGCCAGCAGCGAAAGCTGCGCAAAAGCGCGGTTGATGGCAACCAGTGCCTGCTGGGCAAACCCCTGACCATAGTGGTCAGGATCAAGGGAAATGGAGGTTTCATACAGATCCTTGCCGCTATCCACCAGGTCAATGCGCACCGTGCCTACGGGCAGCCCAGACTGTTCTATCAGGTACATGAAACTCGAGGGGCTGTGCAGCCTGGCCTTCAGCCACTCACAGTGCTCCTGCCAGGTCGGCGGAGCGCTGTTGCGGGAATGGCGACGAGTCTGGGGGTGGATCTGCCACTCATACAGCTGTCGCGCGTCGCTCCATTGCACTCTGCGCAGTACCACATCCTGGCGCTCACAGGGCACCGGCACAAGATGGTCAGCAACGCGACTCACCCCGAGCTGATCGCAGACCTCCCGTGCCCGCAGGCTCAGATTTTCACGCCGTGCCACTGCCTCCATCAGAACCGTGCACAGCGAGTCCAGGGAACGCATCTCCAGCATGGCGCCATGCTCTCCCAGCTGTGCCAGAATTTCCCGTTGATTTACCGCCGATCCATACACCACACTCGGCACCCCCAGACAGCAGCGCTCCCAGGTGGTACTGCCCGCCGCCCCAATACACAGGTCACTGCCTGCCAGAAGCTCAGCCATGTTGCCCACGCCACAGCGTACCTCGGTCTGCCATGGCAGGTTCGCGGCATGACGGCGAACCTCGTCGACATGGGGCGAGCCGTGGCCGAGGATAACCGTGATTTTCAGATCAGGCGGGAGCTCGCACCCCCGCAGGGCTGTCAGAACCAGACTGGTATGGTTGGCAGCGTCAACACCACCCATGGTGACCAGCAGGTGCCGGAACTCTTCGCCGGTTCGTCGCTTGAGACTATACGCCCGCCATCTGGCAAATTCCGCCCGCAGCAGGGCGTACTGGCTGCCCAGCAGGAACACGGCGTGCTCCGGCACCAAAGGACCATATTGCTCTTCGCAGCGTCCATAGGTCTGATCCAGCAGCAGGTCGCAATCATGATGGCGATTGGCCAGATCGTCAATGACCAGAATCTTTGCCGTATGCGGACGCAGCAGCTGCTCCCAGTGCTCATCGATGGCGTAGTGATCCACGATGAGCCATGCCACTTCCATGCCCTGCAGAGCTTCCATGGTCTGGCGCGCGTCCTCCCCGGCGGGAGCGCCCAGCCAGGTGGCGTAATCATCGGCATCGAAGGGCATCACCGGGGGCGGCAGGAGCGTCAACGCAAATCCCCGCGCACGGATGACTTCGCCCATGTGGCCGGGGTGGGCGCGACAGAGAAAGTGGACATTCGCGCCGCGCTGGCGCAGTTCTTCGGCCAGGGTCAGGCAACGCATGACATGCCCGGTGCCAATGCCGGTGGAGGCGTCGGCACGGATGGCGATACACGGTGATCCTGCCCTGGTTTCCATGACTACCGCACCCGGAAGAGGGGTTCCAGGACGCGGCCCTCTATCTTCTGCGCCAGGTTTTTGCTGGCGACACCTTCCACCACGGCGGGAATGACCTGCCGGTATGCTGCCAGCAACCGGTCGATGTCCTCTTCACTGTGGGCGGCACTGATGTTATGGGTACCCAGGGTGAGTATGCCCCGGGCATGCATCTCCTGCATCAGGAAGGTCTTGACCTGCCACATGCTGGCACCTTCGGTGTCCCTGATATTCAGGAAGCTCCAGGCGGGATGCCCGCTGAGGCTGAAGATATGGCTGGCATCATGCTGGTCAATCACCAGCTGCAACTGCTCCAGCAGGTGCTTGCCAAGATGGTGCATGTGCTGCAGCAGCGGCTGGGTACGCAGTTTATGAAGCACTGCCCTGGCAGCTGCCAGGGAGATGGTCTCGCCGCCGAAGGTACCGGAGAAGAAGATTTCTTCCATGAGCTTCATGATCTCCCGACGACCGACCACGGCGGAGAGGGGATAGCCATTGGCAAGCCCTTTGCCGAAGGTTGCCAGGTCGGGCGTCACGCCAAAGAGTTCCTGGGCGCCCCCCAGGCTGAAGCGAAAGCCGGTGATGGTCTCGTCAAAAATCAGCAGGGCACCATGCTGCCGGGCCACGCGCGCCACAGCTTCCAGGTAGCCTTCACGGGGCCACTGGACGTTCATGGGCTCCATGATGACCGCGGCCACCTTGCCCTGATGCGCCTCCAGGATGCATTCCAGGCTCTGTATATCGTTGTAGACAAAAGTGTGGGTCAGATCCCGCACACATTGGGGTACTCCCAGGTTGCGGGCGGTGGAGCCAATGTACCAGTCCTGCCAGCCGTGATAGCCGCAGACGGCCACGTGCTCGCGCCCGGTATAGGCCCTGGCCAGACGAATGGCACCGGAGGTGGCGTCGCTGCCGTTCTTGGCAAAGCGCACGGACTCCGCGCAGGGAATGATTTCTATCAAGGACTCCGCCACTTCCATTTCCAGCCGGTGGGGCAGGGAGAAGATCACCCCGCTCTTCATCTGCTCCTGCACCGCCGCGTCCACTTCAGGATCACCATATCCCAGGCTCACGCACAGCAGGGCATTGACAAAGTCGATATACTCGTTGCCATCCACATCCCAGACCCGGCTGCCTCTGCCTCGTTCCAGGAAATAGGGTGAAACGCCGTAGGGCAGTGCCGTGCGGCTTTTACTGAATGTCTGGCTGCCCAGGGGAATGGACTGTTCGGCCCGCTGCAGCAGCTCTTCGGATTTCTGATAACGCGTTCCCACGGCACTACTCCTTGTCATTCAGGAGAGGTTTGTCCTTCTCCAGTGATTTTGCATATCCTTCATTGCGCTGGAATTTCCGATTGTGCTGTGAAAGCTCCGGTTGGCGCTTCAGCAGGTTCAGCACTTCATCCATGCCAAAGGCGGGATTGACTGGGTATAACTGCGCATAAACGCTTTGTACAAAAGCGAAATCTTCCGGTTCATCCACGGTCCAGCGCAAGCCAGACAGATCGTCGACCTGCCTGTGGTTGCCCTGCCGGTAGCGATGTGGCTGGGAGTGTATGAATGGGGTCACGTGCTCGCGCTCTGAGGGGAGGGTCGCTTCGCGCCAGGCCTCTTCCAGGCAGGCGAAGCGCACCACTTCCACATCGAGCCCATCGGGGAATGTGGGGGGAAAGCAGTTGGAGGTGTAGTCGTAGTCTCCATCAAGGTGCAGGGCGATGACGTCGTCCATGACCTCCGGGTCGGTCAGGGGGCAATCGCCGGTCAGCCGGACCACATGCTCAGGCTGATATTTCCGCGCGGCCTGGCAGAAGCGATCCAGCACGTCTTCCAGGCTGCCCCGGTACACGCTTACTCCATGTTCCTCCAGGGTAGCGGCCAGCAGATCATCGCTGGCATCACTGCTGGTGGCCACCACCAGCTTTTCCAGCCGGCTGCTGCGCTCCAGACGCCAGATCTGATGCAGCAGCATGGGAAAGCCCTGCAAGGGTTTCAGCACCTTGCCCGGCAAACGGGTCGATGAATAGCGCGCCTGCAATACTCCCAACACCTTCATCATCTACTCCTTCCAGCGTCTGGGGTCGATAAACTCCTCCAGTGACGCAGCAACTCCAAAATCCAGAATCTCCCGTGGAGCTCCGGCAGCACGCTCCCAGGCTTCGGCAATCTCCCGCAGCTGCTCAAGGCTGTTGACGCCCACCACCGCGCGGGAGACTTCCGGCAACTGACGGAGAAAGGCCAGTGCCCCTTCCAGCGGGTTCAGGCCCTTTGCGGTCAGCCACTGGTGGTAGCCGCGCAGATGGGGCACAAGAGGTGCCAGGGTGCCCGGAATTCGTGAAGGCTCCATCAGCAGCAGCCCCTGCAGAAAGACCGACCTGACGTGGATTTCCACCCCGCGCCGGGCCAGCATGGACAGGTGACTGCTGCGCAGCAGGCGCTGGTCGAGAACATTCAGGGGCAGCTGCACAAAATCCATGGTGTAGCGAGCCAGGAGCTCCTCAATCTGCTGGGCATCGTACAGGGAAAACCCGATGCGCTCCGTCAGCCCTTCACGCTTCAACTGCTCCATTTCGCGGTAAATGGCTTCGCCACCAACCTGCAGACAGTCGTCGGCGTGATGGACCAGCAGCCCGTACAGCCGGGACTGGCCGGTACGCTGCAGGCTCTGCTGGCAGGACTGGCGCACCAGGGGGCCAAAGTCGGCGGCACGCTCCTGTGCGCCCATGCGAGGCACCTTACTGACCACAGCAAACTGGCCACTCAGCGGCAGGCAGCGCCCCAGGACGCTTTCGCTCTCACCATAGGCGGGAGCGGTATCCAGCATATCGATTCCCTGTGCGGCGGCACACTCCAGAATGGCACGCACCTCAT
Source organism: Desulfurispirillum indicum S5 (assembly GCF_000177635.2). Classification (NCBI taxonomy): domain Bacteria; kingdom Pseudomonadati; phylum Chrysiogenota; class Chrysiogenia; order Chrysiogenales; family Chrysiogenaceae; genus Desulfurispirillum; species Desulfurispirillum indicum. The sequence continues at coordinate 945,824 of NC_014836.1, forward strand.
CCAGGGGAGTCTGCCCCATGCCGTTGCTGATGCCATAATCCAGGCCAAACTGCACAGTGCCAAGAGCCAGCTGTGTCATGGCCGAAACTCTTCGCGCAACAGCTCCATCAGGAGCACATCCACATAGGAGCCACCCACAAAGACGTGCTGCCGCCAAGTGCCCACCTGGCGAAACCCGTTTTTCTCGAAGCTGCGCAAGGAACCCATATTGGGCTGATAGAGTCCGGCGGTCACCTTATGGAGGTTCAGGCACTCAAAAGCGGCCCGGCAGCACAGCCGGATCGCTTCCGTACCAATGCCCTTACCGTGGCACTGCCGGTCGCCAATGAGCAGGCCGATATCCCCGTAGCGATACACCGGATGAATGCCTCCCAGCTTGATATTACCGATGTGGCGGCCACTGGCGCTCTCAAACATGCCGAAGAGAAAATTGGCCCGACCATCGTTGACACTGGCGATATAGGATCGCACGTCGTCAACGGTGTAGTGCTTCCAGCGCGACTCAAGATACTGGTTCACCAGCGGGTCATTCAGCCAGGCAGCATATTCGCTGCTGGCGTCATCGGGGCACAGGAGTCGCAGATAAATCTGATTTCCTTCTAGGCGCATGGTTCACCTGCCTGCTGAAGCTGACGTACCCGGTAGAGGTATTCCACCGCCTGCCAGTCTTCCTCGTCATTGATATCCTGGGCCGCAAAGCGGTCAACACGCAGTGCCCGTGTACTGGGGCCAAACAGCTCCGTGTGCTCCAGGAAAGCCCTGATGTTGAACCAGTAGAAAAGTCCCGCGTCATAGCAGGCCAGCGGAGCGTTCTTGTCATAGGCATCGAAATGCTGCGGAAAAAGTTTCTGCAGCCCACCACGATCATCCAGAGCAAAACCGCGATAGGGATGAAAGGAGTAGGTTACCACGGGAACCACAGCAGAAGCTTTCTCCCGCTGCAACAGGTCAAGGGCTTCGCGGATCATCGATGCCTGCAGCAAGGGGGCAGTGGCAAACACACAGCAGACCTCCTGAGGTTCCTGCCCCAGAGAGTGCAGCCAGTGGATCGCGTGACGCACTGGCTCCAGCATGGAGGTGTGGTCGTCTGCCAGGTGCGCCGGCCGCAGAAAGGGGACATCGGCCCCCCACTGCTGCGCCACGGCGGCAATTCGGGGACAGTCCGTGGAGACCATGACCTGCTCAAAGAGCCCCGACTGGCGGGTAGCTTCTATGGAGTAGCTGATCATGGGACGGCCGCAGAATTCGCGGATGTTCTTGCCCGGAATCCGCTTGCTGCCGCCTCTGGCGGGTATTATCGCTACGCGCACACAGGCTCCTAAAGACTGGCGTTCATCTGGCGCAGTTCATCAATACTCATAAATACCGGATTGGTGCCGGAGTTATATTCGAATCCCTGAGGCACAGGAGTTCCCGTTTCCCCCAGCTGATTTTTTTCGTAGTGAAAGTCCTTATCCACAAACTTGATGGTCGGCTGCAGCACGTAGTGGTCGTGAAACTCCAGGGTCAGGTGGGAGTCATCAGCGGGGCACATGATCTCGTGGAGTTTTTCGCCGGGCCTGATGCCGATGATTTTCGCTGGCATATCCGGCGCCATGGCGCTGGCCAGATCGGTGATACGCATGGAGGGAATCTTGGGGACGAAAATCTCGCCGCCGTACATGCGCTGAAAGTTTTTCAGTACGAAGTCCACGCCCTGCTGCAGGGTAATCCAGAAACGGGTCATGCGCTCGTCGGTTATGGGGAGGGCGTCGGCGCCTTCGGCGATGAGTTTTTTGAAAAAGGGGACCACGGAGCCGCGCGACCCGACGACATTGCCGTAGCGCACGACAGCAAAGCGGGTGCGATGGCGGCCAGCGATGTTATTGGCGGCCACAAAGAGTTTATCGGAAGCCAGTTTGGTGGCTCCGTAGAGGTTGATGGGGTTGGCGGCCTTGTCGGTGGAAAGGGCAATGACCTTCTCCACATTATTCTGCAGGGCAGCCTTGATGACGTTCTCGGCGCCGTGGATGTTGGTCTTGATACACTCCATGGGGTTGTATTCCGCTGCCGGAACCTGCTTGAGCGCGGCGGCGTGAATGACGTAATCAATGCCGTTCATGGCCTGTTTCAGGCGCTCCTGGTCGCGCACATCACCAATGAAATAGCGCAGGGCAGGGGAGTCAAACACCTGCTGCATCTCGAACTGCTTGAGCTCATCGCGGGAATAGATGACCAGGCGACGTGGCTGGTAACGCTCCAGAATCGTCTGGGTGTATTTTCTGCCGAAGGAGCCTGTGCCACCAGTGATCAGAATGGATTTGTCGTTGAACATGGCAGACCTTCCATGGGCAGGCTGCTGAAAAACCCCCATCCACGGACGTCCTGCACCTGTGGGTTTTTCAATTGCCTGCCTGAATGTAACGTGTTCCAGCAAGCTGCTGTGTGTTGGCTACAGCACATTCATTTTCCTTGCCAGAACACTTTACCCACTCTGAAAAAACCATTTACACCCCACCAGGCACCTGGGGCTATGGAAAATTTTACCGCTGCTATTCCATCTCAAGGCGCATCAGCAGGATATCCTCACCCTTTTCCACCCGCACACTTGTGCTGCCGCACTGCTGGCAGGAATAGCGGGGCTCATGAAGGGACGTCAGTGAAGCGCATTGCAGGCAAAAGAGTTCAAGGGGCTGCCAGTGGATTTCCAGCTCGGCATCGCTACAGACGGTCTGCTGGCGGAACGTGTCATAGGCGCGTTTGAACAGTTCCGGTTCCACACCAGCCATCATGCCGATACTGACATGTATGGCCAGTACCTTGTGCGATCCTGCCTGCTCGGCGTGGTATTCACACTGCTGCAGAAGATTCTGAATCAGGGAAAATTCGTGCACATTCTCTCTCCGTCAAAAAGAAAAAAGGCTCTGCGCCATGGTTGACGCAGAGCCTTTGTACTGTATTTCGGTGGCGCTTACAACAGCAGCGACTGAATACTCAGCCGGGCAGCTTCCAGCAGACTTTCCGCACCGGGGAAAATCACAAGGGTCATGCCGCCTATACCGCCCCAGATCGCTGCCAGCGCGGCGATCCCCGCTCCGACCTTGGCATAGACCGGAACCTGTACCTCGAACTCATCTTCAGCGGTACGGAAGTACATGGCGATGATGATACGCAGGTAGTAGTAAAGGGATATGATGCTGTTGATGATACCGATCACCGCCAGGGACACAAAGCCTGCCTCCACGGCGCTGGTGAAGAGGTAGAATTTGCCGATAAAGCCGATCAGCGGCGGCAGGCCAACAAAGGACAGCATGAACAGCGAAATCACCGCCGCGATAAACGGATGCTTGCGGGCCATTCCGTTGAAATCGCTGAAGTTGATGCGCTTTTCGCCCTTGCCCGCCACATAGCTCAGAGCGGCAAAGAGGCCCAGGGTGCTGACCGCGTAAGAGACCAGGTAGAACATGATGGCCGGCGCAGCTGCCGCAGACGCACCCAGAGCCGTCATGCCGATGAGCAGGTAGCCGGTATGCACGATACCGGAAGCCGCCACCATGCGCTTGACGTTATTCTGGGCTATGGCCAGGAAGTTCCCGGCGAACATGGTGAAGATGGCTGCCCAGAACATTATCGGCGTCCACACTTCCTCGATGGCCATGAAGTTGGTCATGAACATGCGCAGCACGATGGCAAAGGTCGCCGCCTTCACCGCCGTCGCCATGAAGCCGGTTACCGGATAGGGCGCGCCGTCATAGACATCGGGAGACCAGGCGTGAAAAGGGAAGGCCGCAATCTTGAAGAAGATGGCGATCAGCAGCATGGTCAGACCACCGATGAACACGGGAGTGTGCACGGCACCTTCCTCCAGCGCAACGGAGATATGGGAGAGGATAGTGCTGCCAGTGGCGCCATAGATAAAGGCCGTTCCCATGACAAAGAAGGCTCCCGCAAAGGCACCCAGGACAATGTACTTCAGCGTTGCCTCTGAAGCGCGCAGGCTGTTGCGGTTGAAGCCGACCATGACATAGATGGACATGGACATGATCTCCAGGGCAATGAACATGGTGATCAGTTCACCAGCCATGGCCATGATGATGATGCCGAACACAGAGAACAGCAGCAGCGCGTCAAACTCCACCCGGTGGAACTGATTCTCCTCGAAGTAGGAAGAACAGGTCAGGGTGGTCATGATCCCACAGGCCAGGGCCAGCAGGATAATAAAGCCGGAAAAGGTATCCCCGATGAGCATGCCGTTAAACAGGCCACCCATGGTGCCATAGCTGTACACGGTTCCCATCTGGAGGAGCTGGATAACCCCCGCCACGGCCATAATGGCGATGGACAGAGCCGACGATCCACGTACGCCCAGCTTGTTGGACGCGCCGAAGATCATCATCACCGTGGCCCCGAGGCCGACAATAATGCCCGGAAGCATCAGTTGGATGTTATCGGTGATCATCGTTTTACCCCCCCGTCAATACGTACTTCAGCCTTGGAAGCTTCCTGCTGAATCAGTTGAATGTAGTTTTCCACTGTAGGCTCAATCTTGTCGATAAACGGCTTGGGATAAATCCCCATGAAGATAATCAGCACCACAATGGGAGCGAGGCCGAGAATTTCACGGGTATTCAGATCCTTGAAGCCTTCGGTCAGCGTGTTGGTTTTCTGGAAAATTACCCGCTGGTACATCCACAGGATGTAGGTCACACCCACGATAACCGTCGTGGCCGCCACAACCCCCAGCCAGGTGTTGTACTTGAAGGTTCCCAGGATAATCAGGAATTCACCGATAAAGCCATTGGTCCCTGGCAGGCCACAGCTGGCCAGCATGGCGATGGCGAAGAAGGTGGCATACACGGGCGCCACCTTGGCGATACCGCCCAGGGAGTCGATTTCACGGGTTCCCAGCCGTTGCTCCAGCAGTCCAACCAGGAGGAAGAGCATGCCCGTCGCCATGGCGTGGGCCACGATCTGGTACACACTGCCCACCATGGCCTGGGTGTTCATGGCAAAGATACCCACGGCGATCAGCCCCAGGTGCGAAGCCGAAGAGTAGGCCAGCATGCGCTTGGCATCCTTCTGCTGAATGGCGGCAATGCCGCAGTAGATCATGCCGATCAGTCCCAGTACCAGCAGAACACCGGCGTACATGATGTACTCCTGAGGGTAGACGGGCAGGACAAAGCGGATAACCGCGTAGACACCGATTTTGGCCATAATGGCGGAAAGCACGAAGGTAGCCGCGGTGGGCGCTTCAGTATAGGCATCGGGCAGCCAGGTGTGCAGTGGAAAGAGCGGAATCTTGATGGCGAAAGCCAGCATGAAGGCCGCGAAAATCCAGAACGCCGCCGAACCACTCAGAGTGACCTGGGTCAGATCGGCCAGAGCGAAGCTCCACTGTCCAAACTGACTGTAGTAGCTGAATGCCAGGGCGAGAATGGCCACAAACATCAGCAGTGAGCCCGCCATGGTATAGATGGTGATCTTGATGGTAGCGGCAATGCGATCCTTACCGCCATACAGACCCATCATAAAGAAGATGGGGATCAGCATCAGCTCCCAGAAAACGTAGAACAGGATCAGATCGGCGGCACTGACGGCACCGATCAGGGCACCCTGGACCAGCAGCAGGTTCCCCCAGAAGCCTTTGGTCTTGCCCTCCCACTGCAGCAGGAAGAGCATGGGAAAGAGCACGGTAATGATCATGACCAGCATCAGGCTGATGCCATCAAGGCCCAGGCTGTAGTAGACGCCGTATTCGGCGATCCAGCTGTACTTTTCCGTGAATTGCATATTTCCGGTGGCAGCAAAGTTCCCAAAGAGCATCAGCCCGAGCAGCAACTGCACCAGAATGACTACCATCCCCAGTGTCCGGGCCGCAGTCACTGCCATGGGCGCAGCCAGCAGAACAAACCCGGCCAGGATGGGGAGGAATATCATGATGGAAAGCATGGAATTAAGCATTCTGTCCTTCCTCCCTTAGACCTGTCGCAGCATGAACAGGCAGATAATTGATATGCCGACCACCATGTAGAAAGCGTAGAAGCGCAGCTTTCCGGTCTGCGAAACCGCAAACATGGAACCCGTAACCTGATAAACCAGTCGACTGCCTCGAACCAGGGCATCGATGATGCCATTGTCGAAGAACTTCCAGATGATGGTGCTCAATGCCCGCAGGGGACGAACGAAGAAGGCGTCGTAGGCTTCGTCCACAAAGAACTTGTTGTGCACCAGGTTACGCCAGCCATGGGAGTAGACCGGTTCTTTGGCACCATGGAAGAAGAGCTTGTAGGCAATGGAGATACCAATCACGGCGACACCCACACTCAGCGCCATCAACCCGTATTCGACAGCAGCCGAGGGGTGGGAGACGTAAATGGCCGGTGATGTCTCGCCGATCCACTTATGGAACCAGGCATTGCCGCCAAGAACCTTGGGGATGCCCAGCCAGCCGGCGCCAACGGCACCGATGGACAGGATCATCAGCGGACCCGTCATGGAAATGGGAGCCTCATGGGCATGGTCATACACATACTTGTCACGGGGCTCTCCGTGGAACGTCAGGAAGAACATGCGGAACATGTAGTAGGCCGTCAGTCCTGCAGTCAGGATACCCATGGCCCACATGAGGTAATGGCCGTGGGAGAAGGCGCTGAGCAGGATTTCATCCTTACTGAAGAAGCCGGCAAAGGGCGGGATACCCGCGATGGCTATACAGCCCAGCAGCATGGTGATGTAGGTGATGGGGAGTTTTTTGCGCAATCCCCCCATTTTCCACACGTCCTGCTGGTGATGCAGGGCGTAGATGACCGCGCCAGCACCCAGGAAGAGCAGGGCCTTGAAGAAGGCGTGGGTGAAGACGTGGAAGATACCGGCAGAGTAGGCACCCAGACCCACGCCGACGAACATGTATCCCAGCTGACTCACGGTGGAGTACGCCAGAATTTTCTTGATATCACTCTGCTGCGTGGCAATAACCGCCGCCAGCAGCGCGGTCAGGATACCGATCCAGGCAATGAACAGGCCCACATCGGGAACCGAGGTGTACACGAAGCTGAAGCGGGCGACCATGTAGACACCAGCGGTAACCATGGTTGCCGCGTGAATCAGTGCGGAAACCGGAGTCGGGCCAGCCATGGCGTCAGGCAACCACACATAGAGGGGAATCTGAGCCGATTTTCCGGTTGCGCCCACAAAGAGCAGCAGGGCAATGGCCGTGGCCATGCCGGCACTCAGCATCCCGGAATGCGCCTCCAGAGCCACAAAGCTGAACCCGCCGAAGCCGATGGCCCAGAAGAGCAGCGCCATGCCGATGAGGAAGCCGAAGTCACCGACGCGGTTGACGATAAACGCCTTGTTGCCGGCCACCACATTATCCTTGTCGCTGTAGTAGAAGCTGATCAGCAGATAGGAGCACAGGCCCACGCCTTCCCAGCCCACAAAGAGCAGGACAGGGTTGTCAGCCAGCACCAGGATGAGCATGCACCCCAGGAACAGGTTCAGGTAAGCAAAAAACTTTCCGAAAGCCTCGTCATCACCCATATACCCCGTGGAGTAGATGTGAATCAGGGTTCCGATAAAGGTGACAAACAGAATCATCATTCCCGAGAGGGTGTCCCCCAGGAATCCGATATTCAGCGTCAGCGTGCCCACGGCAATCCATTCAAAAGCCGTGTACGTCAGCATGCGGCTGTCGGCGGGCATCGCCATCAATTGAGAGAAAACCATGACTGCAGCAACAAAACTGGCCGCCGGTCCTGCAACAGCGATAATACCGTACAGGGCATTGGGCAGGCGGGTTTTATTGCACGTAGCCATGTACATCAGGCCGATAACCAGGGCTCCCACAAGGGGAAAGAGCGGTATCAGTCCAAGCAGTACTGCTTCGTTTTGCATAAACTTCCCTTTCCTGTATCAGATGTTGTGGTCATCCCCGAAGGATACGGAAGAAGTCCGTATCCAGGGAGCCCCTGTTGCGGAATATCAGAACCACGACGGCCAGGGCCAGCGCGGCCTCCGCAGCAGCCACCGCCATAACCATGGTCGCGACTATATGCCCTTCCATGCCTTCCCAGAAGCGACTGTAGGAGACAAACGCCAGGTTGCCGGCGTTGAGCATCAGTTCAACAGACATAAACACCGTAAAGACATTGCGTCGTGCGATCACGCCGAGTATCCCCATGAGAAAGAGGATGACGCTGAGGGCAAGATATGCCTGAACACCAATAAATATATCCATTTATATCCTCCTCTTGGCCAGGACAACGCCGCCGACCAGCGCTACCAGCAGCAGGGCTGAAACGACTTCAAAGGGCAGAATCCAGTCCGTGAAGAGCATCATGCCAAACTGGTGAATACCCCCGAACCCGTCACCCACTATGGCCGTGGAGACGTAGGGCAGAGCGAAGATCGCTTTCAGCAGAATCCAGGCAATGGGCACCAGGAAGACGCATCCCCCTGCCATCAGGAAGATTCGGTTTGACTCATCGGGCAGATCCTCATCACGCACGTTGATAAACATGATGATGAAGAGGATCAGCGACATGATCGCCCCGGCGTAGACGATAATCTGGAAAGCGAACAGAACCTTGGCTGAAAGCAGCGCGTAGAGTCCTGCCAGCGAAATCAGCGTGATGATGAAGCTCACCGCGCAGTTCAGCGGGTGCCGGAAGAGAATCAGCCCGGCAGCACCGGCGATGGAAAGCGTCGCGAAGGCCAGAAACAGCAGTGCGGCAACAATTCCCATTAGTTCTCCTCCTTCGTGGGTTCGCAGCCAGGCATTCCTGGTGTCTGCATGAGTTGCTCCTTGGTGACAACCATGTCAGCGCGGTTGTCGGTGACCACAGAGAAAATTCCCGTATCCATGCGGATAGCATCCACGGGGCACGCCTCCACACAGAAGCCGCAGTAAATGCACTCCAGCAGATCGATATCAAAGCGCGCGGGCATCTTTTCCGTCACCCCGTCTTCACGCTCCGTCGCCTCGATGAAGATACACTTGGCCGGGCAGTTGGTGGCGCACATGAAGCACGCAACACACTTGATGCTGCCATCCTCACGGGTTGTCAGGCGGTGACGTCCGCGCCAGCGAGGCGGAATCTCCACCTTCTGCTCCGGATAGTCGCGCACGATAATATTCTTGCTGTCATGAAGGTTGCGCAGGAAGTGCCGCAGGGTAATGCCCATCCCCTTGATAATCTCCGGGAGATAGAGCCTTTCCATCAGCGTGGATCCTGCCCTTTCAACAGTTCGTACTTTGATTGCCATAATTCCTTACCTCTTCCCTAATTCCTATTGCAGGCTCAGCACCACAACAGCGGTGACGATAATGTTGACAAGGGCGATTGGAAGCAGAATCTTCCAGCCTAACAGTTGCAGCGTATCATAGCGGAAACGGGGAAGAGTCCAGCGGATCCACACATAGAGGAAGCCAACCAGGAAGGTTTTCAGAATGAAAACAATGATCTGGATGATCATGGTGAGGATCTGGGCACCCATTTCTCCAAGCCCCATGGAAAGCGCCAGCAGCAGAACAAGCTCAATGGCAGCAGCCAGGCCGATGAACACCACAGTCAGCACATTGGCTTCGCGCACCCGTGGGTCATTGGGCCGGTCGTAATGACAGCGGCTGTTTTTGCGCATCCACAGAATGAACATGGCAAAGAACAGCGGCACCAGTACGAGCAGCGTCTGGGCCACCGTGGTGGCGTTCTCCCGCAGGGTTTCGGTATTGAGCCAGGGAATATGGTAGCCACCAAAGTAGAGGGTGACGATGATAGCACTGGAGACAAACATGGCCACATACTCGCCCATGAAGAAGAGAGCGAATTTCATGGAGCTGTATTCCGTGAAGTAGCCGGCAACGATCTCACTCTCGCCTTCCGCTATATCAAAGGGAGTCCGGTTGGCCTCGGCCACCGCCGTGATCATGAAGAGCAGGAAACCGATGGGCTGCACCACAATGCCCCAGGCGGGAACAAAGCCCCACAGCAGTTCACCCTGATAGCGAACCATGTCATTGAGGTGAACGCTGCCATAGACCCCCAGCAAAGCGATAACGGCCAGGGCCAGAGGGATCTCATAGCTGATGACCTGAGCCGTGGCGCGCAGGCCGCCCAGCATGGCAAACTTGTTATGGGAGGACCAGCCCGCCAGAATGATGCCGTACACCGCAAAGCCGGCAATACCCAGGAACCACAGGATACCCACGTCCATGGGAATGCCCTGCATCATGTAGGTCTTGTCGCCAATGGTGATGTCGTCGGCAAAAGGCACCACGGCAAAAGTCAGCAGCGCGGCCGCGAAGACAATGGCCGGCGCCAGCATGAAATAGAATTTGTTTCTGATATGTCCGGGCGTCAGATCTTCCTTGAAGATCAGTTTCACCGCGTCCGCAACGGGCTGCACCAGGCCGCCCAGGGTGAAACCACCCACATTGGCGCGGTTCGGGCCGCTGCGATCCTGAATATAAGAGGCCCCACGCCGTTCCATCCAGACAAAGATGACAATAAATGTCAGTGGCACCAGGATGGCGAAAGCCAGACGCAGGACCACCATGAGAATATCAACACCACTCATGCATGTGCCTCCTTCTTGTCAAGGGCGACTCCACTGGCAGGGAAACTGCTCCAGGGAGCATCGGCAAGCGCTGCCACCTTCCCGGACAGCTCTTCCCGTATGGCAGCCAGGTCACTGTTCCAGGCATTCCCGGAAAGCTCCCCCATCAGTACTTCAGCGGCCACGGGACCATTCTCGTTGCATACCGCCGCATCAATCTGCTGAAGGATACCGTCGCAGTTGATCAGCGTGCCGGCGTACTCCGTGAAAGAGGCGCAGGGCAGAAGCATATCGGCAATGCGGCTGCTCTCGGTAAGATGGGAGTCCACGAGAAGAACCTTCTTGCCTTCCAGCTCCTGGCGCAGCTCCTGAACCTGCTCATCGCTTCTGCCAGCCAGAATGTCGCTGCCCAGCAGGACGATGACTTCGCTTTCGCGCAGGTAGCGGGTAAAGTGCGCCTTGTCCTGGGAAATCCCCAGCAGCTCCAGGGAAGCGCGGTTGGCCGCCTTGTCGTCCTGAATCAGGATTCCATCGGCATCGCCTTCCACCACGGTCCCGGTGCTGTACCCGGAGATTTTGCCGTGATAATGGGCAGCCAGCTTTTTGGCACTGTACATCTGCTCAGTGGTCCAGCTCGGGCTGACCACAAAGAAGACGCTGCCGTCAGCTGCAGCCAGGATACGGGCAGCAGCAGCCACAACGCTGGCAGTGCTTTCAGGGCTTCCGGCGATCTTGGCACTCTTCAGACGGTTTTCGTTTTCCCGCTGGTAGCTCAATCTCCCGGCGTCACACATGAAGTGACCATTAATCTTATCGTTGGGGCGGGGACGGAAGCGGTAGACCTTGTCTTCCTTGTATTTTTCCTGATTGTGGTCAACAAAGATGCTGCATCCCTTGGAGCAGCCATGGCAGACGCTGTTGGCCGTCTGCATGAACCAGACCCGCTGCCTGAAGCGGAAGTCGGAACTGGTCATGGCGCCTACGGGGCAGATATCCACGATATTCATGGCATACCTGTTATTGATGGGCTTGTCGGGGAAAGTCGTCACCCGGGCCAGCTCGCCACGGTTGGTGATACCAAGCTCAGCGGTCTTGGTATATTGACGCAGGAAGCGTACGCAGCGGGCACACAGCACACAGCGCTCCTGGTCGTGCACCACGTTGCACCCGAAATCGAACTTCTTGCCCTTGGGAACCTTCTTGTCGTAGTCCATGCGGCTCTCGTAGGGGCCAAGCTCCATGTAGTAATCCTGCAGCTTGCACTCCCCGGCCTGATCACAGATGGGACAGTCCAGAGGGTGGTTGATCAGGGTGAACTCCAGGGTACGGCGACGCAGGTTCTTGGAGGACTCCCGCTCGAGATATACCTCCATATCTTCCTGTACCACCGTGTTACATGCTATCTGTGGCCCCCGGGCACCTTCTATCTCCACCAGGCACAGGCGGCAGTTGCCGTCAAATCCCAATGCCGGGTGATAGCAGAAGTGGGGGATATTGATTCCCACAGTTGCCAGTGCATCGATGAGGTTCTTACCCTTCTCAACCTCAACGGTCTGGCCATCCACTTTTATTTTTACCAGATTCGCCATCGAATACACCTCGCTCATTTGGGAAAGGGGCATTTGCCCAATTTGATGTGTTCTTCAAATTCCTGGCGGAACTTCAGAATGTGACTTCTGCACGGCATGGCCGCAGCACCAGAGAGAACACAGACCGTCTTGCCTTCCATGTTGTCACAGATTTCGAGGAGCAGATCCAGGTCTTCCATCTTCCCTTTGCCATCCTCAATATCGCTGACAATCTTGTAGATCCAGCCCGTTCCCTCACGGCAGGGCGTACACTGGCCGCAGGATTCGTGCTGGTAGAAGTACAGGAGGTTTTTCAGGTTGCGCACCATGCAGGTCTGATCATCGGAGACGATCATGCCACCGGAACCAAGCATGCTGCCATTTTCCACCAGTGACTCGTAGTCAAGGGTGCACTTCTCCACGTCCTCGGCATTGAGCACGGGGCAGGAGGAACCGCCGGGAATAACCGCCTTGAGCTTACGCCCTTTCCAGATACCACCGGCCATCTTGTCGATGAACTCTTTCATGGAGACACCCAGCTCCGTCTCATAGACGCCGGGTTTTTCCACATGGCCACTGATGCCGAAGAGGAAGGTTCCGGGGCTCTTCTCGGTACCGAACTGACGGTAACCGGCAGCGCCATGCTCAATGATATAGGGCACGGACGCGATGGTCTGAACGTTGTTGATGATGGTGGGAGCACCATACAGGCCCACCAGGGCAGGGAAGGGAGGCTTGACGCGGGGTTGACCCTTTTTCCCTTCGATGGATTCCAGCAGAGCCATCTCTTCACCACAGATGTAGGCGCCGGCACCACGGTGTACGGTGACATCCACCCGGTAGCCCTTGCCACAGGCGTTTTCGCCCAGCAGGCCAGCCGCGTAGGCTTCATCGATGGCGCGCTGCAGGCCTTCAGCCTGGCGCACGTACTCACCGCGGATGTAGATGTACGCATCGTGGGACTTGATGGCGTAGCAGGTGATGATAATGCCCTCGATGAGCATATGGGGATCTTTTTCGAGAATCTGGCGGTCCTTGAAGGTTCCCGGCTCGGATTCATCGGAGTTCACCGCCAGGTAGATGGGCTTGTCCGTCTCCTTGGGCAGGAAGCTCCACTTCATGCCCGCCGGAAAGCCTGCGCCACCACGGCCGCGCAGGCCGCTCTGCTTGACCTCTTCCACAATCTGATCAGGGCTCATGGAAAAGGCTTTGTCGATCTGGGCGTAGCCGCCGTGCTGACGGGCCACATCCAGAGTGAAGGAATTGGCTATGCCGTACTTGGCACTGAGGACTTTTACTTCTTTGAGTTCTTTTGCTGTCATCTGCTCCACCTCCTCACGGCAACTGGTCGAGAATCTGATCGACCCGCTGGGGAGTCAGGTTCTCATGGTAGTCGTCATTGAGCTGCATCATGGGTCCGGAGCCGCAGGAACCAAGGCATTCCACCTGCACCAGGCTGAAACGTCCATCAGCCGTCGTATGACCAGGTGTAATTCCAATCTTGCCGACAATGTGACGCAGAATTTCCTCCTTGCCACGCAGATCACAAGAGAGGGTGCGACACAGCTGAATATGGTATTTGCCAACCGGGTGAAGATTATACATGGTGTAAAACGTCGCCACCTCATACACATCGGTGACCGGTATTTCCAGGCGCTGGGCTATGTACTCCATAGCCTCTTGTGAAACCCATCCCTCCTGGCGTTGAGCCATCCACAGGCAGGGAAGGTTGAGGGACTTTTTGATGGGGTAGCGCTTCAGGAGTTCCTGAAACTGCCGCTCCGTCTCCTCATTAAAGGCAAAGGGCTTGTCAGCCCGCATGGCTTTTCTTTCTGCTGCACTCATCGGTCCAACTCACCTGCTATGATGTTTAGGCTTCCAAGGTTGATAACTGCATCGGCCACCATGCCCCCTTCAATCATGTGGGGATAGGCCTGCATCATATAGAAGCATGGTGGACGAACTTTGATCTTGTAAGGGCGACCGCCGCCATCGGAAACAATGTAAAAGCCCAGTTCTCCGTTGGCCGCTTCCGTGGAGTCGTACATCTCGCCAACGGGAGACTTGATGCCTTCGAAAATCAGCTTGAAGTGATTCATCAGGGACTCGATGTTGTCATAGACTTCGCTTTTCTTCGGCAGGAAGAACCGCCCGTCTTCAACATTCACCGGGCCTCCCGGAATGCGTTTAACCGCCTGGCGGATGATCTTCATGCTCTCGAAGCACTCCTCGTAGCGAACCATGATGCGGTCGTAGATATCGCCATGGCTGCCCACGGGAATATCGAAGTCGAACTCGTCGTAGCCGTAGTAGGGAGCGTCCTTGCGCAGGTCATAGGCCACGCCGGTGGAGCGCAGGCACGGGCCGGTAAATCCGTAGGAGAGGGCGTCCTCAGCGGAAATGGCGCAGACACCCATGGTGCGGTCGTGCACAATGCGGTTGGTCTTCACCAGACCCATGGAGTCCAGGATACCCTGCTCGCACTTGCTCACCACATCTTCCAGGTCAGCTTCCCAGCCTTCATAGAAGTCGTGATACATGCCGCCAACCCGGGTGAAGGAGTTGGTCAGACGTGCGCCGGTCAGTTTGGCCAGAAAATCGTAGACAAATTCGCGCTGGTTGTAGAGGTACCAGTAGTTGGTCAGAGCGCCCATATCAACGAAGTTGGCCGCGTTACAGACCAGGTGGTCGATGATGCGCGAGAGCTCACTGAGGATGATGCGCATGTAACGGCAACGCTCAGTGATCTCGATGCCCATGAACCCTTCGATGGCCTTGGCCAGGCCAACGTTGTTCATGATGGCAGAGCAGTAGTTCAGACGGTCGGTATAGGGAATACCCTGGTTCCAGGTTCCCGCCTCAACGCTTTTCTCAAAGCCACGATGCAGATATCCGATCTCCGAAACACCAGCCACGATGCTCTCGCCATCCATAGCCACCAAGGTACGCAGGGTACCGTGGGAAGCTGGGTGCGATGGTCCCAGGTTCAGGTACATCAGGTCGGTTTTCAGGAACGAGTGCATATCGGCTTGTTCTATTGTTTGGCTCATCAGTGAACCCCCTTGATTTGCAGACGCTGATTCATTTCATCCATCAGGTCGTCAGGTTCCGTGCACAGATGACGGCGGGTGATGGGATAGTCTTTGCGCAGCGGGTGCCCAATGAATTCCTTGTGATTGAGCAGACGCTTGAGCATGGGGTGACCGCTGAAATGCACGCCATACTGGTCGTAGGCTTCGCGCTCGGCCCAGTTGGCAGATTTCCAAAGACCGGTAACCGAGGGAACACCCTTCTGGGGGTCGGCCACATAGGTCTTCACCACCAGCAGCTTGTTGGTCTCCCAGCTGCGCAGCATATAGACAACGGCAAACCGTGCCTCTTTGCGCTGCGGGTAGAGCAGATAGTCAACCACTGTGATATCCAGCAGAAACTGAAAATTGAGTTCCGGGTCATTTTTCAAAAGGGCAAGCACATCGACAATAGCGTCAGAGTCGACCACAACGGTCTTCTGGCCGCGATATTCCGTGACCTCTTTGATATGCGAGGAAAAGCTTGACTGGAGTCTGGAAATTACCTCTTGCATGCTTCCTCCTAGTCCCTGGCCTTCACCTGGTCGTCCAGGTGATCCAGTATTCCCGTAAAGCCGTTTGGCTTCCGGTTGATGAGAACAGTCTCTTCCTTCAGCTTCTTCTGGATCAGGAAAAGAGCATCCAGGATGGCTTCAGGGCGTGGAGGGCAGCCAGAGATATACGCATCGACCGGGATAACCTGGTCAATACCCTGCAGGGTGCAGTAATTGTCATAAAATCCGCCGGAGCACGCGCAGGCGCCCATGCTGATCACCCATTTGGGGTCAGGCATCTGCTCGTAAATTCTTTTCAGGACCGGAGCCTGTTTCATACTGATGGTTCCTGCCACCAGCAGCAAATCGGCCTGGCGGGGGGAGAACCGGATAACCTCTGCTCCAAAACGGGAAAGATCGTGCTGACTGGCTGCGGCACTCATGAACTCAATGGCACAGCAGGCTGTGCCGAATGTCATCGGCCACAGGGAATACTGTCTTGCCCAGTTGACTACAGCATCCATCGTCGTGGTGATAACGCTGTCGCCAAATGTGGCTTCTACGCCTACGCCTACTCCCACTTCAATGCTCCTTTCCTGATGACATAGATCAACCCTTCAAAGAGGGTCAGCATGAAAATAAGCATGACAATAAAGCCGTACCATCCCAGTTCACGCAGGTTGACTGCCCACGGGTACATGAATACCGCCTCAATGTCGAAGATGATGAAGAGAATGGCAACCAGGTAATACTTGACGCTGAACCGCTGGGTCGCCGTCCCCACCATGGTGGAAACCCCAGCCTCATAAACGTCGTTTTTGATGTTGCCACCGCTTCTTGGCCCGATAAATTTCGTCAATAGAAATATGACGGGGAACAGAAGCGCAATGCCAATGAAAAGCACCGCTGCAAGTACCAGTTCTGCAGACATAGGCCTCCCCTTGAGGAAAGAATTGTCGGAATGCATGGCGCTACGATTGTGATCGTATACGGTATACAATTCCATAAAACAGTGTATCAAAAAAAAGAACGAAAGAAAAGCCACATGTTATTTTTTTAACAACCGATGGCAGGAACACGTCTTGCGGCTTTATCAGCCCCCTGACAGGACTTTGCGCCGGGCAAACCGACAGGCGTCAAGGGCATGGTCGAAGATGTGGGCAGCATGACAGCGCAGCTGCTCCTCCGCTTCATAACCGCTGGTAACCGCCAATGGCGTCACACAGGCTCCCAGGGCACTCTGGACGTCCATGGACGTATCACCCACCATGAAAACCCGTTCTGAAGCAACGCAACCTATGCGTTGCAGTGCCGTCAGCACCGGTTCAGGATGAGGTTTCACATTGACAACGTCCTCGTACCCCACCAGCACTTCAAAATAATCCATAATCCCCAGGTGCTCAAGGATCACCCGCGAATAGCTACCGGTCTTGGTCGTCACCACCCCAAGGCGCGCAAAACCCGCCGCCTCTTCAACGGCCTCCCGGGCAAAGGGCAGCAGACTGGTTTTCGCGGTGGCAACCGTGCGGTAGTGGGTTTTGTAGGCGGCGACATGCTCTTCCAGACGCCCCTGATGGACACCAAGCCGCGCAAACATCACCAGCAGCGGGTGGCCGATAAGGGCAGTGACTTCATCCGCCGGAGGACAAAGCGAACCACAGCAATGGAACGCTGTTTCAAACGACTCCACGATAGCTGGAGTGGAGTCAATCAGAGTGCCGTCGAGATCAAAGAGAACAATCGGGAAATCGTGCATGGGATTCTCACATCAGAAGGTCTTCAGCTTGTGTTCAGGGGAAAAATACGATAAAAGTTTCAGGTTATGGCGAAACCTGATCCGGGGAAAACATCAGGCACCTGCCCGCGGTTCGCCCAGCAGTTGAATTTCTTACGGGAGTATATGTTGTATGTCAGCACAGAAGCAATATCAATTCGGCGACATTGAACCAAAGTGGCAGGACTCATGGAACAGCGTCGGGGCCTTTCGCGCCCTTGTTGATACCTCCCGGCCCAAGTTCTACTGCCTGGAGATGCTTCCGTATCCCTCCGGCCGCATTCACATGGGCCATGTGCGCAACTACGCCATCGGCGATGCCATCGCCCGCTATAAAAAGATGCGCGGCTACAACGTCCTGCACCCCATGGGCTGGGACGCCTTCGGCCTGCCCGCTGAAAATGCCGCCATCGCCCACAACATGGACCCAGGCGAGTGGACCTGGAGCAATATCGCCTACATGAAGCAGCAACTGCAGAAGCTCGGTTTCAGTTATGACTGGGAGCGCGAGCTGGCCACCTGCTCCGAAGAGTACGCCGCCTTTGAACAGCAACTCTTCATCGAATTGTACAAAAAAGGTCTGATTTACCGGAAAAAGGCCGAAGTCAACTGGTGCGACCACTGCAAGACTGTGCTGGCCAACGAGCAGGTGGAAGAGGGGCGCTGCTGGCGCGATGGTTCAGAAGTACTGAAGAAAGAGCTGGAGCAGTGGTTCTTCCGTATTACCGCCTACGCCGATGAACTGCTTGAGGGTCTGGACACCCTCACGGATGGCTGGCCCGAGCGCGTCCTGACCATGCAGCGCAACTGGATCGGCAAGTCCATCGGAGCCGAAATCGTCTTTGAGATACCGGAAATATCCGAAAGCATAACCGTCTTCACCACCCGCCCCGACACCCTGTTCGGCGCTACCTTCATGACGCTGGCCCCAGAGCATCCCCTGGCACTGCGCCTGTGCGCCGGCAAGGAAACGGAAGCCGGCGTGAAGGCCTTTATCGAAAAAGTCCGCAGACAGGACACCATCACCCGCACCAGCGACAAGGAAAAAGAAGGTGTCTTCACTGGCGCCTCTGCCATCAACCCCGTCAACGGGCAGTCCATCCCCGTCTACCTGGGCAACTTTGTTCTCATGGGCTATGGCACGGGCGCTGTCATGGCCGTACCCGCCCACGATCAGCGCGACTTCGCCTTTGCCCGCAAGTACCAGCTCCCCATCACCGAAGTCATCCAGTCGGAACAGGGCGTTGCCGGGGAAGCCTGGACCGGCCCCGGCACCCTGATCAACTCCGGCCGGTTCAACGGCATGGACAACGAGACCGCCAAAAAGGCCATTATTGACCATCTGCAGCAGCAGGGCAAAGGCACCGCATCCATCAACTTCCGACTGCGCGACTGGGGCATCTCCCGCCAGCGCTACTGGGGCAACCCCATCCCCATGATTCACTGCAGCCAGTGCGGCGTGGTTCCCGTCCCCGCTGACCAGCTACCAGTCAAACTTCCCAAGGGCGTTACCCTGCAGGGAAGCGAAGAGTCGCCCCTTGCCACCGTTCCGGAATTTGTCAACGTCAGCTGCCCCACCTGCGCCGGCCCGGCCAGAAGAGAGACGGACACCATGGATACCTTCGTGGAGTCCAGCTGGTACTTCCACCGCTACGCCTGCCAGGAGGACAAAACCCAGCCCATCAACCGTCAGGCCATGGACTACTGGATGGACGTGGACCAGTATATCGGCGGTGTCGAGCACGCGGTCATGCACCTGCTGTACGCCCGCTTCTTCCACAAGGCTCTGCGCGACCTCGGCTATGTCGGCAGCGACGAACCCTTCACCCGTCTGCTCACCCAGGGCATGGTGCTGCTGGGCGGCAAGAAAATGAGTAAATCCCTGGGCAACATCGTCGACCCCGACGAGATGATTCAACGCTACGGCGCTGACACCGTGCGCCTTTTCACCCTTTTTGCCTCGCCACCGGAAAAGGATCTGGAGTGGAACGAATCGGGCGTCGAAGGCGCCTTCCGTTTCCTGGGCCGCCTGTGGAGGCTGGTCCATGAAGACACCACCCGCTACGGGCGCTCCGCTGAAAGCCCGGGCGAACTCAGCGATGATGCGCGCAAACTCCAGCAGAAGCTCCACCAGACCATCAAGCGGGTTACCCAGAACATGGAAGGCCACTACCACTTCAACACCGCCATTGCCGCGACCATGGAACTGGTCAACGAAATGACCCCCTTCAGCGACACTTCCCCCAGCGGTAAAGCCCTGTTTCAGGAAGCGCTGGAAGCCCTGTGCAGACTCCTCGCCCCCTTTGTACCTCACATCTGTGAAGAGCTGTGGCAGGATCTGGGACACCGCAGTCTGCTGATCAACGAGCCCTGGCCGGCATTCGACCCCGAGCTGGCCAGCGCCGACGAAATCACCCTGGTCGTGCAGGTCAACGGCAAGGTGCGCGCCAAAATCGAAGTGGACGCGGGTATCGACAAAGCGCAGATGCAGCAGCTGGCTCTGGAGCATGAGCGCATTCTGCCATACCTGGAAAACGTAGAGATAAAACAGGTTATCGTAGTTCCCGGCAAACTGGTCAACATCGTGGTTAAACCAAAATGAAAACCCTCCTGTTGCTCATGATTCTGCTCGCTTTCCTGTCAGGATCGTGCAGCCACTACTCGGTGACACCGCCATCGGCCGTCATGCAACGCTGCGCCGAAGGCATCGGTGTCCCACCAGTGCGTAACGACAGCCAGTACCACGAACAGAGCCCCCGCCTGCGCGACGCCCTGATCGGTCAGCTGAACCGCCAGCCGGGCATGCGCTACTCCAGCAATGCCCGTTGTCAGCTCCAGTGCGTCCTGCTGGGAACATCCCAGCACGTCAGTCGCCGTGACGCCTACGGCACCGCCCTTTCCGAGGATGCCCAGTTCTCCATTGAGTGCGAACTGGTTGAAGATGGCCTGGTATCGCTGTCCAGACACCAGGTCGCCTTTACCGATGACACCTTCATCCAGACCGATGCCCGCAGCCGCTACGAAAACATGGCTGAAAGCGTGATCAACCGTGTCCTCCGCTAACGGCATCCTGCTGATCAGCCCGTCACTGGAAGATGTGCAGGCACACCTGGAAGGACGCTCCTGCGAAGTACTCGACTCCCGGGGCCACGGCATCCTCAGCGAACTGGAGTCCCTGCTGGAACCAACCTTCTTCGGCCCTGGAGCCGAAGCAGTTCTTATCCACAGCATGGAACAGATCGGCGCCCGCCAGGCACTGCAGATCGTGGAGATGGCTCCGAACTATCCGGAAACCTTCTGGGCCTTTCACATCAGCGAACTGAACCCGCCCAAACGCCAGAAAAAATTTGAAAAAGTCCTCCAGGAAAGATATCCGAAGAAAGCCCTGCGACCGCCATCCATCAGCCAGTTGCGCGACGAATGCCTGCAGAATGCCGCCCGCCTGGGCGTCACCATCAACCACACCTGCGTGGAACTGCTCATCCAGTGGTTGGGGGCAGATCGCAAGCTGCTGCAGCTGGAGCTGGAGAAGTTCGCCCATCTGGACAGGCCGGTGGAAATGGATGATATCCTGCAGTCCTACGCCCCCCAGGGCAAGCGCGATCTGTTCTCCCTGCCGCGCAGACTGCTGAATGGTGAAAAAGAAGCCGTGCTCAGGGACATCCGTTCCATGGAGCCCTTTGAAGACGTTTTCAGCGTCGCCAACGCCTTTGTACATGAACTGAGCAAGATTTACCTGGTCAAGCTCCTGGGCAGCAAGGCCCGCTTTACCAATACCGGCATCAGCGATTATTTTATCGGCCAGTACCGCAGCGCCTGCCAGCAGCTCAGCGCCGAGCATGCCGATGAACTCATGGAACTGGCTGCCACGGTCGATTACGAACTCAAGACAACATCGCTGGGCTATGAGCAGGTCTACGCCCTGATAGAACGCATAGACCTGCTGCGCAAAACCCCATAACATTTTCACCATTTGTCCTGAGGGACACAGACAAGGAAACGCCCACCATGAAGAAGAAGCCCATTGTATGTATAATCGGACGACCAAATGTCGGGAAGTCCACCCTGTTCAACCGCATCGCCAAAAAGCGCATCGCCATCGTGGAGGACATTCCCGGAGTCACCCGCGACCGCAACTACCACGATGTGGAATGGGAGGACAAGGAATTCACCATCGTCGATACCGGTGGCTTTGAATCGGAAACCGGCAAAGGCAGCCTGGAAGCTTCCATGGTGGAGCAGACAGGCATAGCGGCAGCCGAAGCTGACCGGGTCATTTTCCTGCTCGATGGACAGACTGGCCCCATCGCCGACGACTTTGCCATCATGGACATGCTGCGCCGCCATGAAAAGCCCGTCTATATCGCCGTCAACAAAATCGATGCCCCGTCCCACGAAAAGATCCTGCTCGATTTCTACCAGCTGGGCGTGGACGAAGTCTTCCCCGTCTCGGCCGCCCATGGACGTGGTGTCGACGACCTGCTGGACACCGTCACCGAGGGCTTCGCCAGCACTGCCCACCAGGACTCTCCGGAAGAGATCGATGAAGACAGCATCCCCATAAAAGTCGCCATCGTCGGACGACCCAACGTCGGGAAATCCAGCCTGGTCAACAAGATCTGTGGCGAAAACCGCGTGGTGGCCTCAGAAGTGCCCGGTACCACCCGCGACACCATTCACACCCCCGTGCGCCGCGAAGGGCGGGATTTCATCCTGCTGGATACCGCCGGCATTCGCCGCAAATCCAAAGCGTACAGCGAAAACCTGGAGCGCTACAGTGTCTTTCGCAGCATCACCGCCATCGAAGAGGCCCATGTGGTCATCCTGATGCTGGACGCCACCGAAGGTATCACCGACCAGGATCTCAAGGTCGCCTCCTACGCCTGGGAAGCCGGAAAGCCCATCATTATCGCGGTCAACAAGTGGGATCTCGTCGCCAAGGAAACCATGACCTACCGTGAGTTTGAAAAGGACATCGAGCATCGCTTCAAATTTTCCACCAAGCCGATTATCCTCTTTATCTCAGCGCTCAGCGGTCAAAGAGTGGTCAAGCTCTTTGACCTGGCCCGCAGCCTCTATGAGAAAACCCGTTTCCGGGTCAACACCAACGAACTCAACGAGCTCATCCAGAGCGCCACGGCCAAACACGCACCACCCGCCGCTCATACCGGGGGCAAACGCCTGAAATTCTACTACGTGACCCAGATATCGCGGCACCCGTTTATTATTGTAATTTTCTGTAATTACCCTGACTCCGTGCACTTTAGTTACAAACGCTATTTGACAAATGTTGTCAGAGAGGCATATTCTCTTTATAATGTGCCTGTTATACTAAAATTCCGAAAGAGGGCCTCCAGTGACCGAGAACAAACTGAAAAGTAGGCTGCTGGCAGCAGGCATGCTCTCCGCTCTGTACCTGAGCGGCTGCGCCATGTCTGCCCGCAATACCGTCACCCCAGAATCTCTGCCCGCCAGCGATACCCTTTACCGGGCGTGGACAGCGGACAAGCAGCCACCAGACCTCTTCGCCAGGAACCTGCTGGGCTCATACCGCAAAGAATACAACGGTCTCTTCCGTGAGGAAGATATGGCCTCAGCCCCCATCCTTCCCGACCCGCTGCCGCTGCAGACAGACTCATTCGCTATACCGGTCACCGTGGACTACAGCCACGATGAACTGCAGTTTGGCTACACCATCCCCGTCGTCATCAACGATCGTGTCAACCAGTACATCAATTTCTACTCCGTACGATACAAGCAGGGCTTCCAGAATCAGCTGCAGCGGGCGAACTACTACCTGCCCATGATTCGCAAAATCTTCCGCGAAGAAGGCGTCCCCGAGGACCTGGCCTATGTGGCACTGGTGGAAAGCGGCTTCCGCCCCACCGCCCGCTCCCACGCAGGCGCCGTGGGTATCTGGCAGTTTATCCGCCCCACCGGTCAGCGCTACGGCCTCGAAGTGAACTGGTGGCTTGATGAGCGGCGCGATCCCATCAAAAGTACCCGTGCCGCCGCCCGCTACCTCAATGACCTGTATGGAATATTCGGCGACTGGCATCTGGCACTGGCCGGATATAACTGCGGAGAAAACCGCGTCCTTCGGGAAATGCGCAACTCTGGAGCCGACAGCTTCTGGGAGCTCAGCCGACTGCCCCGCGAAACCCGCGAGTACGTCCCCGCTATCCTGGCGGCCATTGTCCTGGCCAATAACACCGAAAAGTACAGCATTGTGGTCCCCCCCAACGAGGAAACCTACAATCCCGACCTCGTCCCCATCAGCCACCCAACCAGCCTCAATGTCATCGCCAATATCACCGGCATATCCATTGACCGCATCAAAGCGCTGAATCCAGAGCTCAACGGCTACGTGACCCCCCCCAGCAGTTCCTATCGCCTCAAGCTCTTCCCCGGCTACGGAGCGCCCGTGGAAACAGCGCTGCGCGAAATTCCCAAGGGGCAGCGCGTCTCCTGGATCAAGCACCAGGTGCGCTCCGGTGAAAGCCTCTATGTCCTGAGCCGACGCTACAACATCTCCATTGAAGAGATTCGCCGCGCCAACCAGCTCTCCGGCAATCTGCTGCGCGTGAACCAGGTTCTGCTGATACCCTCCCTGCAGCACCCACCCAGCAGCTCATCGGAGAGAATGATCGCCGGCGTTATCCAGCACCGGGTTTCCCCCGGCGAAAGTCTGTCGGTCATCAGTGAACGCTATCGCGTCTCCATGAACGAAATCCGCCGCAACAACAACATCAGCGGCGATACCATCCGGGCCGGTCAGACCCTGCTCATCCCCGTGGGCGAACCGCTGACCAGTGCCACGACCGCCAGCGCGTCATCACCGGGCGGCATGCTGCGGCACGTGGTCCGTAATGGCGAAAGCCTCTCCACCATCAGCAGCCGCTACAACGTCACCATTGCGCAACTGCGGCAAGCCAACAATATCCGAGGCGATATCATCCAGGCTGGTCAGACCCTCAATATTCCTGCCGCTCAGCGCACCATCACCCAGAGTCAGAATACCCGCATGGTACGTCACGAAGTGCGCGCCGGTGAAAGCCTCTCCGTACTCAGCGACCGCTACAATACCCCCATCGTGGAAATCCGGCGCGCCAACAACCTGCGCGGCGACCTGCTGCGGGTAGGACAGGTGCTGCAGGTACCGGTACGCCAGCAGGCCAGCACACCCGCCGGTGGGCAGCAGATCGCCGGCGGCATTCAGCATCGCGTCCGCGAAGGAGAGAGCCTTTCCGTGCTCAGTGACCGCTACAATGTCCCCATCCGGGACATCCGCCAGGCCAACGGCCTGCGCGGTGACCTGCTCCGGGCAGGACAGGTGCTGATTATCCCCAACCGCTCATCGGCATCCAATATCGTGGACTATGAAGTGCGAAATGGCGACTCCCTCTCGGTGATCGCCCAGAACTTTGATACCACCGTCGCTCAACTGGTCCGCCTGAATAACCTTGAACACCCGGAGATGATTCGCCCGGGGCAGGTGCTGCGCATTGCCCGCTGAATCCCCCTCCGTACCATAGGCAGGCACACCCATGCGGAAGCTGAATTTTCTTGATAACTACCAGAAGGGCTACTATGACATCATTGAAGATGCCATTGAAAAGCCACCTGCCTTCTGGACGCGAGCAGGCCTGAAGTACTACCTGCTGACCCCGTACTGGCAGGAGTTTCTGGAAGCTGATTTCAGGAAAAAACTCACCATGCTTCGGGGCCTGACCCGCGAACAGAAATTCCGGCTCATGGCAGCTTCAGCCATCGTGGGCATCCTGGTCGGCATTCTCTTTGCGCCGGGCAAAAAAGTTCCTGAACTGCCCCACGATGTGACCCAGCAGATGGTCGACCGCGCCCGCATGCACGAAATCGTCCTCGGTCAGCAGGGTGTTCCCGTGGGCAGCTTTACCCTGAGGCAGATCACCAGTCCTTACCTTCCCGCACAGCAGGATCCGCAGCAGCCCAAAGCCGGGCGCTTGCAGATCTACTACTCCTTTGAAGCGGAGCGTGCCCAGGCCGTTGTCGCTGAGATCTCCCGTACCCTCGGCTGGAACCTGCAGGTGGAAGAAGGTGTCACCGACCGCTTTGGCTTCCGCGTTATCGTCGAGGGCTACGGCACCATGCAGATGGCCGAATCCCTGCGCCGCGAACTGAAGCTCGACCATGTGGTGCGCCGTGAAGACAAGTACTACCCCGCCAGCGGAATCTTTTTCAACAAGGCCAGTGCCGAGGAGCTGGCGGAAAACATCCGCTACCACCGGGCCATGATCGTCTCCGACTTTGACAAGACCGTCGTATACTCGGTGCTCACCCCACCCCTGGAGCAGGATCAGATTACCCCTGTCGTCGAACGCCTGCGGCTGCTGGGATATCGCCCCATCAGGATCACCTGATATGCTCGAAACCGCCCGCCACATGATGGTAGAGAAGTACCTGCGCAACCGCATAGAAGATGAACGGGTACTGAGTGTCATCGGAGAGCTTCCGCGCCATCTCTTCGTCGAGGATGCCCTGCAGGGACGCGCCTACAGTAATGACGCCCTGCCTATCGGATTCGGCCAGACCATTTCCCAGCCCTTTATTGTCGCCCTCATGACCCAGGAGCTGGAACTTTCCGGCCAGGAGACCGTCCTGGAAATCGGTACCGGCAGTGGCTACCAGGCTGCCGTGCTCTCCCACCTCGCCCGGGAAGTGCACAGTGTCGAACGCATTCCGCAGCTGGCGCAGCGCGCCGCTAAAGTCCTTCAGTCCATGCATATTGACAATGTCTGCGTGCATATCGCCGACGGCACTGCCATATCCGGTGACCAGCATCCCCTGCCGGCAAAATTCGACCGCATTATCGTCACTGCCGGCGGCAATCGTCAGCCAAGCTCACTTTTGCGCCAGCTGCATATCGGCGGCATTCTGCTCATTCCCATTGGCGACAGCCAGCAGCAAAGCCTTTTCAAATATCGCCGCATCAGCGAAGAGCGCTGGGAGCGGCAGAATCTCCACCAGTGCAGCTTTGTCAAACTGGTGGGCAAAGAGGGCTGGAGCCCTGGGGAGGATGCACCGTGAAACCGTACCTGCTCTATGTCACCCGCCACGCCAAATCCAGCTGGGATGACCCCGCCAGCCGGGATTTCGACCGCACCCTGAACCAGCGTGGCCTGGCCAACGCGCCACAGACAGGGCAGCAGCTCCTGGCCCGAGGGATACACCTGGACTCCATCGTCTCCAGCCCGGCAGTGCGGGCCAAGGCCACAGCCCAGCTCATCGCCCATGCAATGGACTATTCACCGGAAAACATTCTCTTCCAGCAGCGCATTTATGAAGCCAGCAGCAGCGACCTCGCCTCGGTGGTGGCACAACTGGACCCGGCGTGGTATAGTGTGCTCCTGTGTGGCCACAATCCCGGCCTCACCGACTTTATTACCAAGTACAGCGACCTCAACCTGGACAACCTGCCCACCGCAGCAGTCGCCGCCTTGCAATTTGAGCTGCCATGGAAGGACATCCATCGGCAAAAGGGCAAATGCCTGTTTTTCTACTCTCCACGGCAAGGCTTTATCGAACCATAGGAAAAAAGTGATACGAGAGCCATGAACCTGCACGCCCCCCGTTCCCTGGAACAGGACGCCATCTGCAAAGAGCACATTAACCAGCTGCCCCTGCTGGATTTCACAGGAAATATTGAACTGATCACCACGGAAGAACAATGCCACGAAGCACTGCCCGCCCTGCAGCAGTGCCCGGTGCTGGGCTTTGATACGGAAACACGTCCCACCTTCCGCAAGGGGCAGTTCTTCCTGCCCTCGCTGATACAGCTGGCAACCCATAACCACGTCTACCTCTTCCAGATCAGCCGCTTCAACCTGCCCGCCGGGCTGCTGGAGATATTCTCCAGCCAGCACATCGTCAAGGTCGGAGCCGGCCTGAACTATGATGTCAAGCAGCTCCAGCAGATTGCCGCCTTTGATGAACAGAGCTTTGTTGACATTGCCCACCTGGCGACCCGCCTCGGCATCAAACAGACCGGCCTGCGCACCCTGTGCGCCCTGCTCTTTGGCAAACGCCTTTCCAAAAAGGCCCGTTGCTCCGACTGGAGCCGCAAACACCTCTCCGCTGAGCAGATCAAGTATGCCGCCGCTGACGCCTGGATCAGCCGTGAACTCTATATGGCCCTCAACAGCCTTCTGGAAAAGCAGAACGCCTCTGCTGAACCCATGGTTTCAGGGAAGTAGAACCCCACAAAAGAACAGCCCGCGCCGCAAAAGCGGCGCGGGCTGTGGATTTCATGATTCCATTCCCCTCAATTCATCTGCTCCAGTGCCCAGCGCAGACGCCGGCAGACCACGGACTGGCCCAGCACCGGTACCAGCAGATCAAGCTCCGGACCACGGCACTTGCCGGTCAAAGCCACCCGCAGGGTCATAAAGAGATTCTTCCCCTTCACACCCACGACCTTGCCCGCTTCCTTGACCATATCCTTATACACTTCCCCATCAAGAGCCTGGGAGAGAGCTTCCACACGCTTCAACACCTCCTCGACCAGGGGACGGCTGGTTTCCAGCTGCAAAAACGCGCGGCCATCTTCCTCCAGGAGTGGATCGCGGTCGAGGAAAATGGGGTAATAGGTGCTCACATCTGCCAGCACCGTACAGTTGCCCCGGATAATATCAATCTCAAGCTGCAGCTGATTCTCGTCCTTGGCACCATCTAT
The DNA here is from genome assembly GCF_000177635.2 of Desulfurispirillum indicum S5. Classification (NCBI taxonomy): domain Bacteria; kingdom Pseudomonadati; phylum Chrysiogenota; class Chrysiogenia; order Chrysiogenales; family Chrysiogenaceae; genus Desulfurispirillum; species Desulfurispirillum indicum. The sequence continues at coordinate 973,975 of NC_014836.1, forward strand.
GAGACCTGTCTGCATCAGGTACGGTTTCATCAGCGCCGTGATGCGCGGCAGGTCGGCTTCGCGGATGTAGTGGGCGTTCATCCAGTCCAGCTTGGCGTTGTCGAAGACAGCGGCGGCGCGGTTGATGCGCTCCAGGCTGAACAGCTCGATGATGCGCTCCACGCTGAACAACTCCTCTTCGCTGCCACTGCTCCAGCCCAGCAGGCTCAGGTAGTTGACCATAGCTTCAGGCAGGTAGCCCTTTTCCTGGTACTGGCCCACGCTGGTGGCACCGTGGCGCTTGCTGAGCTTGGAGCGATCCTCGCCCAGAATCAGACTGACATGGGCGTAACGGGGGGGCTCCACGCCCAGGGCTTCGCAGATCATCATCTGGCGCAGGGTATTGCTGAGGTGCTCCTCAGCGCGGATGACGTGGGTGATCTCCATGAGGACATCGTCAATGCTGACACAGAAATTATAGACGGGCATGCCGTCGGAACGCATGATGATGAAGTCGCCGATCATGCCATCCTTGAAGGTGACGTCGCCGCGGATGATGTCGTTGAGGACATAGTCCCGCAGGGGCGCGCGAAAGCGCACGGTGGGCCTGCGTCCCTCTTTTTCAAAGGCGGCAGCCTGCTCCGGGCTGAGATTTCGGCAGCGGCCATTGTAGTGGGGGGTGATCTTCAGGCGGGTGGCTTCCTCACGGGAGGCTTCCAGCTCTGCATCAGTGCAGTAGCAGTGGTAAGCCTTGTCAGCCTCCAGCAGTTTGCGGGCGTATTCCAGGTAGATTCCGGTGCGTTCGGACTGGCGATAGGGGCCGTAATCGCCACCCACATCGGGGCCTTCATCCCACTGAACACCGAGCCAGCGCAGATCTTCCAGCACCATGGCTTCACTTTCACGGGTGCTGCGGGCCTGATCCGTGTCCTCCACCCGCAGGATGAGCCTGCCCCCCTGGGCTTTGGCATAAAAGTAATTGAACAGCGCAGTTCGCGCGCCACCCACGTGCAGGTGACCAGTGGGGCTTGGGGCAAATCGGACTCGTACCATCTTTATCTCCAGGGAGTATAATTTAACAGGCTGCTGAAAAACCCTCATCTGCGGCGTTGCTCGCTGTCGCTCGTCATTGCAACGTAGGGGGAGTGCGCTTCACTCCTCGCTCTGGGAGCGCCTTGCACCTGAGTATTTTTCAATTGCCTGCGAAGTTTAAGGGTTTTTCAGCAGCCTGCCAACAAAGCGAAAGGATGCCACAGCGGTGGCATCCCTTCAACAAAATTATCGGTCAGAAACCTGAGCGAAACGGCTTCTTCAGCAGCAGGTCAGCTTGCGGGCAATTCCTGCCACATACTCGCCCTGGAAGCGGGCGCCATCCAGTTCGTTCTGGCTGGGCTGCCGTGAGCCATCGCCAGCGGCAATGGTGGAAGCGCCGTAGGGTGAGCAGCCGGTGATTTCGTCCACCCGGGTCTGCCCCTGGAAGGCGTAGGGCAGTCCGGCCACCACCATACCGTGGTGCAGCAGGGTGATGTGGAAACTCAGCAGGGTGGATTCCTGACCGCCGTGCTGGGTGGCGGTGCTGGTGAAGACGCTGCCCACCTTGCCCACCAGGGAACCCGATGCCCACAGCTGGCCGGTGGCATCCAGGAACTGACGCATCTGGCCACACATATTGCCAAAGCGGGTGGGAGTGCCGAAAATAATGGCATCGGCCCACTCCAGGTCCTCAACGGTCGCGGTGGGAATGTGGGCAAAGCTCTTGCGGGCTTCCACGGCGCCCATCTTTTCCAGCACTTCAACGGGAAGGGTTTCGGGAACCTGCAGAAGCTTCACCTCTGCCCCCTCAACCTTTTTCGCACCCTCGGCAATTGCCTGGGCCATCTGATACACGTGACCATACATGGAGTAAAAGACAATGGCTATCTTCATGGCACACCTCGTTCACTGTTCACGGTTTTCAAAACATGCGGCACTGGCATCAAGAATATCCGATTCGACGCTTTCGGCAAAGGGCTATTTCTCCACGCAGCTCACTGCCTGCTGCAGATCTTTCCATCACGCAGGCGGATCACCCGTTGCGCCCGCTGCGCCAGCTCGTCGTTATGGGTGATCATGACCACGGTGATGCCCCGCTCGTGCAGAGAGCGCAGCAGTCCGAAAATCTTTTCGCTGTTCTCGCTGTCCAGATTGCCCGTGGGCTCATCGGCCAGGATGATTTCGGGGTTGTTCACCAGGGCACGCGCCACCGCCACCCGCTGCATTTCGCCACCACTGAGCTGTGAAGGGCTGTGGTTGATGCGATCTCCAAGGCCCACGGTTGCCGCCAGTTCTCGGATGACGGCGGGGTCGGCCTTCTTGCGTGAGAACAGCAGGGGCAAGGCGATGTTATCGAAGACGCTGAGGCCGGGAATCAGGTAAAACTGCTGAAAGATAAAGCCGATTTTCTCGCGGCGCAGGGCCACCAGCTGAGATTCACCCATGGTGTCCACCCGTGCGCCGTCAAAGTGCATCTGACCTTTGGTGGGCAGATCCAGGCAGCCGAGAATGTGCAGCAGGGTGGTCTTGCCGGCGCCGGAGGGGCCGACAACGGCAATCAGCTCACCAGCAGCGATTTCCAGATCGATTCCTGCCAGGGCGTGCACGTTTTCCACGCCACGCCGATACGATTTTTCTATTCCTTTGAGTTGTATCATCCTTTGATCGCCTCGATTGGGTTGATTTTCGATGCCTTCCAGGCCGGATAGAGGCCGGAGAGCAGGCCGACAACAAAGATAAAGGCAACGCTGCCAAGGGCTACCGACAGCTCAAAGCGCACCAGGTCTCCACTGGGCACGTAGGGCATCACACTGCGCACAAAGCTTTCAATACCACGGGAACCCAGCACGGCGATGATAATACCCACCACCCCGCCAGCCAGGGAGAGAATGGTGGTCTCCTTGAGAATCATGCGGAAGACATCAAAGCGTGAAGCACCAATGGCCCGCATCATGCCAAGCTCCTGTGTGCGCTCGAAAACCGCCATGAGGATGGAGTTCATGACACCGACGGCACTGATCATCACGGCGATCAGGGCGATGGAGATGCTCAGGGACTTGGCAGAAGCCGCCAGGTTGGAGATGCTGTTCATCACCTGCCCCATGGTCACGATCTGAATGCCGGGAACGGCTTTTTCCAGCGCCTCGGTAACCAGGCCCAGCCGTTCAGGATTGTCCACCTTTACACCAATGGCCGTGGCACCACCGGGGCTCTCCATCAGACGCTGAGCCGTGGCGATGGGGAAGTAGACAAAAGCGTCATCGGCAGAAGTGGTGTTGCCGATGACACCGGCAACATGGAAGAGCTCGTCCATCTGGGGGTAGCGGAAACTGTCGCCGGCCTTGAGACCCGTGTGCTGCGCCACCTCGTATCCCAGCAGAATTTCATGTGCACTGCGTGGAATGGAGCCTGTGATATCCCAGTCGGGTTTGATCTCCTCCAGCACCTTCATATCGACACCATAGATCAGGTCAATGCGCTTCTGGGCGGGGTTGGGCAGCTGGGCCACCAGAATGGGGGTTGCCAGCGCCACACCTTCGGTGGCGAGAACATGTTCCATGACACCATCGTCAATGTAGCGGGGAATCACGTTGCCATGGAGCACCAGGGAAGCCACCTCATGGGCACAGCCCGAGGGAACCACCATGAAGTGCAGCCCCGTCTGATCCAGCTGCTGGGCAAGACTCTGTTCAAAGCCGCGATTAAAGGAAAAGACCGCAAAGAGCACACCGACGGAAGCCGCGATGCCCAGCATGGTCAAAGCACTGCGCGTGCGGTGACGCAGGAGGTTCTGAAAAGCCAGATGCAGGGAACTTGTCATTTGAGTACCACCCCACTGGCAACCAGCAAGAGGTTGTTATTATAGGTCGTCAGCGTGCCCGTCGCGCGGGCATCGTGTCCAAGACGCGCAGGCAGAGAGAAGCTGTGACGGGAGAGGTCCACAAAGATCTGCCCGGTATCGTCCTTCAGCATGAACCAGCAGCCATTGGAGGTGCACTGGGTCTGTATAAAACCTTCCATGGTCACCTCGGTTTCCAGGAGATCCTTGTTAAAGAAGGCATCCTGAACCGTAATCACCGGAGCGGCGGGATTCACCCCTGATCCGTACACCTCTTCCTTGGTGCCACAGGCAACCAGCAGAAGGGAAATGGCAACCAGTGCCAGCAAGAGAGAAATTCGGTACATAGAAACTCCTTAAAATCAATTTACATACTCAGGAAAGGCAAGTGCCGCCTTTCACGTGCAATATTCAAGCCAGTAGAACAGCAAACTTAACTTTAGCACCCCCGAAACGGCAGGTTGTCGGTGCCGACCCTGATGCCATGCTGGAATGGCTGAAATGGTTGCATCTTTTGACATTCCGTTTCCATTTTTCCTTGCCACTTTTGGGTCGCCAAAAGTGGCGCAAAAGCGCCCCCCAGTGCTGCCCTTATCAGCCGTCCGCTTGCCTGGAACTGGGGACCGCAAACAACCGCCCTCCATGGCTTTTGGTTTGCGGTTGCCGCCCTCGTGGCGGCAACCCTGCGGGTCCATAGCGTTCCAGTCGGCGCGTTCTGGCTGGGCCAGCACACGGGGGAGAGGCAGAAGCAGGCCGTCCCCCCCTGAGCCCGTCCGGTGAGTGCGACGCCTGGCTGGCAAGACCCGAACGGGACACTCACAGGAAGTGAGTGGTCCGGCAGCACTGCAGGGATGCAGTGTCTGCTGGATCTCCAGAACAGGCGAGCAGGCGAGCCGGAAAAAACGGGCGTTCGGGGGGCGCGTTTTTCCGTCCTTTTTGCGCGGTCAAAAAGGACAATACCCGGAAAACGAAAAGTGGGATACAGATGAATCAAGCATGCAAAATCAATACGGTTTCCGCGCGGTAAATGCCAGAGAAATAATACCATAACCCAGGGCGACAAGGTGCGAAACTTCAGATCAACGCAACTCTTTCGCATACGGCTCTCACCCCGCAGCGCGGTGCGCAGCCCCTGCCCACCTGCGCAGGAATTGCGCAGGTGGGCATTCAAAACTGAATACGCGTCGTCTGTCGCCCGCGCGCCACTTCCATCACGCCCCCCTCTTTGGCACGAACCAGCACAATGGCTTCAGCCAGCAGCTGGGGAGAGTTGATGGGAATATCGTCTATGGTGAGAACGCGATCGCCGGGACGAAAGCCTGCCCGCTGCGCCCAGCTTCCACTGTGGACCCGCGCCACCTCCATACCACGCTGACCGGAGGTGGCCTTCAGCTCAACGCCCAGCCAGCGGGCCAGCACCAGAATGCCGTAGGTGTCAGGTGCCCTGCGGGCCTGCACCCTGGTATGAAAAACGCGGTTTTCCCGCCACACTGTCAGGTCGATCACATCATCGGCCGTGTAGTCGTGAATACCCATCACATAATCAGCGGCCCCGGTCACCGGCATGTTCCCCACCGCCAGAATCACATCCTGGGGCTGCAATGCCTCGCCGCGAAACAGGGAGGGATTCGCCACTTCGGTAACAGCCACGCCACGATTCCTGGGCAGCTGTGACCCTATGGCGGAACGCAGCTGCGAAGAGAGCTCCTGCACCTCCACCCCGATCCAGGCGCGATCAAGGGTGCCATGGCGCAGAATGTACTCGTAAATGCGCATGGCCCTGTTCACCGGTATACTGAAACCAATACCCTGGGCGCGCCGGTACATGGCCGTGTTGATGCCGATGACATCTCCATGGATATTCAGCAGCGGCCCGCCACTGTTACCGGGGTTAATCATGGTGTCCGTCTGGATGAGGTTGTGGAACACCACTCCATCTCCACGAATGGAGCGGCCAACCGCAGAGATGATTCCCGTGGTAACCGTATTGGAAAAACCAAAGGGGTTGCCAATGGCGATTACCGGTTCACCGATAAACAGCTCATCGGAGTTACCCACCCTGGCGCAGCCCAGATCGTGGGGCGGATTTTCCACCGCCAGTACCGCGATATCGCTGCGGGAGTCGCTTCCCAGAATACGCGCCTTGAATTCACGGTGATCGCCAGTGAAAATCGTGATATCCGTAGCCCCCGCTACCACATGGGCATTGGTGAGAATATGCCCATCGCAGCTGATAAGTACCCCCGAACCCAGAGAACGGGTGGTGTAGGAGCGACGAAAGCCCTGAAAGAAATCGCGAAAGAACTCATCGAAAAACGGATCGTTCATCACAAAGGGCGTTGCCGCAGTCTCCTTCACCGAGAGGGTGGAAATATTCACCACAGCCGCGCTGACCTGTTCCACCGCGCGCACCACCGGCGTGCGCCGCAGATCATCGGCAGCCAGGGGAAATGGCACCGCCAGAAAGAGCGGCACCCAAAGGAGCAGCGCAAGCTGACGCCAGCCTCTGGGGCACCAATAAAAAAAGGCAGTAGAAACTACTGCCTGAATATTTCTCAAAGGGAAATCAGTCTTTTTTGTTCTCATCGGCAGTCACCGGCGTCTCAATACGCCCTGAAATAGCGACATCATCGGCGTGGTACTCCTCAGGGCTGTCGCCAGGCTGTTCCGCCTGCTCCTCCTGAGCAGGATTGCTTTCGCGGGGAGGCTCATCGGGAGTGAACTCACTGAGGTCACTGGCCAGGTTCAGCTCTTCCAGCAGCGCCTGATGCACGGAGATTTCGGCGTCGATCTTTTCGATCTCCTCAATCAGGGAAAGGAAGTTTTCATCAAACTGCAGATTACCACTCTTCAACAGATCGTAGGTCAGAGTGCCAAGCTCCTCAAGCTTGTTGGACTTCTTGCGCTGCGCGTTGATGATATCGAGCTTGATCTTGCCCATCTTGGTCAGTTTGACAGCTTCGACCTTGCTCTTGTTAATGCCCTTGATAATACTCTCGTACACTTTGTCCAGCGATGAACGGGAACCGTCCCTGGCCTTGGCGTCTTTGCCTTCCATATCCTGAACCTCCACGTTATTCGGGTTTGCTGTTGGAGACCACTATTCCGCGGCGGGTAATCTCCTGCCAGAACTCCTCTATACCATACTTTGCCGTTGAAGAAAACGGCAAGACACCCGCCTCTTTGCCATAGACTTTTTTCAGCCCGGCCACCTGCTTCTGCAGCTGATTCTTTGTCAGCTTGTCCGCTTTGGTAGCCACAATGAACACGGGAACCTCCAGCTCCTGCAGCAGGCTGAACATGCGCAGATCGTTTTTCTGCGCCTCGTGACGAGCGTCCACAATCATGATAGCCAGAGCGATATTCTCGCGCCTCTCCAGGTACTCGTACAGGCTGCGGTTCCATTCATCGCGCATGCCCGTAGGCACACGGGCAAACCCGTAACCGGGAAGATCCACACAGTAAAGATCGCCATTGACATCAAAGTAGTTGATCAGGCGCGTACGCCCCGGTGTCTTGCTGGTGATGGCAATATTTCTGCGACCGGTCACCGCATTGATCAGGCTCGATTTTCCCACATTACTGCGCCCCAGGAAGACGATTTCCGGGCGATCTGGCACCGGGCACTTGGCCAGGGATGGCGCCGAGGTGATGAACTGCACCTGGTGGGGCGTATAGGACTGGGGCATGGCAGCTCCTCTCACGGAAAGTTAACGGATGGGGAGGGGTTCAGCAGCCAGCTAACAGCCACTGAAATACCTCAAACCAGGCAGGCAATTGAAAAACCCTCAGGTGTCAGGCGCTCGCGGAGCGAGGAATGAAGCGTACTCCCCGTACGTTGCAATGACGAGCGACAGCGGGCAACGCCGCAGATGAGGGTTTTTCAATGGCCTGCTAAGGAAAAGGGGAACCTTTCGGTTCCCCTTCATGTCAAATGAATACAATGGGTGATCAGCCTTGGAGCCGACGCATTTTGTTCAGAAGCTTCAGCTGCTTGCGCTTGGCTTTGAGTTTTTTGCGCCTGCGGGCTTCCGTGGGTTTTTCGTAGAAGGTGTACTTCTTCATTTCGCGAATCAGGCCTTCGCGTTCAACTTTCCGTTTGAACGCCTTCAGCGCGTCATTGACCTCTTCTCCATCAACCCGGACGTAAGCATTAATCGGCACGGTACAATCACCCCATTTCTCTTAAGAATTTTTCGAAACTGCATATATACAGAAAACACAAGGACCTGTCAATGAATTTCACTGTGGGGTTTTCCTGTGAGCCGAAAAGCAGTATGCTGCAAATTAGATTACTCTATTTTACTCTCTGAATTGGAGGTCCACATGGATTCCCAGCAGCTTACCATAGGTATCCGCGGCATGACCTGCGCCGGCTGTGCCGGTCGGGCGGAAAAAGCCCTGCAGGCCGTATCCGGTGTCACCAGCGCCACGGTCAATCTGGCCACCGAACAGGCCAGCGTCACCTTTGACAGCAGCGCCACCACGACCAGCGCCATCGTTAACGCCCTTGAACAGACCAACTACAAACCCATTACCGAACAGCTGAGCTTCGCGGTCCAGGGAATGAGCTGCGCCACCTGCGCCGGGAAAGTGGAAAGGGCGCTCATGGGACTCAGCGGCGTTGCCGACGCCAGCGTCAACCTGGCAACGTCCCAGGCCACCGTCACCTATGTGCCCGCCAGCGTCACCCCTGACCAGCTGCGCGAATCCGTGCGTAAGGCGGGCTATCAGGTGGAACAGGTCCAGACAGCCGACGCCACACCTCAGATTGACCGCATTCAGCAGCAGCGCCATGAAGAATCCGGTGAACTGCGCCGCAGCCTGCTGCTGGCAGCGATCCTCACCATACCCATCTTCGTGCTGGATATGTTCCCCATGTGGATACCGGCCCTGGAGCAGTGGCTCTTCCAGCAGATATCCCCGCGTACTCTTCACTTCCTCTTCTTCGTCCTGGCCTCCATTGTCCAGTTCGGCCCCGGCTGGCGCTTCTACCAGAAGGGCTGGCCCGCCCTGCGCAGCGCCGCCCCCGATATGAACTCCCTGGTCATGCTGGGCACCAGCGCCGCCTATGGCTACTCCGTCATCGCCACCTTCCTGCCCGGCATTCTGCCCGCTGGCACTGTGCACGTGTACTACGAAGCATCCACCGTCATCATCACCCTCATTCTGCTGGGTCGCTACCTGGAGGCTCGCGCCAAAGGGAAAACCAGCCAGGCCATCCAGAAACTCATCGGCCTGCAGCCCCGCACGGCCCGCGTGGAGCGTGATGGCCGCGAACTGGATCTGGACACGGCCCAGGTAGTGCGCGACGACACCGTCATCGTGCGCCCCGGCGAGCGCATCCCCGTTGATGGCATGGTAGTGGATGGCAGCTCCTATGTGGATGAGTCCATGATCAGCGGAGAGCCGCTGCCCGTTCACAAGGAAACCGGCAGCGAAGTCATCGGCGGCACCGTCAACACCACCGGCAGCTTCCGCATCAAGGCCACCAAGGTCGGCGCGGATACCGTGCTGGCCCAGATTGTGCGCATGGTGGAGCAGGCCCAGGGCTCCAAACTGCCCATCCAGGCCCTGGTAGACCGGGTCGTCCTCTACTTTGTGCCCGCCGTGCTGGCCGCCGCCGCCTTCACCTTCTTCATCTGGCTGCTGATCGGCCCGGCCCCGGCCCTCACCTTCGCCCTGGTGAACATGGTCGCCGTACTCATCATCGCCTGCCCCTGCGCCATGGGCCTGGCTACCCCCACATCCATCATGGTGGGCACTGGCAAAGCCGCTGAAACCGGCATCCTCTTCCGTAACGGCATCGCCCTGCAGCACCTGCGTGAAGCCACGGTGATCGCCCTGGATAAAACCGGCACCATCACCCAGGGTCAGCCGCAGCTGACCGATATCCACATCGCCGAGAGCTTCGAGAAAACCGACGTCCTGCGCCTGGTAGCCTCGGCGGAAAGCAAGAGTGAGCACCCCGTCGCCCAGGCCATCTGTCAGTACGCGCAGCAGCAGGGAGCAGCCCTGACGGATGCCGCCAGTTTCCGCGCCCTGCCAGGGCTTGGCGTAGAGGCCACCATTGACGGCCAGCTGGTTCAGGTGGGTGCCGACCGCTATATGCAGCAGCTGGGGCTCGACCTGTCCCCATTCGCCGCCATCGTGACCCAGCTGTCCGATGCCGGCAAGACTCCGCTCTACGCCGCCATTGACGGCACCCTGGCCGCCACCATCAGCGTCTCGGACCCCGTCAAACCCTCCAGTGCCACAGCCATTCAGGCCCTCCACGCCATGGGCCTGCGGACCGTTATGATAACCGGCGACAACCAGCGCACCGCCCAGGCCATCGCCAGGACCCTGGGTATTGACGACGTGCTGGCGGAAATCATGCCCGACGGCAAAGCGGACGCCGTCCGCCAGCTGCAGGACAACGGCAGCAAGGTCGCCTTTGTGGGCGACGGCATCAACGACGCTCCTGCCCTGGCCCAGTCCGACGTTGGCCTGGCCATCGGCACCGGCACCGACATCGCCATTGAATCCGCCGATGTGGTCCTCATGTCCGGCGACCTGCGCAATGTGGCCAACGCCATCGCCCTCTCGCGGGCAACCCTGCGCAATATCAAGCAGAACCTCTTCTGGGCCTTTGCCTACAACACCAGCCTCATTCCCGTCGCCGCCGGCATTCTCTATCCTGTGGCGGGCATCCTGCTCTCACCCATGCTGGCAGCCCTGGCCATGGGACTCTCCAGCGTGTGCGTCCTCAGCAATGCCCTGCGCCTGCGTCACTTCCGTCCACCAGTGCGAATGCAGGCCACACCCTCGAACCCGTGACACCCGCTCACGGGTTTCGCCCCAGCCGCTCCAGAATCTCCAGGCACAGCTTTTCATAGAGCTGTGCTATCTGGGGCGAGTACTTCTGGCGAAAATCGAGATGGGCCATCTCCGGTTCAGCCGATTCGGCTATCTTGGTCGCGTTGGGAATCACCGTGAAAAACGGCTCCGGCAGAACATCCAGGGGAGCCTGCCGCTGAGCGGCATGGATGACGATCTTCTTGTGCAGCGATACCTGCACCCGGTACATGGACCACAGCGTCCCCAGGGGCTGAATCCGATGGCGCGCCTGACGAATGCGATCCATCAGCGCAAAGGCGCCCCGTACCGCCAGGCGATCCGGCACACAGGGAATCACATAGCTGTCGGCCACGGACATCAGGGTGCGCACCTGCAGTGCCATACTGGGTGGGCAGTCAATCAGGGTATAGTCGAAACTCTCATCCAGCCATTTGCGCAAATAGGCCTTGCGCTTTGCGAGCTGCCCATGGAATGCCGCCGTGTCGTGGTACCCTTTTTTGGCCTTGGCCATATTGGTACTGAAATCCTCAATACGGCTTGAGCACGGCAACACCATCAGCGTTGGCGGCTCGCCTTCCACCATGGGAGCGCTTACGGCCGGTTGCAAAAAGGCGTTGAACTGGCGGGCGGAAAACTCGTCATCCAGCATGGCGGCCAGCAGATCGTGCAGCGTCGTGCGACGCTTCTCGCTGCGCATCTGCCCTTCCTCCCCCAGCAGCAGCTCACCCGCCATGCACTGATGGTCCGCGTCTATCAGCAGCGTGCGCTTGCCCATACTGGCCAGACACTCGGCAACCGCCACCGCGTTGGTTGTTTTTGCAACGCCTCCTTTGAGATTGATAAACAGAATCACCGCCATGTCATTTCCTCCTGCGCGTATCTGCCACAACATACCACACAAAGCACCGAGGTTTCTCCGTGTACCCTGAAAGAAAAAATTCCTCCCCACAAGTTAATAGAAGCACTTGCGAATAAATCATTTAATGTGAATCTTCAAATGCCCGCCATTTGTCGCAAAAAAATCTCAAACCAGTGTGGTGACTTTTGTCACAGAAAAATGCTAAGAATAGAAGTGTCAGAAAAATGACAGAAGCTACCGCATTGTAGAGAGCAGAGAGTCAGAACTATGAGTCAGCCTTCTTCGCGCCCGGTTTTGCAATCGATCATGAAACAGATTCATCATTCCTACCTGAACGGCCCTGCGGAACGCCCGGAAATCGGCGAACTGTTGAGCCGGTATCAGGATATCTCCCAGCACCAGCGCATTCTCCTGCTGGCAGGCTACCTGGAAATCCTCAATATTATTCACCAGGAGCAACTGGGCGTCCCCGTCCAAACTCTTCAAAAAATACTCACCTCCATGCAACAACACCTGGGCCCCTGGGAAAGCACCCTGGGCGAGCTGCTCGGCAACGGCATGCTGCAGCACGCTATCCAGCAGGCCGATGAAAATGCCCCGGCCCTTGAGGTGCTCAGCGTCACGGAGCAAGGGTACGCGCTCATAGAAAACATCGTGGTGGAAGCCAATTTCAGCACCAATAACATACAGAAGGTTGAGGAGCAGTAGCATGGATTTTTTTCGTGACCTGGAGAAGCAGACCCGTATCGCTCAGAAAGAGCGCGATTTCCCCGATTTCCTGACATGTCACATAGAAACCATTCTGCAAAAACCTGAAGAGTACGCCCACAAGGAAGATGAAATCATCCTGCTGACCGAGCAGATCGCCCTCTATGAAACCTATGCCCAGACCGGATACCTGGGACGCGGCATGACTGCCGGAAATATCAAGGAAACCCTGAAGACCATCTTCGAAGTAAACAAGCTCTGAGGGGCGATGCTCCCAGGTGCACGCAACGGCGGGAAACCCCAAAGGGCGTTTTCTTCGCCAGGAAGCGCAGAACGCGGAGCCGGGAAAGCAACCAGCAGAACAACACACGACAAAAAAGCGCCCAGCCACTCAGAAAGAGCAGCTGGGCGCTTTGCGTTCACGGGCACCGCGCACGGAAAAAACCGCCTACCAGAAGAAGATCGCGTCCAGGCAGGTTGCCACAAAAATGACGATGGAAATGTAGCTGTTGACGGTGAAGAAGGCGCGGTCAATATCGGCGGGATCTTTGGCCCGCCAGGCCAGCAGGTGTTCGTACACCAGCATAACGCCCACCACGCCCACGCCGGCCAGGTATATCCCTCCCAGGTACTCCAGCAGCATGGAGCTCAGGAGCAGCAGGGCAAAGGCCACCCCGTGGAAGAGTGCCGCCACCTGCAGCGCCCGGCGCTGGCCAAGCCAGGCGGGAATGCTGAACAGCTTCTGGGAGCGGTCGAATTCGATATCCTGGGTGGCATAGATAATGTCAAAGGCTGCCGACCACAGCAGCACAAACCCGCCCAACAAAAGGCTGTACAGGGTAATCTCTCCGGCAACAGCGATGGTGGCCCCGATGGGTGCCATGGCCAGAGTCAGGCCCAGCACGATGTGGGCCGCAACGCTGAAGCGCTTCATAAAAGGGTAGAGCACCAGAAAACCCACCGCCACAAAGCTCAGCTTGAAAGCCAGGGGGTTGAGCGCCCAGGCCGCCACTTCAAAGAGCACAAAGGAGGCTGCCACCAGCAGCCAGGCCTCTCGGCGGGAGACCACGCCGGCGGGGATGTGGCGTTCCGCGGTACGGGGATTACGCCGGTCGATTTCCGCATCGAGGATGCGATTGAGGGTCATGCCCATGGTTCGGGCCCCCACCATGGCCATCACGATCCAGAAGATGGTCCAGAAACCAGGCAGGCCACGGGCCGCTGTCAGCATGCCGATCAGGGCAAAGGGCAGGGCGAAGAGGGTGTGGGAAAACTTGATCATTTCCAGCAGGATGGTTATTCGGCTGAGCATAGGCGTACAAACTCCTCTTCATCGATAATGGCAACACCCAGTTTGCGGGCCTTGTCCAGTTTGCTGCCGGCATCTTCGCCGCACACCAGGTAATCAAGACTGCCCGATACGCCCGAGAGCACGCGGGCACCGCCCAGCTGGGCCATTTCTTCGTATTCCTTACGGGGCCGCGACAGCTTGCCGGTAAACACCACCGACCTGCCGCTCAGGCCGGAAGCCACCTGAGCGCGCGGCGCGGAGCTTTCCATGTTCAGTCCGCTGCGTTTCAGGGCTTCAACCAGCGCCACGCTGGCGGGCTCGCGCAGAAAGCTATAGATGGAGCGGGCCACAATTTCGCCCACCTCCTCCACCGCCGTCAGCTCCTCAATGCTCGCCTGCATCAGACGCTCCATGGAGCCAAAGTGACGGGCCAGCAGCTGGGCGGTCTTTTTGCCCACGTGGCGAATGCCCAGGGCAAAGAGAACCCGCTCCAGGGGATGGGCCTTGGAAGCTTCAACGGATGCCTGCAGATTCAGGGCGCTCTTGACCCCGAAGCCATCCAGGCTGGCGACGCGCTCATAGACCAGATGGTAGATGTCGGGAATATCCGTAAGGATACCCTCGTCGAGGAAGCGCTGCACGACCTTTTCCCCCATGCCGGCAATATCCATGGCATCGCGGGAGACAAAATGCAGAAGAGCGCCCAGGCGCTGGGCCGGACACAGGGGGTTCTGACAGTACAGGTGCACACCATTGTCGCTCCAGTGCAGGGGGCTGCCGCACTCCGGACAGTTTTCCGGGGGAACCACCTCCGACGCGTCCGCCGAACGCAGGGCCATGATGGGCTTGACCACCTTGGGGATCACATCGCCGCCCTTCTCGATGAGCACCTGGTCGCCAATGCGGATATCCTTGCGGCGCAGCTCTTCGAAATTGTGCAACGTGGCGCGGGAGATGGTGCTGCCCGCCAGCAGCACCGGATCAAGCTCGGCCACCGGAGTAATCACTCCGGTGCGCCCCACCTGGAAGGTGATATCCCGCAGGCGGGTGCTGACCTGCTGAGCCTCGTACTTGTAGGCGATGGCATAGCGGGGAATTTTGGCCGTTGTGCCCAGTTCCTCGTGCAGGTGCAGCTGATCCACCTTGATGACCGCGCCATCAATATCAAAGGGCAGCAGTTCACGCTGCTGACGAATATGCTGCACCGCGTCCCACACCTCGGCATCGCTGGCGCACTGGCGAACCAGGTCACTGACGGGAAAGCCCCAGTCCCTGAGTGTCTGCAAACATTGAAAATGGGAGTCGTGAGGGAACCCCTGCAGGGAGTAGCAGAATATCTGCAGCCCACGGCGGCTGCTCTGGGCGGGGTCAAGCAGTTTCAGAGAACCAGCGGCCAGGTTACGTGGATTGGCATAGAGACTTTCCCCCTGCTCCAGACGCTGCTGATTGATGCGCTCAAAGGCCTGACGGGGGATATACACTTCACCGCGAATCTCCATGGCACCCGCAGCCGGAATCTCCAGCGGCAGGCTGCGGATGGTGCGGATATTATGGCTGATCTCCTCACCCTGCAGCCCGTCGCCACGGGTAGCCGCCACGCTGAATACGCCGTCACGGTAGTGCAGACTGACCGCCACCCCGTCAATTTTGGGCTCCACGGTAAAGCGCACATGGTCGCCGCTGTCGCGACGCACCTTGCGCAGAAAGTCTTCCAGCTCCGCCTGCTCATAGGTATTGCCCAGGGAGAGCATGGGCACCGAGTGCACAAAGGCGCGACTGCCCCCTTCCAGACGCTCGCCAATGCGACGGGTGGGGGAATCGGCGTGGACATACTGGGGGAAACGGGCCTCCAGGGCACGCAACTCGCGATAGAGCCCGTCGTACTCGCCATCGCCCATAATGGGGTCGGCAAGGGTGTAGTACGCTTCATCGGCCTTCTGCAGCAAAGCCGTCAACTGGTCGATGCGCTCCCGTTCCGCAGCACTCATCGGGAGGGGCGTCCCTGCATCATCTTCTCGCGCAGGCCAAGCAAGGTCTCCAGAATCCCAAGGAAGGCGATCATCAGCGCCAGCCCCGGTTGAAGAATAATAATCCCGTACACCAGTACCTGGAAAAACAGCGGCGTTTTGCGATGACGAAAGAAGAAGGACATGGTCAGAAAGCCCTGCAGGGCATAGAGAATGGTCAGGAAGAACAGCAGGCTGGCCGCCCCCATGAAGACGATGTGATGCTGGGCCGCCATACCCGTCAGCCCCGCCAGCAGGAGGATCAGGAAGTAGGGCGGAATCTTGGCGCTGAAGTAGGAACCCAGCACACCGATGTGCTTGCCATCGGCGCCGCGTCGCATAATCAATCCCAGGGAGCAGATCAGGGAGAAGAACACCCCGGTCATGAAAAAGCCAAAGGCGATATTATAGGCCACATGCATGATCAGTTCCACATTCTGCGCCAGCCCCGAACCGGAAGCCCCCTGCTCAATGGCAGCCCGCGTCGCCTCCAGCAGCTGCCACAGGGGATCCTCCCCCCGCACCGCCACAAAGGGAATGTAGAGCACAAACAGCGTGATACCGGTAATCAGCGTCGAGTACACCGTGCTCGCCATGGGGTGACAGGCCAGACGCAGAAAGAGAATCAGGATCAGCGACGGGATAAAGGTTTCCATGGAATACATGATTGCCAGAGGCGGGTGAAAAGCCACCAGAAAGAGCGCCGAGAGAGCGCCCACCACAAAACCACCACGCCAGCCATGGTGAAAAATCGTATGCAGTATCGGAAAGGGCATGAAAAGGCCGGCAAAGATTCCCAGCAGGGGAATCGTCGAAGTAATGGAGAGCAGGACAATACTGATGGCACTGTTACGTAACACCAGCGCGCGTTCAGACATGGGGTGGGATGAGTTATCAGCCGGTGGTGTGTTCAAGTGCTCGGTACTCCTGAAAAAAACTGCGGACCAGACTCTTCACGAGATGCCCGATGGCCCGTCAAACACCCAGCTCATATACCTGATACAGGGTAATTTTGCAACAAAGGCATCATGTTTGGTTGCCATTGAAGCAATATTCATAGTATTCTCAGAAAATTCGGAGGGTATGCGGCAAAATACCGGCAACCCTGCTGAGAAAAACCGGACAGCTTCCTGAAATACTTCAAATTCAGACAGGCAATGGAAAAACCCACAGGTGCAGGGCGCCAGCGGAGCGAGAAATGAAGCGCACTCCCCGTGAATCACGACAGCGGGCAACGCCGCAGATGGGGGTTTCCAGCAGCCTGCTATAAGGATTAACACCGTTATGCCATCAACCAACCTTACCCTGATGTGGGAACCCCAACTCGAATCCATGGAACGCTCTGAACTGGAATCACTCCAGCTGCAGCGCCTGAGCGAAACCGTCCAACGAGCGTACCACCAGGTCCCCCACTACCGTAACCTCTTTGAAGAAAACGCCATAGCCCCGGATTCCATCCAGTCCATCCAGGATATACGCAAGCTTCCCTTCACCGTGAAAGACCACTTCCGCCAGAACTACCCCTACGGCATGTTTGCCGTACCCATGCGCGATATCGTGCGTATACACTCCTCCAGCGGCACCACCGGCAAACCCACCGTAGTGGGCTACACCCGCCGCGACCTGGACACCTGGAGTACATTAATCGCCCGGCTGCTCAGCGCCAGCAACGTCACCGCCGACGACGTCATCCAGATCGCCTTCGGCTACGGCCTCTTCACCGGCGGCTTCGGCCTGCACTATGGCGCCGAGAAAGTGGGAGCATCGGTCATCCCCATCTCCAGCGGCAACACCCAGAAGCAGCTTATGATCATGAAAGACTACCTCACCACCGCCCTCATCTGCACCCCCAGCTACGCCATGTTCCTGGCCGAAGCCATGGAGCAGGCCGGCATCCGCCGCGAAGACCTGCGCCTGCGCACCGGCCTCTTCGGCGGTGAACCCTGGACCGACCAGATGCGACGCCAGATCGAAGAGCGCTTTAACATTCACGCCACCGACAACTACGGCCTCAGCGAAGTCATGGGCCCCGGCGTCGCCTGCGAATGCCTGGAAAAAAAGGGCATGCACATCAACGAAGACCACTTCTACCCCGAAATCATCGACCCCGTCAGCGGCGAAGTGCTGCCCCTGGGAGAAATGGGAGAACTGGTGCTCACCACCCTGACCCGCGAAGCCCTGCCCGTCATCCGCTACCGCACCCGCGACATGACCCGCCTCATCCCCGAGCCCTGCGCCTGCGGACGCAGCTTCCTGCGCATGGAAAAACCCTCCGGCCGCAGCGACGACATGCTCATCATCCGCGGCGTCAACGTCTTCCCCACCCAGATCGAAGAAGTGCTGTGCAGCATTGAAGGCTGCGAGCCCCACTACAAACTCGTCGTCGATCGACAGGGCTCCCTGGACGTGCTGGAAGTGCTGGTGGAAGTCAACGAACACCTCTTCTTCGATGAAATGAAAAAGCAGAACGCCCTCGTCAAGAGAATACAACAGGAAATCCGCAGCATGGTCGGCGTCAGCGCCACCGTCAGACTCGTGGAAAAAAAGACCCTGGAACGATTTGAAGGAAAAAGCAAACGGGTAGTCGACAAACGGATCCAACACCCAGCGCAGGGGTAGCCTATGACCACAACCATGGTGTTCGCGTCAGACCTTGACGAAGTCGCCACATACGCCAAACACATCGTCGAACGCATTCCCGACGGCTACTTCACCCCGAAGAAACTCTACCGGGTGCGGCTCGCCGTTGACGAAGCCATGACCAACGCCATCATGCACGGCAACAAAAGCGACACCACCAAGAGCGTCCAGGTCAACCTCCACTGCAACTCCCACGGCATCAACATCAGCATCACCGACGAAGGCGACGGCTTCGACCAGCGCGCCGTCCCCCAGCCCACCGCAGACGAAAACCTGCTGCGCACCGGTGGACGCGGCATCTATATCGTCGCCCACTACGCCGACAGCCTCACCTATAACGACAAAGGCAATCAGGTCACCCTGGCATTCGCCCGCGACATCCCATGAATCAAAAAACACCCAGAACCCGCCTGGATAAACTCCTGGTGGACCGCGAACTCGTCAAAAGCCGCGAACGCGCCAAAGCCCTCATCATGGCCGGAGCCGTCATCGTCAATGATCACCGCATCGACAAACCCGGCACCACCGTACCCGATGACGCCACCATCCGCCTCAAAGTCAAGGATATCCCCTACGTCAGCCGTGGCGGCCTGAAACTGGAACAGGCCCTGCGCAGCTTCGCCATCGACCCCACCAGCCACACCTGCCTTGACATCGGCTCCTCCACCGGCGGATTCACCGACTGCCTCCTCCAGCACGGAGCCAGCCACGTCCACGCCGTGGACGTGGGCACCAACCAGCTCGACTGGAAACTGCGCACCCACCCCCAGGTCACCATCAGCGAACAAACCGACATCCGCGACTACCAGCCACCCATCGGAACCCGCTTTGACCTCATCGTCACCGACGTCTCCTTTATCTCCCTCACCAAAATCATTGAACCCATCACCCGGCTCGCCAGCCCCGGCACCCGCTTCATCGGGCTCGTCAAACCCCAGTTTGAACTCAGCCGGGAAAAAATCGCCCGTGGCGGCATCGTCAAGGAAGAAACCCACCGCCTGGAAGCCCTGGAGAAAGTCCTTCACGCCCTGCGGGAAAACGGACACTGGGAAATACAGCACCATGAACCCAGCCAGACCCCCGGCACCGACGGCAACATCGAATACCTGCTCCTGGCCAGGAAAATCAGCCCCGAAAACCGCTGAGGGCTGGTGTGTGAACGTGCTTTTTGCGCCCATCTGCGAAAATCCGTGGAGAAGATATCCGCTGATTACGCTGATTTACGCAGATAAAACCAAATACAGAAAAGAGCCTGATGGCACGGTCGTGTGGGTATTCCTTACTTCAGGTCGTTGTGGCCAAGGTGGCCTGTTGGCCACTTGAGTTCGTCGGGTATCAGGGGCCAGTATTCGGCGGCTTCCTCTTCCTGCCCGCGCATGTCGAGCAGCGACCAGACAAACACAGCGTTCTCTTCAGGATTGGCATCAAGTTCTTCGCGGGAGAACATGGGGGACTCCCGGTCGTATATCTGCAGGCCAATGCCGATGCGCTCCTGCTTGCTGGGGTTCAGATCAAAGACGTTCATGTGTTCACCTGTTGAATGGCTGAGTTCCATGTCACTGTGTCGGCGTTTATCGCGTTCAGCGCCCCTTGTATGCTCGGATATTCTGCAATCAAGAAAGATACCACTCCCTTCACCTTGACGGACATACCCGTTATGGCTATATATTTTTTTTCTGAGCGGGTGTGACACGGTGATATTCCCCCGGCCGTAACACATGCCGTTGGGCATGGAGTGCTATGTAGGGTTGCCACTACCTTGTGGACAGGGGGGCCCTACCTCCCGCTCTCTTTTCCTGCTTTCTTACGCCATTATCTCATTTCATCTGAAATCAATCATTGAAAGCCAATTACAAATCCACAGACTCCTTGACTGCACCACGTCATACAGCGACTTTTCAAAACCACATCAAGAGGGGTACAACTTGCACCCCTCTTGGTCGTGTCGTACCAGAGCATTTTGTCTACGGGGCTGGGAGTAGCAGCAGTGCGCGTGGCAGGAGATGGAAAAACTATGCTCTTACATTTTGCCGCAGTAACATAGCCGATGTTCGACAGACGACGCGTAATGGTCAGGTAGTGAAAAGTAAATGGTAGCTCCGGGAGGGGCTCCCGTTCCACCCTCACGCGAGCCGCCCCTTGCGGGGCGTCCTACGGCTGGGAGATTCACCGTGTTTCCAGAGCTACCAATAAGGAGAATAGAGTCATGGCTCGCGACCGTCAAGGTTGAAAGCGTAGTAACTATTCACAGGGGAGTCTCACACACAGAGACCTGTCCTCAAAGAAAGGCATTCAAACGAAAAGGCATATCTCTCGCCCGTTCGCTGCGCTCACTCAAGACGCCAGGAGCGCCAAGAAAATCGATTTGTCACCCATCTTCTTCGCGTTCTTTGCGGCTGCGAGAGGAATCCCTTTCTTGCATTCAAAAAAAAAGCGTATTGATTTCTCTGGCACCCCGTTATCGCAACAGGGGTATTCATTCCACGTGTGCGGGGAGGGTGCCTCCAATTTCCGCATGCGGAAATAATTATGCAGCTCATCCAAACATAAAGATAAAAGAAGTATTGAAGCCATATCTAATAAAGGGGCGAAGTCGTGACGTATTGTCACTCTTCTGAGCTGCCTGTGCGGCAGTGAACGAAATACTGGCACCCTGGACCGACTTTTCAATTTTCTGAGCTGCCTATGCGGCAGTGAACGTGTTTTCGCTTGACTCCACCGAATCGGGCGATTTCTGAGCTGCCTATGCGGCAGTGAACATGATCTGTAATAGCCCGCAGCGTTTCAGTGCTTTCTGAGCTGCCTATGCGGCAGTGAACCTGATCCAGTCCTGCCCCTTGCCGGTCACACGTTTCTGAGCTGCCTATGCGGCAGTGAACCACTAACGCCAATAGGCCCTGCTGTATCGTGCTTTCTGAGCTGCCTATGCGGCAGTGAACCCTCGCCCTGCGCAGCCAGCGCCGGGATATATTTTCTGAGCTGCCTATGCGGCAGTGAACGACCAACGATAGTAGGGAGCTGTTCAGCGATTTTTCTGAGCTGCCTATGCGGCAGTGAACAACGGAATCTGTAACGCTGATATAGCGCTGCATTTCTGAGCTGCCTATGCGGCAGTGAACTTTGGATGGGCAGGAGCTGCTGGATGGTTCCTTTTCTGAGCTGCCTATGCGGCAGTGAACATCCCCGAGACATTGGCCGAGGGTGCCCAGGCTTTCTGAGCTGCCTATGCGGCAGTGAACCACATTACCGACCAGGTCGGCGATACCCGCCATTTCTGAGCTGCCTATGCGGCAGTGAACGGCTCGACAATCCACGCCACAAACTACCGGCTTTTCTGAGCTGCCTATGCGGCAGTGAACAGAGGGGAGCCTGTTTTGCTGGGACTTGAACTTTTCTGAGCTGCCTATGCGGCAGTGAACGATATTACCATGGATGCTGATGATATCGAGCATTTCTGAGCTGCCTATGCGGCAGTGAACCAGTACCAAACCTCCATCGTGCAGCGTTCGCTTTTCTGAGCTGCCTATGCGGCAGTGAACGCTATCACCCGGAAGTCGCCCAGGTTCCAATCTTTCTGAGCTGCCTATGCGGCAGTGAACTGTCCGCAATGGTATACGAAACCAAGCAGCTCTTTCTGAGCTGCCTATGCGGCAGTGAACGCTAGCGGCCTGCTGTACGACGAGGATATACATTTCTGAGCTGCCTATGCGGCAGTGAACGGAGCTGCGCCGGGTGTCGAAATACATACCGATTTCTGAGCTGCCTATGCGGCAGTGAACGACAACGAGTCTTTACGATACCACAATCGGCATTTCTGAGCTGCCTATGCGGCAGTGAACTGTGCTCTCCCGCTGTCGCTGTCTCAATTCAATTTCTGAGCTGCCTATGCGGCAGTGAACAAATGCCGGGAGTGCAAGGGAAAGGGCAAGGTTTTCTGAGCTGCCTATGCGGCAGTGAACGTTACCCAGCAGACACCACCCATGTGCCATATTTTCTGAGCTGCCTATGCGGCAGTGAACTCAGCGCCGCGCCATTCTGGTACAGGACCTATTTTCTGAGCTGCCTATGCGGCAGTGAACCTATAGGGATCATTCTGGTTCTTCTGTTTCAATTTCTGAGCTGCCTATGCGGCAGTGAACCTACCGAGATACACCGGACACCTGCGCCAATTTTTCTGAGCTGCCTATGCGGCAGTGAACACTGACACTCGGATTCAGCACAAGATTTTTCATTTCTGAGCTGCCTATGCGGCAGTGAACGACGGGAAGGCCATTGACCAGTGCGATATCAATTTCTGAGCTGCCTATGCGGCAGTGAACTTCACCAGGCTGCCATACACAAGGTTCAATTCTTTCTGAGCTGCCTATGCGGCAGTGAACGGGAGGGTAGGGTGTGGCTGAACCCTCCTTATTTTCTGAGCTGCCTATGCGGCAGTGAACTCATGGCTATATGATTGCAGATGACGCAAACTTTTCTGAGCTGCCTATGCGGCAGTGAACGATCATCTGCGGCAACGTAGTCATCGCCTTCATTTCTGAGCTGCCTATGCGGCAGTGAACGATGACAGCGTACCTGGTGGCGAGTGCGTTCATTTCTGAGCTGCCTATGCGGCAGTGAACATGTACGGGGTTTCATCTACCGACCAATACCCTTTCTGAGCTGCCTATGCGGCAGTGAACTGAATCTTGGTGTGGCCAAGCTGGAGCCAATTTTTCTGAGCTGCCTATGCGGCAGTGAACTGGAGCGTCTTCCGACACTGCCAACTTCTTCCTTTCTGAGCTGCCTATGCGGCAGTGAACTTGGTATCCATCGTAAGGGTCGTGGGTGATATTTTCTGAGCTGCCTATGCGGCAGTGAACCCAATGTGGGTGATTTTTGAGCTTCAGGGGATTTTCTGAGCTGCCTATGCGGCAGTGAACTATAACTGTAGCGCAGGAAGTAACCCGTGGTAAAGATGTTCCGCCTAAAAATGGCCAGCAACCATAATTTCAGGTTGCTGGCCAAGTGGTTTAAATACTAGACGTTACCATGCATCAAGAAAAAAGGGTCAAAACCATGGGACCGTGCTTCCGCCTACACTCAACCCGTAAGCCGAATATACACTCTGCTTGCCTGCTTTCTCTGCATTTCTCTGCTCTATGAAAAGCGGAAATTTTTGTGCAGTAGATGCGCTTAACAGACGAAAAAAAGGCTGGTTAAGCTGGTCTCGAGATTGCAAAAGTTCCAGGGCTCTTTCTTCAGAGAGTGATCCTCGCTTCAGTGCTCGTCTAATTCTGGAAGCGGTCATCTTAGACTGTACACGCGCTACTTGCACATATGCTGCCTGCGCTGGCACCTGCAAGATACCTGAAGTTTGTGTATAGTCCTGAAGTCCCGTCAGCCATGAAAGTGTCATGATGCTTTCAAGGGCTGCAAGGCTCCCATGCAAGCGTAGTAAAGCGCCTGGGGTTTTACCCGCCTCTGGAAAACTGACACCTATATCACTTCTTCCCGATTCCACCAATGCGCGATGGAGTTTTGCAAAGACCGTACTCATCAGGGTAGTGGCTTCAAACTCCTGGTCAGGCAGAATACGGATCTCAATATACGAATCCATAATATGCTCCTTAGTCAGCTTTACCAAATACTCCACCGCGAATCAGGGTAGCTATGACGTAATGTTGTTGTTTAACATCGGGTGTTTTATCTTTGCCGATCCAATTATCCAGCAGATTATAAAAGTCCATTTTATCAGTAGGTTGGCGATAGGCTTTGCCACGGTTGGTGACTGAGCCATAGGGTTCAACAGCAATTGGGCCAAGGTCACCGGCATCTGGATACCAGGTGTCAATCGTGCGAAGTGCATTACCAACTTTCTGCGAGTGAAGCGCCGCCACGCCATCTACTTGATAAAGGACTTTACTCTTGTCGCCTTTACCCTTGTCAAGAATCAGTTCCTGAGAAGGAAAGACTTCTTGCCCCTGACCCAGTTTCACAAATGCATGAACGGTTAAAAGCACATAACTTTCACTGGTTAATCCCTTTTTTATGACTTCTGTCAGGGGATTAAGCCCTGAGTTGTTTGAGCTGAACTGGCGCAGGTTGAAGTCGTGGCTATCGAAAACCCATTCTTGATCCAGATGTTTAATGCGAACTTCAACTTGCTCAGCACCAACGCGGTTGCGCCAGAGAAAACGTCCATTCGCGAGATTTTCTGCATAGCGCGAAGCCAACTCACCAAATCCATGCTCCTCAATGTACTGGTTGATCTTACTTGCGAGTGCTTCTTGGTAATCGGGGTTGTTGCACGCTGAGGGAGTGCTGAGATCACCCAGAATACGCAGCGTGAAGCTGAGTTTTAGGGTGTCTTTTTCAAAGGGTAGAGCTGCAACGTCAACAATTTGTGGGTTTGGGCTTTCAATTTTTTGGTTTAATTTGGTTGGATCCTGCTCATTTGCTGTTTTAAGTCTATTGGATATGGTGCCACGAACCGCTTTTTCCTGAATTTTGATTGCTTCCCAGGAGTTGCTTTGGTCACGCTCATCCCAGTTTCCGGCATACATCAAGGCATCGGAGTTGGCGAGTTTGCGTTCAAAAGCCAGTACACTTGCTTCTAATTTTGCCATGGTGGTTTCCTTCCTTTTGGTGTTGTCAGGCTGTCTATTAAATAGGTGCTTCGGGTTGGTAGTGATTAATACCCAGATAACAGTCATCTTTTTGGTAATAACGCCAGATCAGGTATTCCAGTTTATTGATGCGGTGAGGGCTGAGCCATTGGCCAATGCCGTAGGCTGATTCAACAAAGCGAAAAGGCACTGAGGGGTCGCGTGTGTGAGCCACCTCGCCAGGTTCGTAGAGTGGTGAAATGGACTGATAGCCGGTCATAATCGGTACCAGCCAGCCTTCAGCAGGTTTGGGCTGCAGCTCCCAGATGGCTGGGGTCTTTTCCGTCAGCTCTTCAGAATCCGGGTCAGGCTGGGCCTGGTACTTTAAGGCAGCAAAGTCCAGCCAGGCATCCAGAAGCTCTGCCTCTGGATGCTGCTCTTTAAGCTGTTGGAAATGTTCTGTCAGCAGTTCGCTGCGGTCAACCAGAGCAAAACCGGGCAGTAGTTTGAGTAGCTTTTTGCGCGTCCACTTCTGTTGATCTTCAGTTGTTTCCGGCAGGGTCTCAAAACGAACCTCTTGAATGCTTTGAATGATTCCGCCTGCCAATCGAAGGGTCAGTAGTTTTTCCTGAATCTGTCGTGAAAAGAGTTCTGCATCCTCGTCTGGGTTTCCTGTGTTGAAGTTAAGCTTTTTGGGCCTGAAATCGCATTCTATCAGGAGGCTGACTTCCAGATGCATTTTGCCTTCTTCATTGAAAGGAGGGGTAGTCCACTTATCTTTATTTTTTTTGTCTTGGACTAAAGGATTGCGGGTGAGTCCGAAGACATACTCCCCTCTGCCCCCAGGTTGATAGGCCTTGACCTGATGCCAATGGCAAATCACGCCGCAGCCACCCAAAGACACTCCTTGCCTCTCTTGTGTGAAGCGAGACAGGGCATGGGTTAAGCCCAGAAAGTTGGTGATGGCGGGAAAACCCCAGGTCATACCTGAGATTGCATTGGCATTTTCTATGCGCAGGCGTTTCAATATCAGCAGGGACTTCATAGGCTGACCTCCAGGTCTTCTTTCAGGAGCTTGAGTTTTTGTTCAACCAGTTTTTTCCACTCATTGAATTCATCTTCGCCAGTTTCCAAGTTAGTCTGGAGCTTTTTGATTCGGGTCTGGTTAATGGCATGATTGAGCCAAAGCGAAAATTTTCTGGCAACGGCTTCTTGCCAAGCACCTGCTTCTCTTTCCAGGGCAAAGCCTGCATCATGTTCCGCTCTCCAGGGGTCAAGCCAGAGTAAAGTGGGCCCAGTTGTCCAGACATATTTCGAGGAAGTTTAAGTTTTCTTATTGCAGCCTATGCCGCAAGCTTTTCCTCCTTTATTCTAAATACTGACATGTACATTTTGTCTGGTGTTCTGTAGTCAAGAGACTGATGAAACCTTCTGCTATTGTAGAAGGTGAAGTATCGCTTTACTCCTTCCTTGAGTTCGGTCATGTTCTCATAGCATTTGATATAGATGTTTTCGTATTTCACACTGCGCCAAAGGCGCTCTACGTAGACATTGTCAAGGGCTCTGCCTTTGCCGTCCATGCTGATTCTGATGCCGTGACTCTTGAGTCTTTGCGTAAATGCCTCTGAGCTATATTGGCTTCCCTGGTCGGTGTTGAATATCCCAGGGACTCCATAGCGTCTGATGGCTTCATCCAGTGCTTCGAGGCAAAAGCAGGTATCCATGGTGTTGGAGATGCGCCAGCTCAGTACTTTGCGGCTGAACAGATCTATGATAGCTGTCAGGTACACCGTCTTGGCGCCAAGCTTCAAGTACGTGATATCAGTGGCCCAAACCTGGTTGGGAAGCCAGATATTCAATCCTCGCAGCAAGTACGGATACTTCTTGTGCTGCTTGTTGGCCCGTGAAAGATTGGGTTTGGGGTAAATCGCACGCAGCCCATGCTTGTGCATAATGCGCCGCACCTGTTTGGAACTCACGGCCATATCATGTTCCTCATTGAGCTGTATGGCTATCTTGCGATAACCGAAGGTGGGAATGTCTTGCAGCACCCTGAGAACAACCTTCAGTATTTCAAGATCAGATTCCTCCAGCGCCGACGAACGTGACTGGTAATAGTAGGTCGAGTGGCTGATGCCAAGCAACTTGCACTGCATCCGTATGCTCAGGTTTTTATGGCCTGGCTCTATGGCATTTTTGGCTCGTGACCGTAGAGTTGCACATACTTTTTTTTTAGGAAGTCCTTCTCAACCTGAAGCATGCCAATTTGCTTGTAAAGGGCGTCAACATTGCGATCCTCTTTGTCCTTGCCCTTCTTCTTGTTGGGACGATCGAATATATCAGGCATGGCTTCCAGAGCACGCTTCTTCCACTCCTTGATCTGCTGGGGATGAACCTCATACTCCTGAGCCAGCTCCTGAACAGTCTTTTCTTCACGCAGCGCCTCAAGGGCTACCTTGGCTTTGAACTCATTGGTAAATGTCTTACGTTGCACTATAGTCACTCTCCAGGTGATGTTTGGATCAGGTCAATCTACGCCACTTCCGATGACTTTGCCAAACTTAAACCCCTGTCCGATTTACTGGGCCCATTATAGAGCTGTTCAGCAAAAGGTAAATCAGAATCAAGGCTCCAGCCTGCGTTCTTTTTTTTGCTTTGAATTTCAGCAGCCAGTTGGAGGAGCTGGTCAATCAGGTCATCCACAAGCTGTTCTCGTTTCTGTCGAATAGCCAGCGTGCTACTGCGTTGAAAGCTGATGGCTAAATGCTTTTGCAGGCGTTTGGTCAGCGACCAGGTGCGGTGCGTCAACTCTTTCCAGAAAGCTTCCTGCCCTTTTCGGGGCAAAAAGTCTTGAGCTGTCCAAGAGGGCGGCTGGCAGGATAAAAGGTAGCCCTTACCATAGCGTTGTGTGTTGAGCTGCGAAATATTCTGAGGTTTGGTGCCACCAAAGGCCTGGACAGCCAGGTTGGGAAAAAACACTAGGGTTTGAGGGTCGTAAAGTCCTTTCTCGCGCGCTTTACGGGCTCTTTTGGTTTCATCAGAAAAGAAGGCTGAGGTGATTTTCTGATGAAGCTGATGTGCAAGGGAACTGGCATAAAGCGGGCTGATCAAGTGGTAGTTGCTATTTCCTAATGGAAAATAGACTTGCTTGGTCAACTGGCCGGACTGAACCTGTTTATCCTGAAGTGCTGCCTTGAAGCCTTCCAGCCACTCCTGGTACTGCTCATCAGTTTGACTCAAAGCTTCAAGGGTTGGGCTCTGGCCCTTGGCAATTTCATCTAGCAGCATGACTCCATTGGCTTCTAGCTTTAAAAGTATGGCGACATAAAATACTGCGGCATTGCCAACAAAGTCAACTTCTAAACCAGAGACGGAAGCTGAGGTTAGGTAGTTATTTTTTTGGAGCTTTGCTGATTCTTCTGAAAAAAGAACTCCCGAACTACGAGTGTCTGAGTGGGTGTATTTGGCTGCATGAGTCGCTCTGCTGATCTGTTTAGCTCGTTTAGATGCATCAGTAAGCCAGTTTTCAGGTTTGATCAATTTATTGCGCATGGCTTGCAATTGTTCCAGCTGGTCTTGGTCGGCTACGGCTCTGGCTTTTTCCACTTCCTTGTCGTTTAATTCCAATTTGTCACTCAGCCGGTTACTGATGTAATCAAGAACCTTATCAGCCAGTGTTGTTTCCTGCTCTTGCATGGAAGTACTCCTTGTTATTTAAGTTCTTGGTGGACACCCAGCAGAGGGTGGTAATGCCACTGCTCATCAGCTCTTAAGCGAATTTGCATAAACCTTTTGCAGATGGTAGCGACCTCCTCATCCTGCCTTTCTGCTTGCTCATTGATTAAATTCTGGGGGTCCGTCATGATCCAGGGCTGAATGCGGTCAGCCAATTGTACATCAACATGCTGAAAGCGCTGGTCTTGACTAACGGGTTCCTGTCCAGGTTGC
Source organism: Desulfurispirillum indicum S5 (assembly GCF_000177635.2). Taxonomy (NCBI): domain Bacteria; kingdom Pseudomonadati; phylum Chrysiogenota; class Chrysiogenia; order Chrysiogenales; family Chrysiogenaceae; genus Desulfurispirillum; species Desulfurispirillum indicum. The sequence continues at coordinate 1,002,701 of NC_014836.1, forward strand.
CAGGAATGAAATTTCAACTCCTCCAGTTCGTCTTCCTGGTACAACAGCAGTAATTCATCTGGGCTGCTTTTACGAAAGGGTGTGCGACGTTGGAATTCATAGCTCCAGGTCGGATTCTTCTGCCACCAGAGGGCTGCATATTATAATGGGCCCAGTAAATCGGACAGGGGTTTAAGTTTGGCAAAGTCATCGGAAGTGGCGTAGATTGACCTGATCCAAACATCACCTGGAGAGTGACTATAGTGCAACGTAAGACATTTACCAATGAGTTCAAAGCCAAGGTAGCCCTTGAGGCGCTGCGTGAAGAAAAGACTGTTCAGGAGCTGGCTCAGGAGTATGAGGTTCATCCCCAGCAGATCAAGGAGTGGAAGAAGCGTGCTCTGGAAGCCATGCCTGATATATTCGATCGTCCCAACAAGAAGAAGGGCAAGGACAAAGAGGATCGCAATGTTGACGCCCTTTACAAGCAAATTGGCATGCTTCAGGTTGAGAAGGACTTCCTAAAAAAAAAGTATGTGCAACTCTACGGTCACGAGCCAAAAATGCCATAGAGCCAGGCCATAAAAACCTGAGCATACGGATGCAGTGCAAGTTGCTTGGCATCAGCCACTCGACCTACTATTACCAGTCACGTTCGTCGGCGCTGGAGGAATCTGATCTTGAAATACTGAAGGTTGTTCTCAGGGTGCTGCAAGACATTCCCACCTTCGGTTATCGCAAGATAGCCATACAGCTCAATGAGGAACATGATATGGCCGTGAGTTCCAAACAGGTGCGGCGCATTATGCACAAGCATGGGCTGCGTGCGATTTACCCCAAACCCAATCTTTCACGGGCCAACAAGCAGCACAAGAAGTATCCGTACTTGCTGCGAGGATTGAATATCTGGCTTCCCAACCAGGTTTGGGCCACTGATATCACGTACTTGAAGCTTGGCGCCAAGACGGTGTACCTGACAGCTATCATAGATCTGTTCAGCCGCAAAGTACTGAGCTGGCGCATCTCCAACACCATGGATACCTGCTTTTGCCTCGAAGCACTGGATGAAGCCATCAGACGCTATGGAGTCCCTGGGATATTCAACACCGACCAGGGAAGCCAATATAGCTCAGAGGCATTTACGCAAAGACTCAAGAGTCACGGCATCAGAATCAGCATGGACGGCAAAGGCAGAGCCCTTGACAATGTCTACGTAGAGCGCCTTTGGCGCAGTGTGAAATACGAAAACATCTATATCAAATGCTATGAGAACATGACCGAACTCAAGGAAGGAGTAAAGCGATACTTCACCTTCTACAATAGCAGAAGGTTTCATCAGTCTCTTGACTACAGAACACCAGACAAAATGTACATGTCAGTATTTAGAATAAAGGAGGAAAAGCTTGCGGCATAGGCTGCAATAAGAAAACTTAAACTTCCTCGAAATATGTCTGGACAACTGGGCCCACTTTATATTCAGCCTGTTTCTCTGAACCAAAGAGCTTGGCAGCCAAGTGTTCGTGCTCCAGGTCAACGAGATTACTGGCTGGAGTGTGGTTTTTTCGGCGCAAGAGCCTTGGTGTGGCATTGATATGCTTGTATTGACTTTCTTCCAGAATAACTTCCAAGTCATGAGATAACAATGGGAAGTCTTGTGATTCAAAGCCGGGTTTCGAGTAAGCCGGTTTTTTGTTTTGCAGGGCTTTAAAGTTCTTTCTGGGTATAAGCAGGTTAGGGTGCTGCGGTGCATTTTGCCGATGGCGTTGAATGCGACCTGCCAACTGGATGAGTGAGCGCATGGAGCTGGGTTCAGCAATGGCCCAGTCATAGTCATGATCACGCCCCACTTCTGTAACTGCCGAACCGAGAACAATGAAGATATGTTGGGTTTCATTGCCTTGCTTCAGGGCATCGGCAATCATCGGGTTTTCCCAGACTTTTTCAGGCTCATTGCGGTTAAGAATTTCATCCAGAAACTTTTCAATGCGTGAACGTATCAATAGCGGGTATTGGCCATGATAGACACAAAAGTGCAATCTATAGTTCTCAGGCAGAGGTTTTGCGAAGAGCTTTTGTGCTACGGCAACCAAGGGGTTGATGTTGGCCATGCGAATCAACCCAAAGGAAACCTCTTTGCCTGCAGCCTTTCCACCAGAAGGTTGCTTGTGCTGGTCATGTAATTCAAGCAGCGCCCGCTGGAAAGAATCTGCCAAACTTTGTGCCACCTTTTCCGAAGAGAGGGACTCACTGCTGACATCCAGGAGCTGACCCCAGCGCAAGGGTGCTTCTTTTTGCTGTTTTTTTACCAGTTCCTTAATTCTGCTTGTGACAAAGTCATTATGAGCTACCGCAAAATCCTGCTCATTACTTAGAGTATGGCTGGTTGAATTAAATTCATCAAACCAAGCACAGGGAATAACATTGGATTGTTCTGATGGTTCGCCCCTGGCTTGCAGATAGCTGCATCTACCTGCCTTATAGGCAGAAAACAGAGCTTCAACCAATGATGGTGGCAAAGTGGCCGAAGAAAGCAGCACACGTGAGCCTAACAGACCTGCCCAGTGAACAAGCCGACAAAGTGCAGGCAGGTCTTCCAATCCAAAATCATCCGGCTCATCCAGTACCAGGTCAGAAGTCATTAGGCGCAGCATGGGCGCAATTTGGCGCCCACCTCTTGCTCCCTCAGTTGCGGGCATGAGATAATCAATGGTACTGATCAGCACCGGCGCACTGACCAGTTGCAGGAGTTTTGGGCTGGCTTTTAACCAATTTGATACGTTTTCATCCAGCAGACCCTCATAGTGGACATGCAAGTCTGGATCAATCATGTCCTGGGCTGACTCGCTACCTGTTTTCTCCAAAACAGATATAGGTTTTTTGGGATTTTCTGGGTCATGTTTTCCCTGATCATAAAGCTCTTTTACTGCTTGGGAACCGACTAAGAGCTTGTCCATAAATAATCATTGACCATCATGATAGTTTGCTATAGAATGATTCAGTGAGAGATCATTCATGGCGGTGATTTATGTCTAAAGTGCAATCATGGGAAGTCTCAGATGCTTTCTGGCAAAGAGTTGAGCCTTTGCTGCCAATCCAGCAAAGAGATCTTGACAAGGTCTACAAGCGCAAGCCTGGTGGTGGGCGCAAGCGACTTAACCCCAGGAAGGCGTTTTCCGGCATTGTCTATGTTCTGCGCACCGGTTGTCAGTGGAAAGCGATACCCAAGGAGCAGTTTGGTTGCGCCAGTGCCGTGCACAAGTACTTCATTGAGTGGAGTAAGGCCGGTGTATTCGAAGCTATTTGGCGTCAAGGGCTGGCTGAGTACGACGAGATGGAGGGAATTGCCTGGGAGTGGCAAAGCATAGATGGCGGAATGTACAAAGCACCAATGGCTCTTGAAACCGTAGGGAAGAACCCGACGGATCGGGGAAAAAAACGGGAGCAAGCGTCATGTCCTGGTGGACGGTCGTGGCGTCCCGTTGTCCATCGTCGTAACCGGAGCGAACCGGCATGATGTGAGCCAGCTTGAAGCTGTTCTTGATGGCGTAGTCTTCGAGAAGCCTGCAGAGCAGGAGCAGCATCTTTGCGCAGATTGTGGCTACAAGGGAAAGCAGGCGCTCAGCAGCATTCTTCAGCGCGGATACATACCCCATGTAAAGCAGCGAAAAGAAGAGATCGAGGACAAGAAGCGTGACCCATCAAAGAAGGCGAGGCGCTGGATAGTGGAAGCATCTATTTCCTGGTTCAACCGTTTCAGGAAGATTCATGTGCGCTTTGAGAAGCTTGAGGTCACTCACTACGGGTTGACGTGTCTTGCGGCAGCCATAATCACATACAGGAAAATCGGCGTAATTTATGGATAAGTTCTAAGGTTGCCAGATCCTCTTTGTCTAGTCTCAGTTTTTCTTTGAAAGCATCACCTGTTTGCAGGGTAAGGGTTCTCAGTCCCAGGGCTACATTGAAGCGGCAGCCACGTTTCTCATTAGCAAGTCCATACATGATGCTTGCATTGGCAAAGGTTTTCCCACATCCCGTTGAAGCCAGATTGATACCAAAAAAACCCTGCTTTTCTGAACGAGGGCCAAGACTTTTTGCCAGATCATAGGCTTTGTCCTGCCAGCGAAAGCGGTTCAAGGTGACTCGTTTACTCAAGGCTTTAACACGGGTGATGGCAGGGAGTTGTTTGGAAAGATCAGGGAGTCGGCGTGCCAGAAGGTAAGCATGGTGAGCCACTCCCAGATTATGCTCATCCAACTTTTGCTTGAGTTGTTCTGTTTTGCGGTCTGTATTAGCATGGGCTTTATAAGATTTGTCTTGCCAAGCTGCTGTAGGCTGGCTGGCTGAATAAATATGGTCAGCCAAAGTTAACACCATTCTGGCAAGGTGACTGGTATAGAGATCGCTTAAGCCAGGATGACTTTTCAAGCTGTTGGCTTTCAGTGCTCTTTTTGCCAAACTGCAAGCCTTGCTACGCCAAATCTTACTGCGCAGAGGAGTACCATGTGGGAAGTCCCACACACCTTGCCATTCTACTGGTCCCCAGTCACTCCGATAAAGCTGGGGTGAATTCCAACCAGCATTGAAGTCATCAGTCAGCCATTCATCTATTTCATCAAGATAAGGAACAATCTGGGCGTGATCTTTAGGGAATACGGGTAGTCGATGATGGCTGACGATCAACCAGGCAACAGTTAACGCCAGAGGCTGGTGTTGAGCCAATTTCTTCAAAGGGGCTTTGGGGCGAACACTAATGTCTTTTTCAAGTTTCTCCAGCAGATCTTGTTCCATTTCAGGTGAAACCAAGTTGAGCTTTTCTAGCCACTCCATGTCTTCCAGGTCATCAATAAAGGCCATAAAGAGGCGCAAAGAAATCCATTCATGTCTTAGGGGTTCACTCAGTGGTTTTTTCTTCTTTTTGGGGTTGAGCTTGTCCTGAAAACGTTTATTGGCTTTACCAAAATCATGGAATAGTCCCGCAATAGATGCCAGTAAAGCTAAGGCATCGAGGGTGTTCCAATCATTTTCATCCTCTCTGCGCAGAATATCGCGACTGGTAATGTTTGTTGGCACTGCTCCTTCACTGTTGAACTGACTGGCATCACCGACAATCCACATAAGCTCGCTGTGATTGCGACCCCGAATCCAGTGGCAGGCAACGGCAGTATTGCGTCGGGCTTTTTTCCGCAACATGCGGCGCAGGGTCTCAAGTCCCTGCATGGTTATAGCCGTCTGCCAGGTGCGATCCCCTTTGCGCTCGGCAAACTGGTCAAGGATGCGCCGTGTCTCAACAAGCGCATTTTTGCTGCACTGGGATACAATCAAAACATTCATGTAGTTCCCTTGCCTTCTTGAGTGGCTATCATTTTGACGGTATCAATCATGAAATCGAGCGCTTCATGCTGGGTGAGTGTTTCAATACATGCCTGCCGAAATTCCTGCTCACTATGCCCCTGCATGGCAGAAAGAAAAGCCTGGGGTAATATCATGGCATCTTTAATCAAATCCGCGATATCAAATACCAATCCACCACGTCGCGTTTTTCCATGTAAAACGGCAAGGCCATGGGGAAGCCCCAATACCCAGGCTGCGGTTGCCCCCAGACCGTAGGCCAGATAGTTTCCATGATCCAGAAAACGATTGGCGGGATCACTTCCACTGCCTTTTTTTGCTCGTATAAATTCACCATAGTCTGTGGTATTGGCTGCAATTTTAAAGAGTTCCTTGGTGAGTCTTGCCTCTTGAGTCAGGAGTGAGTTTGTATCGGGGGCCTTATCAATACTTGCATCGGCCTTATCAAGAGCTCTTTTCAATGACTCTCCATCCGGTGAAAACCCAGCCTGTTCCAACTGACGATTTTTCAGCCAGTGTTTCTTTATGCGGTCAATCCTGGTGTGTTGAATTATTTTGGCTGCTTCAAGGCGTTTAGCATCATCAAACCAAAAGCTAACCCAGGCCTGAAGATACTCAGTTGGCCGATACTCGCTTTGAGGACAGAACCACGCCACTTCAATATCCATTTCATTGGCACTGAAAAGAGGGGTACCACCGCCACCGCAAAACCCGACAAGCACACCAGCCTTGGAAAGTTCACGCATCGCTGCCTGTGTGATAGACGTGCCAGTGCTCAGCAGCAGGGTTGTGGTGTTGGCAATGGGGATATTCCAGTACATGGAGCGTTTACCAGCGTCCGTCACATATTCGACTCGCCCACCGTTAACGAGAACTCGACAGTGCTCCAACAAGTAGATATTTGCCCGTTTTGAGTGAAGAATACTCTTCAAGTCTGTAGGAGAAATCTGATCCATTCTATTCCCTCCTCATCTCCTCCCACACCATAGCTGTCAGGCGAGCATCGCCCAGAGCACGGTGGAGCTGTATTTCCGGTGGCAGCTTGCCCAGCACATGCTGGGCAAGGTACTCCAGTTTATGGTTTGGGAGCCGTGGGTATTTCCTGCGGCCAAGTCTGAGGGTGCAGTGGCTGGGATTTGCCATGGACAGCCCCAGTCGCTGCAGTTCACTATGGACAAACCTCATGTCAAACGGTGCATTGTGGGCCACAATGGGGTGATGTTCAATGAACCATATAAATTGCGGCCAGATTTCCCCTGGCGCGGGTTGCCCTGCCAGCATCGCGGTGGTAATGCCATGTACGCCAGTGGTTGCGGCAGAAACTGGCACGCCAACCTGTATAAGGCTGCAGAACTCGGCAATCACTTGCCCTTGCTCCATCTTCACAGCGGCTATTTCGATCACCCGCGCCCCTCTGGCGGGTGAAAGTCCTGTGGTTTCCACATCAATGGCGACAAATGTGTTCATATGAAGATCATCCTACCACACTCACTCTGACAAAACCTGTCATACTGCTTTTTAATCCGCTATAACTCTCCACAGTATATGCAGCCAGGGATCTTCGCACCTGCTTGCGGGGCTGCCATCCCGTCGCTTCGCGCCACCCCTCCAGGGGAGGGGAATAGGGGCTTCGGTGAGGTGTTGCCTTTTCATAAATCTGCGCAAATCTACCGTCTATCTGCGGAAAAAAATACGGTTGTTTGATCTTTCCCCCTAACAGGCTGCTAAGATAACTCCAGGTCTTCAAACAGTCTGTTGCTTTCACGTATCTCAAAGAACGATTGACATATTCGGTCACATGACCGAATATGCAGGTCATATAACTTAAATTGGAGGTTATATGCTTGAAGCAATTTTTGGTGCAGCTTCCAAAGAAAAGGTACTGCTTTTCCTCCTTATCCGAAAAAGTGGTTATGCGCGGGAAATTTGTACGTTCTTCGGTTTGTCACTCAGTGCAGTTCAAAAGACACTGGAAAACCTGGAGCTTGGTGGTGTTCTGATCTCTCGTAGTGTCGGACGCACACGAGTATTTGAACTGAATCCTCGATATGCGTTTCTGAATGAGCTTGAAAACCTTCTTGCCAAAGCTTTTGAATATTACCCGGCAGCAGAACGCGAACGCCTCACAATGGTGAGAGCACGCCCAAGACGCAAAGGCAAGCCACTATGAAGCCTGTGGCAGAGATGTCTGCGCTTGAACTGAGTGCGTGGGTGTGTGATGCCCTGTATCGTCAGGGTATAGAAGTCGTACTCTCCGGTGGTGCCTGCGTGATGATTTACGCCGAAAACAAGTACATGTCGTATGATATTGACCTTATTGACTGCTATATTACCCCACGGAAGAAACTGCGTAGCGTCATGGAAAGCCTGGGATTCAGTGAACATCATCGCTATTTTGTGCACAACGAGTCACCATACCTCATCGAATTCCCTGCTGGTCCCCTGGGAATCGGGGATGAAAATATCACCGATGTGTATGCGATAGACACTCCATTGGGACAACTTCGACTTTTATCGCCCACTGATTGTGTCAAAGACCGTCTGGCCGCCTTCTACCACTGGGGTGACCTGCAAAGCCTTGAGCAAGCACTGCTGGTTGCCATGGCAAAAGAAATTGACCTTGAAAATGTGCACTATTGGTCAGCCAGAGAAGGTTGCAGTGAACAATATATACAATTTACGAATGAGCTTAAGCGTCGTCAACAGTGAAGCCACGAGTAGTTCTCGTCACAACTACTCATGGCTTTCAGCACAAAGGGATCTTCGCACCGGCTTGCGGGCCTACCACCCCGTCGCTTCGTGCCACCCCTCCAGGGGAGGGGAAGAGGGTCTGCGGTGAGATGTTGACTTATCAAAAATCTGCGCAAATCTGCGTCCATCTGAAGAAAAGAATTCGGCTTCGCTTTGGCAATAGCTTTTCCCCCTACTCACTTCCCTCTACTCGCTACTCGCTCTCACCCACCATCTTTTTTGCTTCTGCCAGGATCATGTCCCGCAGTTCCACGGGTTCAAGGACTTCCACTTCGGCTCCATAGGAGAGCACGCGCATTTTGATTTCGCGCAGGTCGGCGACGGGGAAGCTGAGTTCCACGGCTCCGCATGTTTCTTCGCGCATGGTCTGGGCGGGGTGCCACTGCTGTTCGCGTATCCAGCGGCTGGTTTCGGGGCTGAAGCGCAGGCGCACGGCAGTTGTAAGCTTGCCCTGAAAGAGTCCATAGGCGTGGTTGACCAGCGATTGCCACTGCTCGGCGGGGCGGGGCAAAAAGGTTTCAGGTTCCATGCGGGCGCTGGTCATGCGGGCCAGGTGAAACTGTCGCCACTGATGGCGCAGGCGGCACCAGGCGACGAGTATCCAGGCGCCATGGTAGTGGAAGAGGTGGTGGGGTTCGATGGTGCGGGTGGTGTGCTGGTTATCCTGGGGCGAGTGGTAGTCGATGCTCAGCGTTCGGCTCAGGAGCAGGGAGTGGGTGGCAGCGTTGAAGGTGTCGGGGTTGCAGGGGGCCAGGCTGGTGTACTGGCTGGAAAAGAGGTTGCGCAGCTGTTGGGGGTTGAGGGGGTGGATGCTGTTTTCCCGGAAGAGTCGGGTTTCAAAGGCGGCCAGGGCGCGGCTGGCGTGGCCTGCGGTGGCGGATTCCAGCATATTGCGGGCGATGAGCCAGCACAGAAGTTCGTTCTGGCTGAGCCACAGGGGCGGGAGTTGGTAGCTGTGATCGGTGTAGGAATAGCCTTTGTGCTGGTGGTCGTATTCCAGGGGCGCGCCGAAGCGGTCGCGGATGGTTTCAATGCGCCTTTGGGCGGTGCGGGTGGAAATTTCAAACTGTGCGGCCAGGGTGGTGGCGTTGGGATAGGCTCGTTGCCGGGTTTGCTGGTGAAACCAGCAGTAGTGTTCCAGTGCGCGGGTGTCGGACATGGCTGCCCCTTGCTGGTACATGGGTGAACAAAATGGGACGCGCAATACGGTTCACATTTGACCGTACTTTGCCGGAGATTGCAAGGCGGAATGTCCGTCGTTACTTCCAGGCCTTGACCTGCCCGATTTTCCCTGTTATAAACGCCCAATCATATTCATCATGAGTAGTGGAGGGAACGGGCCCTGTGAAGCTACAGCAACCTTCTTGTACGGAAAAGGTGCTAAATCCCTCAGTCACTTGACTGGAAGATGAGCTCAGCCGGTACTCAAACCTCTGACTGTCTTGCAGTCAGAGGTTTTTTTCTGGAGTTTTCCATGGATGAAAAAATACTGGTTCAGGCGCGGAATTTCCGTCTTCATCTGGGCGAAAAGGGCTTCTTTCTGGAGTCGGGGCGTATTCTGCCTGAGGTGTCCATCGCCTACGAGACCTACGGCACCCTCAATGCCGACAAGAGCAATGCCATCCTGGTCTGTCACGCGCTGACGGGAAGCGCCCACGCGGCTCACTACCACTCTCCCGACGATCAGAAGCCCGGCTGGTGGGATGACGTGATCGGTCCGGGAAAGACGCTGGACACCAATACATACTTCATCATCTGTTCCAATATCCTGGGCGGCTGCAACGGCACGACGGGCCCCCGCTCCATCAATCCCCTGACAGGCCGCCGCTATGATATCCAGTTCCCGGTGGTCACCATCAAGGACATGGTGCACGCCCAGTGGCTCTTTCTGAAGCAGTGCTTTCAGATCGAGCGTCTGCATTCGGTTATCGGGGGCTCCCTGGGGGGAATGCAGGTGCTGGAATGGGCCATCAGTTATCCGGAAAAGCTGGAGCGGGCCATCGTGATTGCCGCCACGGGGCGTATTTCCGCCCAGGCGCTGGCCATGAACAAGGTGGGCCGCCAGGCTATCATGCGCGACCCCAACTGGAAAAACGGCAACTACCCCGATGGGGCGGGGCCGGTGGACGGATTGAGTATCGCCCGCATGATGGGCCATATTTCCTACCTGAGCTATGATTCCATGCAGCGCAAATTCGGTCGGGACTTCAAGAAGAATGACGGCCTCTATGACTTTTTCGGCGAATTCCAGGTGGAGTCCTACCTGAATTACAACGGCTATAATTTTGCCAAGCGCTTCGATGCCAACAGCTACCTGTACATCACCAAGGCGATGGATCTTTTCGACGTGGGCATGGGCAACGGGTACCGGGAGATTCTCTCGCGCATCAGGGCGCGTACCCTGGTGGTTTCCATCGCCAGCGACATGCTCTTCCCTCCCTGGGAGAGCGAGGAGCTCTTCCGGGTAATGCACGAGGAGGGGGTCAGCGTGTCCTACTATGAGATGGAGTCCGATGTGGGCCACGATGGCTTCCTGGTGGACTACCATGTGCTGAATCCGGTGCTGGAGAGTTTTATCGGGAGTTGAAGGATTCTGTAACCACAAAACATACACGAAGTATGCGCGAAGAACCTGAGGCTCAGAAGCTCTTTTCCCTTCGCGCTTTTCGTGCATTGCGTGGTAAAAAAATTTCTTATCCGCTGCTGGTCTGAAACCGCTGCAGGATTTCCAGCCGGTTGCCGGTCAGGCCGGGGTCACGATAGGAGCGCGCCAGGGGGCTGCGCTCCTTTTTGCGCTCCATGTCGATGGGGGTCATGTCCTGCAGGGGGATGCGACTGGCGATGGTGCTGCGGCGAATGCCGGGCTGCTGGTTGTGGAAGTCGTAGATCAGGAATCCGTTTTCAGAAAGCCCCATGCGCACGGGGGTGGCCTGGGAGTAGGTGGTCAGCAGGCCAGTGTCCTTCATGAGCGCTGCGATCAGCGCGAAGTATTCACGGGTCCACAGTTCGGGGTTCTTGGCGGGGCTGAAGGGGTCCTGATAGACGATGTCGATACTGCCATGATCAAGTCGTGGCAGGCTCTGCAGGGCGTCGCCGGGCAGAATTTCCACCTGGCATCGCTGCGATGTATGGCACAGGGTGCGGCTGAGTTCCTCTATCAGGGGGCGGTAGTGGTTCAGGTGCTGGGGGTACGGGTGCGCGGGCAGGCTGGCGATGAGCTCGCGGTCGAACTCCGGGGCGATGATGTGCACATGGCCCTGATACTGCTGCTGCTCCAGGTACCACAGGGTGGCCAGGCTGTTGAGCCCAAGGCCAAAGCAGATGTCGAGCACCCTGATGCGCGGACGCTCCAGGGCGTGGCTCAGCTGCAGGCCGGGCAGGACATGCTTCTGCAGCGACTCCAGCCAGGCGCCGTCGCGGGTGGAGTGGTAGTGTTCGTCAAAGAAGGGGGAGTAGCGGGTGAAGGTGCCGTCCGCACTGGGGGCTGCCGTGGTGTGCTGCTGCATGGAAAAGGGGTCAGGACTGCTGGGGCTCAAATTTGCTGACGTTGAGTACCTTGAGCAGTTCCAGCTCCTGGAGCATCTGATACAGGTTGTCGTTGCCGACTTTGACGTTGATCTGCACCTTTTTCATGAAGATGAGCTTGATGAAATAGCCGATCACCGACGAAATAATCGTGGACGACTCGGGCAGTATGATGACTATTTCCTTCTGCGCCTTGACGACTTCGTCCAGAGTCGTTTTGATGGACTCATGGTCACTGATGGTTTTAATATTCCCGTATATGGTTATCTGATTGCCATTTACGTCAATGCGCATACATAATCCTTAAAGCGGCTGTACCTTATTCCATAAGGAAATCTGGTATTTTGGGAAATTACCATAATATTTCAGGGTTGAACAGCAAAACGTTTCATTTTGCGGTAAAGAGTCGATTTGTCTACTCCCAGTAACCGCGCGGCCTGGGTTTTGTTGCCACCGGCCTGCGCCAGCGCCTCCACGATGTGCTGGCGTTCGATGTTCCGGCTGCCCAGGGGCAGGCCGGCGGTGTCCGATATCTGACGGGGTGCGTCCAGAGGCGGGCGACAGGAGGCTTCTTCCACAATGCGCATTTTCTCTTCCACCCAGCTGCGCATGGCTTCGGCAGTGATGACGGCAGAAGGGGTTTCAATGAAGATCCGTTCAATGACGTTGGACAGCTCTCGCACATTACCGGGCCAGGTGTAGTTGGTCATGATGGCCATGGCTTCGCTGGATATTTCCAGCACCCGTTTGCCCATGGAGGCGTATTTCTGGTTGAGGCGGCTGATAAAGTGCCTTACCAGCAGGGGGATGTCTTCGCGGCGCTGCCGCAGGGGAGGGATATGGATGCGCAGCACGGCCAGGCGATAGAACAGGTCGGCGCGGAAGCGCTTTTCCTGGATGGCCTGTTCCAGGGGAACATTGGTGGCAGCCACGATGCGCACGTCGACGGGAAAGGTGGATTCCCCGCCAACCCGCTCCACCATGCCGTCCTCCAGAACGCGCAGCAGCTTTCCCTGGGTGTGCAGGGGCATATCGCCGATTTCATCCAGAAAGAGGGTGCCATGGTCGGCCCGCTCAAATTTTCCCCGGTGGGTGCGATGGGCGCCGGTAAAGGCTCCGCGCTCGTGGCCGAAGAGTTCCGACTCGATCAGGGTATCGCTCAGGGCGGTGCAGTTGAGGGCCACGAATTCGCCACGAAAGCGACTGAGCTGGTGAATGGCCTGGGCTACCAGTTCCTTGCCGGTTCCGGTTTCGCCGGTAATGAGGATATTGGAGTGGGTCTTGCTGTACAGTTCAATGCGCCGGAAGATGTCCACCATGGCTGAGCTTTTGCCGATAATGCCAAAAAAATCGCTGCGGTACTTGCGGGCGGTTTCGTTATAGCCGATGTGGGTAATATCGTGCAGGCGCATGATGACCAGCGGGTGGGTGTTCTCCTCGGAGGCGGCAAAGTACTGGGCCAGGACCACCAGCACCTGATCGTGGATCTGCAGGATGGTGTTGCGCTGGGACTGCTGCTGTTGGCACACTTCGCGGGCCAGGCGCAGCAGCTGGCTGGTGTCGGCGGAATCCGGCAGCACGGTACCGGGCTCCAGGATCTCTTCGTCTGCCAGGAGCTTGCGGACCCAGTTGGCGCAGACCACGACCCGCAGGCGCCGCTGATCCAGGGCTTCCAGCATGATATCAGGAATGCTGTCCACCATGGAGGAGAGTTGATTATAGGGATCGGTAAATTTCTGCAGTTCGTTCATGATTCTCTTCAGACGATGGAATTGTTCAACTCGCGGACAATTTCTATCTGGCGCTGGGCAATGTATTCCTTCAGGGTTTCACGGCTCTGGGTGTCGGACTGGAGCATGACCACCACTTTGCTGATCTTGCCTTCGCCTTCGATGCGGTAAATGCGCCCTTTGGTGGAAATCTGGCTCTCCTGGCCATCTGTGGCGCGGTGGAGCTGCACCCTGACGCTGGCATCCATGCCTTCACGCAGCCATTCGGTCTGGGAGGTGTAGAAGGCCAGGGCCGCCAGGGAGATATCGAATATCCTCTCCTGCAGCGTCTTCCCATCGTATTCCAGGCTCAGGCGCACCCGATCCGGCACCTGCACCCGCACATACTGCCGCTTTTTGGCACTGTTTTCCTCAAAGGAGAAGTCGCGCAGGACCACGCGGCTCTCGTCCTTGTTAAAGCGCTTGATCCGCGCCTGAACAGGCTTGGCAAAAAAATCGCTCTCGATGAAGGCCCGTTTTTCCGAAATGACCGCCAGAAACTGCTTCTGGGGCAGGGCAAATTCCACTTCATTTTCCGATACCAGGCTGACCCGCGCGCTGCCGGAAATGGACATGCCCTTGAAGAGGTTGAAAAAGGTCACTTCCTGATTTTTGGCCTTGACCAGGTCGAAGCTGCGAATAATCATTTCATTTTCTTTCAGGGCTTCCAGGTCGGAGCTGACCACTTCCATGGAGGGAGCGCTGACGATGGTGTTCCGGGCATGGGCACGGGCAGTATCCAGGGCATCGAAGACCTTGCGGCTGAGGGAAGCGGCGTCTTCATCGGAGCCCATCTGAGCGATGCCATAGCTGCAGGTGATGTCCTCCACAAAGGGGAAGCGGTGCCTGGCGATTATCTCGCGCAGGCGGTGGCACAGGTTCTGGACGACGGTGAGGGTGCTGTTGGGGGCGATGATCACCAGCTCTTCCTCATCCCAGCGGCCCAGGAGATCAAAGCCACGGATATTTTTCTGGATCAGTCCCGTCAGTTCCAGCAGCACCTCGTCGGAGCTTTCGCGGCCCATGGTGTTTTCCAGGTCTTCGCGGTAATCAATGGCCAGCATAACCATGGACAGTGAGGTTTTATAGCGCTTGGCGACCTGGATTTCCCGTCCCAGCAGATAGGTGCATTTGGCGCGATTGTGCAGCCCGGTGAGGGGGTCGGTGGTGGCCAGGCGCTCCAGCTCTTTGTTCTGCTGCTCGATGTCGGTCATATCGGTCATGGTCATGATAAAAAAGTTCTCCCCATAGGGAAAGCTGTTCATGCGCAGCACGAAATAGCGATCCTCACGGGTGCGACGGTCCTGCATCCTGACCTTGCAGGCTCCGTGCACTTCCTGGTGCCAGTTGGCGGTACGGGGGAAGAAGCAGCCGTCCTCTTCCAGCAGGAAGTCCCGGATACTGCCATGTTCCTGGGCGAACTCCTTGAGGCTGCCGTAGCGGAAAAACGAAAGCGCGGCCTGATTGGCGGCAATAATGCCCTTCTCCCCGGTCACGATGATCATATTGTCCTGACTGTCGATGATCTTCTGCATCAGCTTGGTCTGGTACTCGTCCTTCTCCTGCAGCAGGATAGTGTGCAGGGTGCGCCCGATGGCCTCGGAGAGCTTCTGGCGGGTGATGGGCTTGATGACAAACTGGCTGACGCCCACATCAATGGCCTTGATCAGCAGCTCGGTTTCGCTGTGGGCGGTGGTGACAATAACCTGGGCGTCGGGGTTGACCTTGCGGATCTGGCGGGTCATTTCCAGGCCATCCATCACGGGCATCTTCACGTCGGTGATGACGATGTGGGGGCGCTTGACCTTGTAGAGGTTGAGCCCCTCCTGACCATTTTCCGCGGTATAGACATTCTTAAAACGGCGCTGCAGAAACTGGGAGACGTTCTCGCGCACTACGGTCTCATCTTCCACGTAGAGGACGTTGAGCTTCGTCAGCCAGGCTTCACGATTTTCCATGTCATTCTCCTTTGGTAACTCTTCACGGGGTAACGGCACTCGCGCCAGCCTTCCTCCCAGAGACGCTCACTTTCGCCCGTGGTTCGAGTCTCTGCCGCTCGCCATCAGGCTCGCTCGCGGAACACTGGCGCTCCTGCTGAAAAACCGCTGGGTGGCCGTGAATGGCCAGCTCCTTTGAAGGGCTCGGGGCAAGCGGCTATATGGTAATGGTAAAGCGCGCTCCGCAGGCGGTATTCTCCACCCGCAGGGTTCCGTCCATGCTCTTCTCGATGATCTCCTTGGCCATATAGAGGCCGATACCGGTGCCCTGCCCCGGTGCCTTGGTGGTGAAGTAGGGTTCGAAAACCTTTTCCATGGGCTCTGCCCGGATGCCACCGCCATTGTCCTCTATGCTCAACACACATCTTCCGTTGCTTCCGGCAACCGTAACCACGATCAGGGGCTCAGCAACCTTTCGCTCCAGCAGCACATCCTTGGCGTTATTCAGAATATTCAGCAGAACCTGGGCGTACTCGTTGGGATAGCCGGAGGTACTGCACGCCGTGCCTTCTTCATGGTGGTCCATTCGTATCTGTATATTATGGTTGGCGAAACTGGCTTCCACCATACTGAGGGAGCGCTGAAGCACCTCGTAGGGACAGAAGGCCACCTTTTCGCGGTCGGGTTTGAAGAAGTTGCGGAAGTCGTCGATGGTACGGGACATGTACTCGATGGCTTCCGTCGCCTTGGCCGCCAGCTGGTCAAAGTACTCATCGCTGAGCTGCCCGAAGTCACGGGCGTCCTGGATCTCCTCAATGGTCGTCATCAGGGAGGTCAGGGGCTGGCGCCACTGGTGGGCGATATTGCCGATCATCTCCCCCATGGCGGCCTGGCGGGACTGGGCCAGCAGCATCCGGTCCTTTTCCTGCAACTCCTCATGGGAGCGTATGCGCTCTGTTATATCATAGCAGGTACCAATATAGCCCACGAAATTCCCGTTGAGGTCATAGAGGGGACGGCCAACGTCCAGGATATGCCGGTACTCGCCACTGCGGTGCAGCATGCGATACTCCAGCTTGAAGTCCGTGCGAACGGTAAACGCCTGCCAGTAGCTGCGCTGGTACTCCTCTATATCGTGGGGATGTATGACCTGCTCTATGGTGGCGCCATTCTGAAGGGTCGTTCCGGCGGGCACAAACGCAAGCCAGGTGCTGTTGAAGTAATCAAAATGGCCGCTGGCATCGGCCCGCCATACCATGGTGGGGAAATTATCCAGGATGGAGAGGTAGAAGTTGTGGGCCCGGAGCAGATCGGTCTCCACCTCCTTGCGCTCGGTGATATCCCGACTGACGGCCAGTACCGAGTCAAAACACAGGGTCTGGTCGCCGGGCAGCAACTGGCAGGCCATGTCCAGCTCCGGCGTGATACGGCACTCAAAGTACTGCAGGCCAGCTATTCCAAAGCGGCTGAATTCGACATTCACCGGGGTGCCCAGACGAAAGACTTCCATGATCGCATCTTCCAGCAGCTCACGTAACTCCACGGAATAGTCCATCTGGCCCATGGTTTTCCCCACATAATCGTCGGCCGGACGTCCAAAGGCGTACTCCACGGCTGAGTTCACGTAGAGAAAGCGACACTGCTGGTCAAAGCGCTGAATAAGATCGGGCGTGTTTTCCACCAGGGCGCGGTACTGCTGCTCCTGCCGACGCAGCTGCTGCAGGGCAATTTCGCGATCGGTGACATCCCGTACCATGGCCATGAATCCACCCCGGCCCAGCTGCGGATGCTGCATGGGGCTGACCAGGGCGCTGAAAAAGCGCGTGCCATCTTCCGTCTCCAGGGTATACTCAATAAAAGCCGGCAGGCCGTCATCGCTGAGTTTCTTCATGGCCTGCTCAACCTTGGCAACGATCCCGGAGGGCATGACATCCCGATAACTCTTTCCCAGAAAGGCTTCAGGCGGCATCAACAGCCGGGCCGAGTTGGGCGCGTGATACTCCACGATACGGCCGCGATTATCGAAGACGAAGATGAGATCCTGGATGGAGTTGATCAGGGCTGAGAGCTTGGATTCGCGTTCCTGCAGTGCCAGGCGGGCACGGCGGCGGTTGCGTCGCAGGCGAATCAGCAGCGCGATGATAAAGAGCTGAGCGACTGCCACCGCGGCAGTGGCACTGACAATGAGCGTCCACTGGCGATGAACGGTCCGGGTTGCCAGCTGGTAGTCGGTGATATCATGGGCCACGCCGAAAAAACTCTGGTTTTCCGGATCATACTGGCCATAGGAGCGAATATGCATAACTGTGCCATCGGGACGCTGCAGTTCAAAGCTCACATCGTAGTCAATGCCACGCTCCATCAGATCCCGGCGCGCCTGCTCCATGACACCGTGATACCGGGGCAGGATCATGGCCTGGATGACCGTGAAGGGCCAGACTTCGCGCTCGTCAAGCCCAAGCAGCGTGGCGGCCCCATGGGAAAAGCGATACTCCATGCGTGCCATATCCAGAGTCCAGTAACCAAAACCGGCCACCTGCTCGGCATGGCGCAGGCGCGCTTCACTTCGGGCCAGCTCCTCAAGCACGTCGGTGCGCCGCGAGGCGTCGTGGATAATGGAGAAAAGTACCGTGCGTCCGTCCAGAACCACGGGCGAGGAGTGCACCTCCACGGTGCGCACCTCTGCGCTGGCCAGGCGATGGCGGAAAAAGAAGTAGCTGCGCCGCTCACTGGCAGCCAGCTTGCGTTCCCGGCGAACTTCCTCGGCACTGAGGGTGTTGATCTGCTGGATATTCATGCGCCGCAACTGGTCGCGGCTGTAGCCATAGAAGTTCACAGCTGCGCGGTTCGCGTCCAGGATTTCACCGCTGTCGGCGTCAATCAGAAGCATGACAACGGTATGGCCCTGGAACAGCTCCGCGTCAAAGACCTTTTCCGCTGCCACAGGCCAAGACCAGAGCAGTATGAGACAAAAGGCGGCGAGCACATGCCTTATGGCACACCTGGAGAGCAGGGTATTCACGTTTCGCACTCCCGAAACAACAGATTGTCGGCGCCAACCTGAATGCCCTGCTGGAATGCAGCCAAGGCGACAGGACGCGTTCAGGCATTAATCAAAGGCGAAATCCGCCCACACCGGGTCGTGGTCGGAAGAGCGCCAGGGCTCATCGCTGCGACTGTGCTGCGGATTCTGGTAGGAGAGGAAGGGTGGCTCATCGACGTTAATATGCCAGATGCCGCCTCCCCGCGCCAGATCGTTCAGCGCAGAACTCCTGAAAATATAGTCCAGTGTGCCTGACTGACCAAAAAAAATATAGGTATAGTTTTGTGTCTGCCTGTCAAACGCCCCCAGGCTGTTGACCATGCCCGCCTCCTGCAGCAGGCGCACCGGATCTTCCCGACCATAGGCATTCAGATCGCCGGCAATCAGAAAGCGGGACTCTGCCGGACTGCCCAGCTGCTGCAACAGCATGCGGGCCTGCTGCGTCCGCTGGAGATTCCAGCACCCCTGCCCCAGATCCACATCGCCTTCGGCAGGACAGCGGGTCTTGGACTTGAAGTGCACCCCGATGACGCTGAAACGCTGATCACTTCCTCTGTCGCGAAAGTGACCCACAACGGGATGACGCTGAAAAACTCCGTCAACAAGGGAGTCGACCCCCATCAGTTCAAGGCGCTTGCGGTCATAGACCAGCACCACCTGAATGGCATCGCTGCCGGGATCGGGCCCCGCGATCACCCTATACTCCCGTGAATCGGATTGCGTACGGCTCACCCACTGCTGCCAGTCCTGCAGCGCACGGGGATGGTTCTCCATCTCCATCAGGGCAACCACATCGGCATCAAGGCCGTGGAACGCTGCCAGCAGCCTGGAGCGCTGCCGCTGCAGTTCACGCTGGTTCGAGGCGCCGCGCCGCCCCGGAGTGACAAAGTAGTTTTCCATGTTGAAGGTCGCCACCCGCAGATGTCCAGGTTCGGGGGCCGGAGGCGGGGCCGGACGCGGATTATCATCACGGAACTGTGGTTCCTGCACCGGATGCAGACGATATTCATCAAAGGCGTGGGTCAGTATTCCCTTCACCCCTTCGGGCAGCGTCGTCCCCACCCGGCGTGTGCCCAGGGCATCCAGATAGGGGACAGGGTCAGGATAGGCGCGGTAACTGCCATCATCCAATATGATACTGCGATGGTGATTGGCGTCCTCATCAATTGCAGAATGCTGCGTGGGACGAATCAGGCGACCCTCGCTGGAGAGCAGGAGGCTGCCATAGCGCAGCAGATCAAAATTACTGGTGACGGTCAGGGGGCCGGGGATATGCACCAGCAGGTCCGTATAGTCGGCGCGCTGCGCGGCAGGAAGGGGCAGGGCAAAGGGGACAGGCACCAGTTCCACCATTCCGCAGGATTGCAGCTGCTGCGGCTCAGTCAGCTGTATATTCCCCCGGAAGCGGCTGACCGTGGCCTGCAGCTGGATATGCGCACCGCGCCGGAGCAGCTGCTGCTGATCACCGCTGAGGCGCGGCGCATAGACAAAGATGCCCGCAGGCAGCTGGCCTTTGCGGGCTGATGGTTGCTGCAGATAAAATCCACCCAGCTGGTCACGACCGGTGAACACCCCGCTGACGACACCATCAACCCGCACACTGCGGTTGATGGTTTGCTCCGACTGCGCCTTTACCTCCGCCAGGGATGCGGTGGAAGGAAGCGGGCACGCCGAAGCGAATGCGTTCAGGAACAGCGCAAGGATGGCACCCCATATCACAGAAATCCGCATGAAATTCACCGCGCCTAATAAATTTATTGCAAACTTTACCGCTTTTCCGTACAGTACCGCCACACTCAATCACGGGAGGGCCATATGCAGGTATTCCATCACCATATATACGAATTCAAAAAGGGCCTGCGCAACCTGATTCTTCATACCGCGCCAGCTACCCACCGCTCATTGGTCATCAAAAAACTGGAGCACCACGGCATCGACTACCTCATCTACGACCAGGCTCCGGGAAAGATAAACATCTTTTTCGGCGATCCTTCCTGCATCCAGGTGCTGCGCCTGATCGGCAAGCAGAGCCTCAACCACTTCACCCTTGAAGAGGACTTCATGCTGGGCATCATGCTCGGTTACGACCGTAAAAAGCAGTGCGAACGATATATCACCCGCAGCGCCAAGGCCCAGGCGGTACAGGAACTGACGGGCTGACTCCGGACTACCGGGAGCCCACCGGCCCCGGATAGCCCAGCCGCTTCAGGGTTACCTTGATGTCTTCGGAATCAAAGGCGGTTTTGCAACAGCCACTCTCGGCGTAGGTTTCATATTCGTCCACCTGCATCAGCAGGGTTTCCACGATCTCTTCCCGGTCGCCATAGGTATCGGGACTCTCGGCAATGGACTTCACCGGTCCATAGAGAAAATCGGGAAACTCCCCCGCATCAGAACGGCGTTGCAGAGCTGCGCGCAAATCTTCAAACACACTCATCGTCACTCTCCTTTGTTCATTACTTGCTTCCACTGCTGCACCACCGACGGCCAGTCCACGGGCGGTGTCAGGTGACACCAGGCCAGGCGAATGGCCGTGGCGACTCGCTTTTCCGAAAGCCCCATGGCGTGCAGCACGTGGCTCGGCTCTGCCGTATGGGCGGTACAGGCCGAACCGCTGGAAATGGCGATATGCTCCTTGACGATCCGGACAGCTTCCATGGTGGGAACGCCGGGCAGGGAGATATTCAGCGTGTGGGGCAAGCAGTACTGCGGGTCGCCATTTATGTGGTACGTAAGCCCCTGCAAGCCCGCGAGAACCTGACGGCGAAATGCTTCACAGGCAGAGTGGCGCTGTTGTTCCTGGCGTACAGCCATGCTGGCGGCCGTTCCGAATCCGGCGATCAGGGGAACCGCCAGGGTTCCAGGGCGCAGGCCCTGTTCCTGGCCACCTCCAAACTGCAGGGGTTGCAGCGGCGGACAACTCCCCCCGCGCCTGCGGGCAATCAGGGCTCCAACTCCCTTGGGGCCAAATATTTTATGGGCACTGGCGCTGATCATGTCGATACGTGGGTGCTGCAGGCTCACCAGCTCTTTGCCAAAACCCTGGGCAGCGTCCACGTGGAAAAAGGCGTCATGGCCCTCCAGTACAGTGGCAATTTCTTCAACGGGTTGACGGATTCCCGTCTCATTGTTGACTTGCATGACAGAGACCAGCAGAGTGTCAGGGCGCAACGCCGCAGCTGCGTTTTGGGCGCTCACCCGTCCGCTGGAATCTGCGGGGAGAATGGTAAGAGAGAATCCCCGCGATGCCAGATATTCCATGGGCTCCAGCACCGACTTGTGCTCCAGCGCCGTGGTCACCAGGTGGCGTCTGCCCGTCGCAAGGCCATAGTCGGCGAGTCCCAGTACAGCCAGGTTATTGGCCTCCGTGGCACCGCTGGTGAAAATAACCTCATCGCGTCGCGCCCCAACCACCCGCGCCACCTGTGTCCGGCCTGTTTCCACAGCCATGCGGGCGCCTTCGCCATACTGGTGCACCGGACTGGCCGCGTTTCCGTATTCTTCCTCCATATAGCGCTGAATAACGCTCTGCACCCTGGGCTCCAGGGGGGTGGTGGCGTTGCAGTCCAGATAGACGGTCACAGGGGCCTCCTCAAGGGAAAGTCAAGTTCCGGGGTCGGGATTACCGATCCCCACTCTATCAGATTGTATGGCGATTGACAAAAGCGAAAGCAAAACTTGCCTATTGATTTACTTTACTTTATAACGTCAGCCAGCAGAGATTCTCGTTTTCGCCTGTGGCAATGGAAAACCCACAGGTGCAAGGCGCCCGCAGAGCAAGGAGTGGCGAGCACTGCCTGTACTGTCACAACGGGCGGTGGCGGGCAAGCCGCAGATGGGGATTTTTCAGCAGCCTGCTAAGACACTGAACCAGGGGGAAATAATGGCGTGTGTTTCATCCAAGGGAGCCTATGGGCTGGCGGCTATGCTTTACCTGGCGCAGCATGCTGACAAGCTTATCCAGATACGGGATATCGCCAAAAACGGCGGCATCCCCCAGAATTACCTGGAGCAGCTGCTGGTACAGCTGAAAAAGAATGGCTTTGTGGAAAGTACCCGCGGAGCAGGGGGCGGATATCGCCTGGCCATGGAGCCCAAGGATATCACCATCTATCAGATTCTCGAGGCCCTGGAGGGTGAGCTGTGCGCCAATCGTTACGATGTGGACAACAAGGCTCTGGAATTCTTCTGGGACGACATCCGTCGGAAAATCCAGGAGGTGTTCGGACAGACCCTGGCTGATCTGGTGGATCTGAGCGAAAAAATGGAATCCAACACCATGTACTACATCTAGGGGGTGGCCGTGAAAATTCACTATAATATTACAGAATTGATAGGCAATACTCCCCTGCTGAAACTCAACCGCGTCGATGGTGCCGCCAACGCCATGGTTCTGGGCAAATGCGAATTCCTCAATCCCACCGCTTCTGTCAAGGATCGCATCGGCTACAGCATGATTGACGCCGCCATTGCCAGCGGCATGATCAAAAGCAGCCGAACGACTATCATCGAGCCTACCAGCGGCAATACGGGCATCGCCCTGGCCAGCATCTGCGCCTCCATGGGGCTGAAGCTGATCCTCACCATGCCTGACTCCATGAGTCTGGAGCGGCAGAAACTGCTGCGCGCCCTGGGAGCCTCCCTGGAACTGACCCCCTCTGAACTGGGAATGAAAGGGGCAGTGGATCGCGCCATGGAGCTCAGTCGGGAAATTCCCGACGCTATCGTGCTCCAGCAGTTCAACAACAAGGCTAACCCCAAGGTTCACCGCGCCACAACTGCCGAGGAAATCTGGCGCGACACCGAGGGCAAGGTCGATATCTTCGTGTGCGGTGTCGGCACTGGCGGAACCATTTCCGGCGTGGCCGATGTGCTGAAAGCCCGCAAGCCGGATGTCCGGATCGTTGCCGTTGAGCCCCAGGGCTCAGCTGTCCTGCAGGGTGGCAAACCCGGCGCCCACAAACTTCAGGGTCTTGGTGCCGGCTTCATCCCCAAGGTGATGGACATGAGCCTGATCGATGAGGTCATCAGCGTCAGCGATGAAGACGCTCTTGCCATGACCCGCCAGCTGGCCAGTCTCGAAGGTGTACTGGTGGGAATCTCTTCGGGTGCCAATGTCCATGCTGCCCTCCAGGTTGCCCACCGCCCAGAAAATGCCGGCAAGGTCATCGTGACCATGCTCACCGATACCGGGGAGCGCTATCTCAGCGCCAACGTATTTGACTGACATTCACCCGGAAATTTCTGCACTTACCAGTGATATCGCTTTTTGCCCCCTGGCCGTTATGCTACATTGATGCTGTACGCTCATTCCGAGAGAGGGACCCATGCTACGCATTCTGCGCGACTGGTATGATGATCACTTTTCCAACCCCCAGGTAGCCATACTGGCCATTGCCCTGATTATCGGCTTCAGTGTCGTGATCTTCATGGGCAATATACTCATGCCCTTTTTCGCAGCCATCATCATTGCCTACCTGCTGGATGGACTGGTGCAGAAGCTGTGCCGGCTGGGAATTCCCCATACCCCCGCGGCCATCCTGGTCTTCGTGGTGTTCATGGGCGCTTTCCTGTTCCTGCTCTTTGCCATCGTCCCCATGATTGCCCGCCAGCTCACCCAGCTGGCCCGCGAAATGCCGCTGATGATTAACATGGGACAACAGGCGCTGATGCGCCTGCCCGAGATGTATCCCGAGTTTATCAGCCAGCAGCAGGTGCGCAACTATATCAACCTGATGACCAGCGAAGTGGGGAAGTTCAGCCAGCAGATCCTCTCCTGGTCACTGGCTTCTGTCACCAGCATCATCGCCTTCCTGGTCTACCTGATCCTCGTGCCTCTTATGGTCTTCTTCTTCCTGAAGGACAAGGAGCACCTGATCCAGTGGTTCAGCAGCTTCCTGCCGGAGAATCGGCCCCTCATGAATCTGGTGTGGTCCGAGGTCAATATCAAGATCGCCAGCTATGTGCGCGGCAAGGCCATGGAAATCATCATAGTCTGGGCTATCAGCTACGCCACCTTTGCCATCATGGGGCTGGACTTTGCCCTGCTGCTGGCCATGCTGGTGGGCATCTCCGTGCTGATCCCCTACGTGGGCGCCACGGTGGTGACGATCCCCATCGCCTTTATCGCCTATGTGCAGTGGGGCTTCACCTCACAGTTCGCCTACCTGATGATCGCCTATGCCATTATCCAGTTTTTTGACGGCAATATCCTCGTGCCCATCCTCTTCTCCGAAGTGGTCAACCTGCACCCCATCGCCATTGTCACCTCGATCCTCGTCTTCGGCGGTCTGTGGGGTTTCTGGGGGATATTCTTCGCCATACCCCTGGCGACGCTTATCCAGTCCATTATCGGTGCCTGGCCCAACAAGGAGGTCATTCAGGAGCAGGAAGGACTCGCCCAGGAAGAGTCGCCGCCCGCTTCATGATCTGATTCGCCAGATCATTGAAAACAAAGAAGTGGGCGGGCACCATCAGATACCAGTAGAGCCGCCCCCACAAACCGCTGGGATAGAAGTAGGCCGTCTGCAGCAACTGCCCGTCATCCACCACGAACTCCAGCCACGCTTTTCCGGGAACCTTCATCTGGGCCATCAGTAACAGGCGCCGATTTTCCTGCAGATCCACCACCTTCCAGAAGTCCAGGCAGTCGCCCACCCGCAGATCGCACATCTGGCGACGCCCACGCCGCAGACCCACGCCTCCCAGCACCTTGTCAATCAGCCCCCGCAATCCCCACAGCCAGCTGAAACGAAACCAACCTGTCTCACCACCTACCGTGGTGAAGGAAGCGAAGACCTGCCCCGGAGTGCAGCTTCCCAGCTGGCGCACGCGTCGATCCACAAAGACCGCATGGGCAATACCTTCCACCATGGAAGCCTCCGGCGCACGGCCCCAGGCATCGGACCAGCGGCTGACAACCTGATCACGCTCTATTTCGGCAATAGCGCGGCGCACCGCCTCTTCATAGGAAAGAGGCACGCTGGCAAAAAGCCGGCTGGCCTCATCATTGCGCACCAGCACCTCGGAACCCAATCCATCGATGAGGGCGCGGGCCACCGGATAGGGCACTGGTGTAAACAATGCCAGCCAGTAGGAAGAAAGGCGTGGCGTCAACAGGGGAACAGGAATCAGCAAGCGCCTGAGTCCCATGACCCGGGCGGTGGCCAGCATCATCTCTCCATAACTCATCACTTCGCTGCCGATATCAATCACGCGGTTACCCGCCACCTCCAGGCTGGCCGCCTGCCCTAAGAAAGCAATCACATCGTCCACCGCAATGGGCTGAGCTTTTGTACTGACCCAGCGTGGCGTCACCAGCACCGGCAGCTTCTGCACCAGGTTACGGATAATTTCAAAGCTGGTGGAACCGGAACCGATAATCACCCCGGCACGAAACCACAGGGTCTGTACATCGTCAGGGCAGCTGGAAAGAATCTCCCCGGTCTCTATGCGGCTTACCAGATGCTCACTGGCCTGATCCTTGTCTCCCAATCCTCCAAGGTAAATGATGCGCCTGACCCCCGCCGCAATCGCAGCAGCACGAAAATTCTCCGCCCCCTGCCGATCAAGCTCTTTGAAGCGTTCTCCGGCTGCCAGGGAATGCACCAGATAGTAGGCAACATCCACACCCTGCAGCGCAGAAGTCAGCGTCTGGGGCTTCAGCACGTCGCCCTCCACCACCTCGCAGTCATCCAGAGCATCCTGGGAAATGGAAGCCCGGTGCCGCACCATCAAACGCAGCGAACCAGAGTGCTGCGCCTGCAACCAACGCTTCAGCCGCCGCCCGATATACCCATTGGCACCCGTCAACAAAACTCGCATGGCCACCCCCGATCTTCTGCCGACAGCATAGCATGAACCAAAGCGCTGATAACAGGGAATCTGAGCACCTTGCCCCATGAAGCCGCAGGTATTCACTATTATTTCAATCAATTTACTTGACTTTATTTTTCTCCACTCTATACTGCGCTCAACACAAAGGGAGAGCGAAATGCCAAAACAGCGGACACCTATCAGGATACTTTTCATCACAGCCCTGGCACTCTTGGCATGGGCACCGGCACAATCCCGGCCTGTCACACTGCTGAACGCCTCCTACGACCCAACCCGGGAGTTCTATCGTGAATACAATCAGTACTTTGCCCGCCAGTGGCAGAAGCAGACAGGGCAGTCCATAACCATCCGTCAGTCCCACGGTGGCTCCGGCTCCCAGGCCCAGGCAGTCATCAACGGGCTGGACGCCGATGTGGTGACCCTGGCCCTGGCCTATGATGTGGATGTGCTAGATCAGCGAGGGGCACTGATTCCCCAGAACTGGCAGGAACGCCTGCCTGGCAACTCATCCCCTTACACTTCCACCATTGTGCTGCTGGTGCGGGCGGGTAACCCCAAGAACATTCAGGACTGGGACGACCTGATCCGCGACGACGTGCAGGTGATTACCCCCAACCCCAAAACCTCCGGTGGTGCCCGCTGGAACTATCTGGCGGCCTGGGGCTTTGCCGAGAAAAAATATGGCCGCCAGGAGAAGGCGCGGGAATTCATGGAAAAGCTCTTTGCCAATGTTCCGGTGCTTGATCCAGCGGCCCGCGGCGCCACCAACACCTTTGTCCAGCGTCGCATCGGCGATGTGCTGCTGGCCTGGGAGAACGAAGCCCTGCTGGTGCAGGAGCGGCTGGGTCGTGGTCAATACGAAATCGTGGTGCCTTCGGTCAGCATCCTGGCCGAACCCCCGGTAGCTGTGGTGGATCGCAATGTGGATCGCAAGGAAACCCGCACCGTGGCAGAAGCCTACCTGGAGGGACTCTACAGCGACGAAGCCCAGCGGTTGGCGGGCAAGCACTCCTACCGCCCCTCCAACCCCAAGATAGCCGCCGAATTTGCCGACCGCTTCCCGGCCGTGAACTTCTTTACCATCGATGGGATGTTCAACGGCTGGCAGAACGCCCAGGAGACCCACTTCAACGATGGTGGAGTATTTGATGACATCCAGGAAAGGATCGCCCGCAATCGTCGCCGCTAGCAGGCTTCTGAAAAACCCCCATCTGCGGCGTTGCTCGCAGTCGCTCGTCATTGCAACGTACAGGGAGTACGCTTCATTCCTCACTCCGCGAGCGCCTTGCACCTGAGCATTTTTCAATTGCCTGCTGGCTTTTGAAGTAATTTTCATGGCCACCGGATTTTCCAGCAGGAGCGCCAGTGTTCCGAGAGCGAGCCCGGATGGCGAGCGGCAGAGACGTAGGTCCTCGGACGAAAGCGAGCGTCTCTGGGAGGAGTGCTGGCGCGAGTGCCAATACACCATGAATAGGTACAACTAAAGGAACATTACCCCATGAAACGCTTCCGACAACCCAGCATACTGCCCGGTTTCAACCTGACCATGGGATTCTCCCTGCTCTACCTGACCTTCATCTTCTTTATCCCGGTGGGGGGACTGCTGCTCTACACGAGCATGATGAGCTGGGAGGAGTTCTGGCGGGCCGTGAGTCATCCCCAGGTAGTGGCATCCTACAAGCTCTCCTTCGGGGCATCCCTGGCCGGTGCCTCCATCAACCTGGTCTTTGGTGCCCTGGTGGCCTGGGTGCTGGTGCGTTACTCCTTTCCCGGCAAGCGCATCGTGGATGCCCTCATCGACCTGCCCTTTGCCCTGCCCACCGCCGTGGCGGGCATCGCCCTGGTGACCCTCTACTCCGGCACCGGCTGGGTGGGGCAGTACCTGGAAATCTGGGGCATCCGGGTGGCCTATACCCAGCTTGGCGTGGTGGTAGCCCTGACCTACATCGGCCTGCCCTTTGTGGTGCGCACCGTGCAGCCGGTACTGGAAGACTTTGAAGCGGAGCTGGAAGAGGCCTCAGCCGCTCTGGGAGCCTCCCGTACCACAACCATCCTGCGGGTGATTTTCCCCGCCCTGCTGCCCGCGCTGCTCACCGGCTTTGCCCTGGCCTTTGCCCGCGCCCTGGGAGAGTACGGTTCGGTGGTCTTTATCTCCGGCAACCTGCCCTATGCCACCGAGATCACGCCCCTGCTGATTGTGGCCAAGACCGAGCAGTACGACTATAACGGCGCTGCCGCCATTGGCACGGTCATGTTACTGGCGGCCTTTGTGATGCTGGTGGTGATTAATGGGTTGCAGTGGTGGGCCAGTCGGCGCTTCGGCCACTGACCGTTTGCTGAAGAAGGCTCATCTGCGGTGCTGCCTGCTATCAGCAGGAACGCCAGTGTTCCGAGAGCGAGCCTGGATGGCGAGCGGCAGAGACTTGAGCCACGGACGAAAGTGAATGTCTCTGGAAGGAACACTGGCGGGAGTGCTCCTGCACAACAGCCACACAATACCTAGACCACAGTGAAAGGCGAAATAATGACCACACTCACACCCACCCATATCCCCATAGACCCCGCCGCCCGCTGGAAGCGGGCCACGGAAGAGCCCGCCTGGGTGCGGCGCAGCCTGATTGCCGTGGCGCTGGGCTTTCTGGCGTTTTTCCTGGTGCTGCCCCTGGTGGTAGTGCTCTACAGCGCCTTTGAGCAGGGCCTGGGTGTCTGGTACGCCTCCATCACCGAACCCGACGCCCTGCACGCCATCCGCTTGACCCTGACCGTGGTTCTCATCGTCGTCCCCGTCAATGTGGTCTTCGGAGTCGCCATTGCCTGGGCCATCGCCAAGTTCGAGTTTCGCGGCAAGCCCCTGCTGATCTCCATCCTCGACCTGCCCTTTGCCATTTCACCCGTGGTGGTGGGCCTGATCTTTGTCATCCTCTTCGGCTCACAGGGCTGGCTTGGCAGCTGGCTCAGCGCCCACGACCTGCGCATCATCTACGCCGTGCCAGGCATCGTCATCGTCATCGCCTTCGGCACCCTGCCCTTTGTGGCCCGTGAACTCATCCCCCTGATGCAGCAGCAAGGCAAGCAGGAAGAAGAGGCCTCCCTCATTCTGGGGGCCGGAGGCTGGAAAACCTTCTGGCACGTGACCCTGCCCAACATCAAGTGGGGACTCATCTACGGCATCATCCTCTGTAACGCGCGCGCCATGGGGGAATTCGGCGCCGTGGCCATCGTCTCGGGACGGATCCGGGGCGAAACCAACACCATGCCCCTGCACATCGAAGTGCTCTACAACGAATACATGTTCACCGCCGCCTTCGCCGTATCCTCCCTGTTGACCGGGCTGGCGCTGGTAACCATCGCCATTAAGAGCTTCGTGGAGTGGAGGGAGAGTCATGCAAACTGAGTTCAACGCAACCAACGATTCTTCAGCCCTCGCGCCAGTGTTCCGAGAGCGAGCCTGGATGGCGAGCGGCAGAGACTCGAGCCATGGACGAAAGGGAGTGTCTCTGGGAGGAATGCTGGCGCGAGGGCCATTACACCGTGAAGAGTTACCGTTGATCAACTTCAACATCGCAGGGACAGAACCATGAGCATACGCGTCACCAGCATTTCCAAAAAATTCCATGACTTTGTGGCTCTCGACAACCTGAGCCTGGAACTGCCCGAAGGCCAGCTGACAGCCCTGCTGGGACCATCGGGTTCCGGCAAGACCACCCTGCTGCGCATCATTGCCGGCCTGGAACTGCCCGACAGCGGCCAGATAGAGTTTTTCGGTCAGGATCAGACCAACCAGCACGTCAGCCAGCGGGGTGTGGGCTTTGTCTTCCAGCACTACGCCCTCTTCAAGCACATGAGTGTCTTCGAGAACGTCGCCTACGGCCTCAAGGTCAAACCGCGCCACGAACGCCCCGACAAGGCCACGATCCGCAAGAAAGTCATGGAGCTGCTGGATCTGGTACAGCTTGGCTCCACTGCCGACCGCTATCCAGCCCAGCTGTCCGGTGGACAGCGCCAGCGCATCGCCCTGGCCCGCGCCCTGGCGGTGGAACCCCGTGTACTGCTGCTGGATGAGCCCTTTGGCGCCCTGGACGCCAAGGTGCGGGCCGAACTGCGCAGCTGGCTGCGCCGCCTCCACGATGAAATTCACCTCACCAGCATCTTCGTCACCCACGATCAGGAAGAGGCCCTGGAAGTTGCCGACCGCATTGTGGTCATGAACCAGGGGAAGGTGGAGCAGGAAGGCAGCCCCGACGCCGTATACGAAAACCCCGCCAACCCTTTTGTGTACCAGTTCCTGGGCAATGTAAACCTCTTCCATGGCCGGGTGCGCTCAGGCCACCTGGAAGTGGAACAGGCTGACATCGGCCCCACCGATATGGAAAACGCACGGGCGCAGGACGACGAAGCCGCCGTCTATGTGCGGCCCCACGACGTGGAAATCACCCTGCAGAACCCGGACCACACCGGCATCGAAGCGCGCATCACCTACCTGCGCTCCGTAGGCCCCGTCGTGCGGCTGGAGCTGCAGACCCTGCACAGCGGACGACTGGTGGAAGCCCACATGGGCCGTGAAGCCTGGCGCATCATCAAACCGGTGGTGGGAGACCGGGTGTTTGTGCACCTGCGCAATGCGCAGGTGTATGCCAAGGAGGGGGTGTGGGGTGACTATGTCATTTAACTTCTTCCAGGGTGAATTTCCGCGCCAGCGGCGTTGGCCGCGTCGGAAGCTCCTCAACGTATCAAGGCATACGCCTGCGTCGCTTCACTCCTTGCCGCCTTGCTGGCAACGCAAATTCCCCGCTGGAATTGCTGCGAATAAAGTGAGTTCAGAGTGTAATCATTCACGGTTACTTTTCGATTTCTCAGCAGGAGCGCCAGTGTTCCGAGAGCGAGCCTGGATGGCGAGCGGCAGAGACTCGAGCCACGGACGAAAGTGAGCGTCTCTGGGAGGAATGCTGGTGCGACTGCCAACACAACGTGAATACTTACAAATAATTTTCCCCGCTGAAAACGCGAATCGTCAACACGGATAAAAAGGAAAACACCATGACCCCAACCGAACTGAACCAGCAACTTCAATCCCTTGATACCCCAGCTGCCCTGAAGCATGTGCTGGAGCAATTCGGCTCCCGCGTGGCCCTGGCATCCAGTATGGGGGCCGAAGATCAGGTGCTCACCCACATGCTTAAAAGCATCTCCCCCCAGGCGCGGGTGTTCACCCTGGACACTGGCCGCCTTCACCAGCAGACCTACGATCTCATTGACCGCACGCGAAACGAAATGGGTGTCGATCTGCAGGTCTACTTTCCCGCGGCGACAGAGGTGGAGACCTATGTCAGGGAGCATGGCATAAACGGATTTTACGACAGCGTGGAAAACCGGCGTCAGTGTTGCCGCATCCGCAAGCTTGAACCCCTGAAGCGGGCTCTCAGTGGCCTGGATATCTGGATTACCGGACTGCGCGCCGAGCAGTCCGTCACCCGCACCGCCATGGAACTGGTGGAGTGGGACGAAAGCCACGGGCTCTTCAAATACAATCCCCTGCTCCACTGGAGCGAGGAGCAGGTGTGGGAGTACCTCCGGGAACATCAGGTACCCGTCAACGCGCTGCACCGCGAAGGCTACCCCAGCATCGGCTGCGCTCCCTGCACCCGGGCCGTCAAGCCCGGTGAAGACATCCGCGCTGGCCGCTGGTGGTGGGAACAGCCAGAGCACAAGGAGTGCGGCCTGCACCGGTAACAGCCCAAAAGCAGCATCTCTCGCCCGTTCGCTGCGCTCACTCAAGGCGCAGAGCTCGCAGAGAAAGACAAAACAATTCCGCGCTGTTTTCTTCCTTTGCGACTTGGCGTCTTTGCGAGAGTTAATGGCCTTTTCCCGTAAAAAACTGTCATTTAAAGGAGCCTTTTATGCCCCATACAAAATCCTTCACCCATCTCAAAGCCCTGGAGGCCGAATCCATCCACATCATGCGGGAGGTGGTGGCCGAGTTCGAAAATCCGGCCATGCTCTACTCCATCGGCAAGGACTCGTCGGTCATGCTGCACCTGGCCATGAAGGCGTTTTATCCGGCCCGCCCGCCCTTCCCCCTGGTTCACGTGGACACTACCTGGAAGTTCCGTGAGATGATCGAGTTCCGCGATCGCCGCGCGGCGGAGCTGGGCATGGATCTCATCGTTCATGTGAACCAGGATGGCGTGAACGCTGGTATCAGTCCCTTTACCCACGGTTCCCAGGTGCATACCGACGTAATGAAGACCGAAGGGCTCAAGCAGGTGCTGAACCAGTATCGCTTTGACGCGGTATTCGGCGGGGCGCGCCGCGATGAGGAGAAGTCGCGGGCCAAAGAGCGCATCTACTCCTTCCGCGATCGCTTTCACCGCTGGGACCCCAAGAACCAGCGTCCGGAGCTATGGAACATCTACAATGGCCGGGTACACCGGGGCGAAAGCATCCGCGTCTTCCCCCTCTCCAACTGGACCGAGCTGGACGTTTGGCAGTACATCCACCTGGAAAACATTCCCATCGTCGACCTCTATTTCGCCAAGGAGCGCCCCGTGGTGATGCGCGATGGCGTGCGCATCATGGTGGATGACGAGCGTCTGCCCCTGGCATCAGGCGAAAAACCGGTGATGGAGCAGGTGCGCTTCCGCACTCTGGGCTGCTATCCCCTGACCGGGGCCGTGCCCTCCCATGCCACCACATTGCCGCAGATTATTCAGGAAATGCTGCTCAGCCGCACCAGTGAACGTCAGGGACGATTGATCGACAGCGATCAGAGCGCTTCCATGGAAAAGAAAAAGATTGAGGGGTACTTCTGATGAGCACCAACAGCCTGCTGGAAAAAGACATTGAAGCCTACCTGAAGGAGCACGAGAACAAGGATCTGCTGCGCTTTATCACCTGCGGCAGCGTGGATGACGGCAAGAGCACCCTGATCGGACGCCTGCTGCACGATTCCAAGACCATCTTTGAGGACCAGCTGCAGGCCGTGGCCCGCGACTCTCTCAAGTCGGGCACCACCGGCGAGGCCCCGGACCTGGCCCTGCTGGTGGATGGCCTGCAGAGCGAGCGGGAGCAGGGCATCACCATCGATGTCGCCTACCGCTACTTCACCACCGACAAGCGCAAGTTCATCATCGCCGATACCCCCGGCCACGAGCAGTACACCCGCAACATGGCGACGGGAGCTTCCACGGCTGATCTGGCCATTATCCTCATCGACGCCCGCCACGGTGTGCAGGTGCAGACCCGCCGCCACAGCTTCATCGTCAGCCTGCTGGGCATCCGCAATGTGGTGGTGGCCATCAACAAGATGGATCTGGTGCGCTTCAGCCGCGAGCGCTTTGAAGAGATCGCCGCCCAGTACCGGGAGTTTGCCGCCCAGCTCAAGCTGGAACAGATCACCTGCATTCCCATCTCGGCGCTCAATGGTGACAATGTGGTTGAAAAGAGCTGCCACACACCCTGGTACAGTGGCAAGACCCTGCTGCAGCACCTGGAAGAAGTGGAAATCGGCGCTACTGACACTGCGGCGCCCTTTCGCCTGCCGGTGCAGTATGTCAACCGCCCCGATTCCAGCTTTCGCGGATTTGCCGGCACCATAGCCTCGGGCACCATCCGGGTGGGTGATCCCATTACCGTACTGCCTTCGCGCAAAACCAGCACCGTCGCCTCCATCGTCACCTATGACGGGCAGCTGGAAGAAGCCAGCGCCCCCATGGCCGTGACCATCACCCTCAGCGATGAGATCGACATCTCACGGGGCAACCTCATCGTCAGCGGCGAGGAACCCTCCGTCGCCGACAGCCTGCGGGTGCAGCTGGTGTGGATGCACGAATCACCCCTGGAAACTGGCCGCAGCTACCTGATCAAGCGGGGAACCACCGTCACCAGCGGGGTCTTTGGCCCCTTGTACTTCCGCCAGGATGTCAATACACTGGACAAAGTACCCACCAGCCAGCTGGAACTGAACGAAATCAGCCAGGCGCGCCTGACCACCGCCAGCCCCCTGGCCTTCGACCCCTACGAACGCAATCGCGCCACCGGCAGCTTTATCGTCATCGACCGCCTGAGCAATAACACCGTGGGCGCCGGAATGATCATGGCCAGTGCCGAAAGCGAAGGGCCACGCTACAGCGCCTTTGAGCTGGAGTTCAACGCCCTGGTGCGCCGCTACTACCCGCACTGGGAGGCGAGGGATATCTTGGCCGGAGGCGGGGATTACGCAATTTAATGCTCCTTTTTGACCGGCCAAAAAGGAGCCAAAAAGCCGCCCCCCGAACGCCCGTTTATCCGGTTCGTTTGTTTGCCTGGACTGGAGATCCGGCAGAAGCTGCATCCCTGCAGCTCTGCCGGACCACCTGCTTCCTGCAGGTGTCCCGTACGGGTCTTGCCAGCCAGGCTTCACACTCACCGGACGGGCTCAGGGGGGATTGTTTTTTGCCTCTCCCCCGTGTGCTTGCTTCTGCCAGGCAGCGCCGACTGGAACGCTGGCAGCCCGCAGGGTCGCCGCCACGAAGGCGGCGACCGCAAACTCAGTCAGGGATGACGGTTGTTTGCGGCCCCAGTTCCAGACAAGCTGACGGCAGAAATCTGCAAGCACTGGGGGCCGCTTTTGCGCCACTTTTTGCGGGGAAAAAGTGGCAAAACTCTCTGGATTATGGAGTACAGAATGGAAAAAGAAACCAAGGCCCAGCGCGTCGAGCGCCTCAAACGCGAAAAGGATGGTCTGGATATCATGGACGACATCAGACACTACTGCCAGTCCGGGGAGCCGGTGGATGCCGACACCATTGACCGCCTGAAGTGGTACGGCATGTACACCCACAACCAGCACAGCTCGCCGGAGGGCAGGCAGTTCTTCATGATGCGGGTCAAGGTGCCCACGGGCAACCTGACCATTGAGCAGGTGGAGACCATTGCCGGTATCTCCCGCGAGTTTGCCCGCAATACGGCGGATATCACCGTGCGGCAGACCATTCAGCTGCACTGGATTGAGTTTGCCAATGTGTGCACAGTGCTCGACCGCCTGCAGGCGGCGGGGCTCACCACCCAGAACGCTTCCGGTGACTGCCCCCGCAGCATTGTCACCTGTCCGGTGGCGGGGCACGCCCACGATGAGCTGCTGGATGTGAGTGGTATAGTGCGGGAGGTGGACCGCTACTTCCAGGGCAACCATGAGTTCAGTAACCTGCCTCGCAAGTTCAAGATGGG
Organism: Desulfurispirillum indicum S5; assembly: GCF_000177635.2. Classification (NCBI taxonomy): domain Bacteria; kingdom Pseudomonadati; phylum Chrysiogenota; class Chrysiogenia; order Chrysiogenales; family Chrysiogenaceae; genus Desulfurispirillum; species Desulfurispirillum indicum. The sequence goes on from NC_014836.1 coordinate 1,038,094, forward strand.
TATCAGTGCCTGTGGCCGTTTCTGTACGGGGCACGAAGTACAGGATCTCAGCTTTGCGGCCCACCAGCTGCAAGGTGGCCGTGTGGCCTTCGGAGTGCATGTGGGTGGTGGACTGGGCAGCAATCAGCGCTTTGCCACCAACCTGGGCAGTGTGGACGCACAGCAGATTCTGCCCGTGGCCATTGCCTGCGCCGCCCTCTTCCGCGAGGAGGGCAAACGGGACAATCGGAGTCGCGCGCGCCTGGGGCACCTGCTGGAGGACATGGGAGCCGACGCCTTCCGCCAGGCCCTGCAGGATCGCAGCGGTGTGGAGTTTCTGCCCGCCACGTCACCCGCTCTTCCCGATCCCCGCCAGCGCCAGCATGTGGGCATTGAAGACGCCAAAGAAACGGGATATCAGCATATTGGCACGGCCATCGTCAGCGGCCGCATCACCGGCGAAGGCCTGGCCACCGTGGCCCGCATTGCCCGGGAAGCGGGAGCGGCCACCATCGCCTTTACCGGCTGGCAGAACCTTATCCTGACTCGCGTGCCCAGGCAGCATGTCGCCCGGGCAACGCAGCAGCTGGAAGCCGCCGGCCTGAGCGTCGCCGACCACAGCCTCAGTGCCCGGGCCATTGCCTGCACCGGTCTTGAATTCTGCAAGTTCGCCATCAGCGAAACCAAAGAGCGCCAGGCCCAGCTGATCAAGGCGCTGCAGGCGCGCTTTCCCGATTTCAAGGAGCCTTTGAGCATCAGCCTCAGCGGCTGCCCCAACGGCTGCTCCCACCCCAATGTGGTGGATCTGGGCTTCGTGGGCTGGAAGGTGAAGGTGGATGGGGAGTTGAAAGAGGGTTTTGTGCTGCACTACGGTGGCCGCCTGCAGGGCGATGGCAGCCGCTTCGCCGTACGCACCAATGAGAAGATAGACGCCGACCAGCTCAGCGAATTTGTGATTGATCTGATCGAAAAGTACCGGGCTTCCGAGAAGCCCTCTTTACCTGACTACCTGCAGGAAGTATATTCATAAAAAATAACGGGGCCTGAACGGCCCCGTTACTCTTTGATATTACTGCCGTTTCGCATCCCCGAAACGGCAGGTTGTCAGCGCTGACCCTGATGTCACGCTGCAATGGACGAAATGGTTCTACACAGACTGCGTCGCTTGACATTATCCTCACCATATATACGAGTTTCTTTTGCCACTTTTTAACCGCAAAAAGTGGCGCAAAAGCGGCCCCCAGTGCTGTCCTTTTCAGCCGTCCGCTTGCCTGGAACTGGGGACCGCAAACAACCGCCCTCCGTGGCTTTTGGTTTGCGGTTGCCGCCCTCGTGGTGGCAACCCTGCGGGTCCATAGCGTTCCAGTCTTCGCGTCCTGGCTGGGCCAGCACACGGGGAAGATGCAGAAGCAGGCCGTTCCCCCCTGAGCCCGTCCGGTAAGTGCGACGCCTGGCTGGCAAGACCCGAACGGACCACTCACAGGAAGTGAGTGGTCCGGCAGCACTGCAGGGAGGCAGGGGTCAGGCAACGCAAAGAGACCCAGGTGCAAGGCGCGGGCAAAGCGAGGAGTGAGGCGTACTCCCTGTACGTCGCAGTGACGAGCGATGACCGGCAACGCAGCAGATGGGGCTCTTTGGGCAGCCTGCTGCCGGATCTCCAGAACAGGCGAGCAGGCGATCCGGAAAAACGGGCGTTCGGGGGGCGCGTTTTTGTGCCCTTTTTGCGCGGTCAAAAAGGACAATATCCGGAAACAAAAAGCGGAATACCAGATACGTCAAGCATTCAAAATCAATACGGTTTCCGTGAGATAAACGCCAGTACAATAACAGCGTAACTCAAGACAACAAGGTGCGAAAGTTGAGATATTAGTCTATTACTCTAAAGATAAATATTCGGCCTATGCCACCACTTTCGTAGAAGATATGAATCTTCTCGAGGAGCTTCAGGCCGTCATCCTCTTGCCGGGTCCAGTTGGGTTCATCTGGCGCGATCGTGAACTGCTCAGCCGGATCAAAATCGATTTTCTCCACTGTATCAGTGTCATGACCCATTTCATAGAGGCCGACTTCCACCTTTTCCAGCACGTGCCTGAGCATACTCAGCTCGGACTCATCTTCTACCAGAACATAGCCTGTGCCATCATGGTAGTACCACTGGAACAGCACCGCCGCCAGGATACCATCTTCTGTCCAGTCAAGTTTGATGGAGGGCACAAAACCCGCCGGCTTGCCTTCGGCGGCAACGGGAGAGGCGATGCCAAGGTCAAAGACTGCTTTGACTACTTCGTCTTCCCTCCACTCCCAGTAGCCCGCATCCAGGTCATCCACGGAGTCCGTCTTGAAAACGTAGGAGAGCGTTTTGTCAGTATGTTCGGGATTGCTGCCGGCAAAGAGATACTCACTTATGTAGTTTGTAACGCCATTTTCTACTTCACAGGACACGGCATCTGAATTCGTAAGACTGGTGTTTCCATCAGGAGAGAAGAGCCCTACCGGAACCTTGTCTACGTCTTCCCCACAAATGTGCTGTATGGTGAGGGTTTCGCTGTTGGTATCCATCTGAAACTCGCAGCTTTCGCGTTCCAGGTTTGCCGGATCAGAATACTCACTATCATTATCATTCAGGAGGGTCGTATCCTGCCAGCTGAAATCCGCGCGAATGGCGTACCAGGTCTCTTCACCTGCATCATCCACATGGAAATTGGCCACGATGTTCTTGGCGTTGCGAAACACGTTATCGTTTTTGGCCAGCGCCAGAAGCTGACTGGCATTGAGGGCAAAGTGCGTGTCGTCCACCGTTTCTTCGGCCACAGCGTCTTCGTCATCACCAAGGGAAACTTCCCCCAGGTCAATGGCCTCGGACTCCACCACGCTGATGGGCAGGCCGATCAGGCCATCTTCACCTTCAGTGAGGGGCACATTGACTATAATGGGCCCAGTAAATCGGACAGGGGTTTAAGTTTGGCAAAGTCATCGGAAGTGGCGTAGATTGACCTGATCCAAACATCACCTGGAGAGTGACTATAGTGCAACGTAAGACATTTACCAATGAGTTCAAAGCCAAGGTAGCCCTTGAGGCGCTGCGTGAAGAAAAGACTGTTCAGGAGCTGGCTCAGGAGTATGAGGTTCATCCCCAGCAGATCAAGGAGTGGAAGAAGCGTGCTCTGGAAGCCATGCCTGATATATTCGATCGTCCCAACAAGAAGAAGGGCAAGGACAAAGAGGATCGCAATGTTGACGCCCTTTACAAGCAAATTGGCATGCTTCAGGTTGAGAAGGACTTCCTAAAAAAAAAGTATGTGCAACTCTACGGTCACGAGCCAAAAATGCCATAGAGCCAGGCCATAAAAACCTGAGCATACGGATGCAGTGCAAGTTGCTTGGCATCAGCCACTCGACCTACTATTACCAGTCACGTTCGTCGGCGCTGGAGGAATCTGATCTTGAAATACTGAAGGTTGTTCTCAGGGTGCTGCAAGACATTCCCACCTTCGGTTATCGCAAGATAGCCATACAGCTCAATGAGGAACATGATATGGCCGTGAGTTCCAAACAGGTGCGGCGCATTATGCACAAGCATGGGCTGCGTGCGATTTACCCCAAACCCAATCTTTCACGGGCCAACAAGCAGCACAAGAAGTATCCGTACTTGCTGCGAGGATTGAATATCTGGCTTCCCAACCAGGTTTGGGCCACTGATATCACGTACTTGAAGCTTGGCGCCAAGACGGTGTACCTGACAGCTATCATAGATCTGTTCAGCCGCAAAGTACTGAGCTGGCGCATCTCCAACACCATGGATACCTGCTTTTGCCTCGAAGCACTGGATGAAGCCATCAGACGCTATGGAGTCCCTGGGATATTCAACACCGACCAGGGAAGCCAATATAGCTCAGAGGCATTTACGCAAAGACTCAAGAGTCACGGCATCAGAATCAGCATGGACGGCAAAGGCAGAGCCCTTGACAATGTCTACGTAGAGCGCCTTTGGCGCAGTGTGAAATACGAAAACATCTATATCAAATGCTATGAGAACATGACCGAACTCAAGGAAGGAGTAAAGCGATACTTCACCTTCTACAATAGCAGAAGGTTTCATCAGTCTCTTGACTACAGAACACCAGACAAAATGTACATGTCAGTATTTAGAATAAAGGAGGAAAAGCTTGCGGCATAGGCTGCAATAAGAAAACTTAAACTTCCTCGAAATATGTCTGGACAACTGGGCCCACTTTAGACCGTGCCGAGAAATCGCTCCATGCCTTCCCTGCTTGAGTCGATGAGCACCAGCAGCCAGTCGCTCTCGGTGGGAAGCGCCATGGTAAAGCTTCCGTCTTCACCCACAAGCGCCTCTACCCGCATGCTCATACTGAATGAGCTCAAAGAACCACGCTCCAGCCTGAGAGCGACCACCTTGTCCACCTCCGGGGCATCCTGCGCACTGACAAGCCCAGCTGTAACGGGTTTCGCCACCAGGCCTGCCAACTGTATTGTTAACGGCCTTTCGCTTGGTCCTCCTGGAACTCCAGGAACTTCTGGATCTCCTCGATCTGGTTTGTCACTACTGCTACTGCCGCACCCGGCCGCCAGCAGCATCGCGACCGCGACCATCACCAGCCCCTGTGATACTTTGAATAATCCCTTCATGTCACCCTCCTTCATTTCGATTACCCCAAAATTTCAAAACGACGTTCTAATTATTAAGGCCAGGGAGGTCAAAGTCAAGGGATTGTTTCAAAATGACAGATATTAGACAATGCTACCAATTAAACCAAACGGTTACCCTTTTAACTGGGTCGAGAAGTGCTTCTTGGGATAACAACCGGGAAGGAAGCGGCAGGAGGAGAAGAATCAGGGAAGGTTGAGGGGCAGGGCGACGGTGAACTCTGCACCTTTGCCTGTCTCGCTTTGCAGGGTAATGGCGCCACCCATCATTTCACAAAAGCGCCTGCTGATGGAAAGGCCGAGGCCACTGCCACCGTAGAGGCGGGTGCTTGAAGAGTCCCCCAGGGTGAAGGGCTCGAAGATCTGCTCATGGATACTGGGATCAATACCTATGCCGGTGTCCCGAACGCGCAGGAGTACCCACGGTTCGCTGTGGCGCTGCTCCGCACTGACGGTCAGTGCAACCTGGCCATTTTCCGTGAAGCGGCCGGCATTATTCAGCAGGTGGATCAGCACCTGGCGGATTTTCTGCCGATCACTGTACATGGTTCCGATGTTCTCATCGCAGCGCACGTCAAGGGTATTCCCATTCTTGTGGATAGCCGCCTGGACGCTTTGGGCTACCTGCCGGGCTTCGCTGCAGATATCGAAGGACTCGGCCTGCAGCTGCGCGGTCTGACTTTCCAGGTCAGCCATATCCAGAATGTCGTTGATGATCTGCAGCAGCTGACGCCCGGCTTTCTGCACACGCTCCATATCCTGGTAGATCTGCCCCTGGGGATCTGAACGGTACTCTTCCTGAAGCATTTCGCTGTAGCCGATAATGGCGTTGAGGGGGGTGCGCAACTCGTGGCTCATATTGGCCATGAACTGGCTCTTGACGCGATTGGCCAATTCCGAGCGGTTACGGGATTCCAGCAGCATGATCTCCGTCTCCTTGTGACGGCTGATATCGCGGGTGGCCCCAAAGATACTGGGCAAAGCCGCACTGCTGTCACGGAATCCGATCACGTGGTCGTGGAGGTGGATCATCTGTTTATCACAGCGCAGTGCCCGGTATTCGAGCTCACCATGGTAGTCGACCTGGGAGGCCTGCCGGGCTGCGGCTTGCATATGACTGCGATACCGTGACCAGTCATCGGGGTGAATATGCTTGCGAATATATTCATCCAGCTCCAGGGTGAGTGTGTCGCCTTTGGTGACCATGCCAAGAAGCTCCTGGTGCTCGCGGGTAAGGTGCAGCTGCATGGAGGCTGGCTCCATCTCCCAGCCACCCACCTGGGCGATGCGCTGAGCCATGGAAAGGCGCATGCGGTTGCGCGAGATGATGCTGCGGGACTTTTCCAGTTCACGGGTTTTCTCCAGCAGCTGCAGGCGGTGCCGCTCCTTTTCGTTATGAATGGCTTTCAGCTCAGCATGGGTCGATTGCAGCTCTTCATTGGTGGTCTCCAGCTCTTCATTGGAGGCCTGCAACTCCTCGTTGGAGGACTGCAACTCTTCATTGAGGGACTGCAGTTCCTCGTTAGAAGTTTCCAGTTCCTCAATAACCGTCTGCAGGTGTTCCCGCACGGAGATGAGTTCATCCTGCATCTCGCGCACCAGCTCAGCGTCCAGCTCGTTGCCATCTCCGGGCAGGTTCGCAACTTCATGGCGACTGACAATGCCTTCATCCTCGTCAAACCAGAGCAGGTACTGCCAGTGATTCTCCCGCAACACGGGAATGACTTTGATGCGCATGCTGATCGCCTCGGCCTGGGAAAGGGGCAACAATGTCGTGCGTCCACTGAAAGGATGCTGACTTTTCCTGACCCTGCTCATGGCCAGACGCAGGTCATTACGCAGCTCCTTGCGCAGCATGCCCAGGATGTTCCCGCTGAAATCCCCGTGGCGAATACTGATATAGTGGCTGACATCTCCCTGCACGTGCACAATATTCAGGTCGTGGTCAAGCAGCAGCCACTTGTGCATCATGCTGCGCATCACAGCGTCCTTGACGTGGTCCTCAAGGCTCTGGGCGGTTCGTTCCGGTGGTTGCGGCCTTGTCTGCTGCTGCAACAGAGCTCCTGCCATCAAACGTCCGTAGGGTGCGACTCGGGCACCATGGATCCGCCGATAGATATTATTCTCCCGATCCAGCGGCTCAAAGAGATCGTCAAAGGCGCTCAGGCTCTCCGATTTGCCGGTAAACAGTACTCCCGACGGGTTCAAGGCGTAGGAAAAGAGCGCAAGGGTCTTTCGCTGCAGGGGCTGATTCAGCGAAACCAGAAGGTTACGGCAACTGACCAGGTTCATGCGCAGAAAGGGTGGATCCTTGATGATATCGTGCCGGGAAAAGACCACCATCTCGCGGATGGTTTTGCTGACTTCAAGTGAAGCTCCGCGACTGATGAAGTATCGATTGACCATATCGCCGTCCATGGCAGCGAGCTGCACATGGGCGTAATGGCCGCGTCTGGCGATGACAAGGGCATCCTGATCAATGTCGGTGGCAAATATCTGTACCTGGCTCTTGCGGTGATCGCCGCCCAGAATATTGCAGATCACCATGGCTATGCTGTACGCCTCTTCACCGGTGGAGCAGCCCGGCACCCATACCCGGATGGGTGCGCCGGGGGCCTGCTTTTTCAGGAGATCCGCCATGACGTCTTCCAGAGCGGCAAAGGCCTGTGAGTCGCGGAAAAACGACGTGACACTGATCAGCATATCCCGAAATAACTTTTCCTGCTCTCCTTCACATTGGGCCAAGTGCTTCACATAGCTGCCAAGGCTGCTGATTTTCAAGGCGGCCATGCGCCGTTCAAGGCGCCGGTTGATGGTGGAAAGTTTGTAGTGGGTGAAGTCGACACCGGAATGCTGCAGAAGCTGCTGGAAAATCTGCTCCATGTCAGAAGGAGCCTTGCGTGAGCGTGGGGGAAGAGCCACTTCGCCACTGATGCGGAAAATCTCAACAAGCTCCTGGCCAATTGCTTCCGGTGGCAGGATAATATCAATGTGCCCCGTGGCTATGGCATTCGTGGGCATGCCGTCATACTTGGCCGTATCGGGCTGCTGGGCAATGGTAATGCCACCACCTGCTTTTATGGCGCGGACTCCCACAGAGCCATCGGAGCCGGTGCCGGAAAGAATAACGCCAATGGCGTGGTTCCCAAACTCCTGGGCGAGGGATTGCAGAAAGAGATCCACCGATGGTCGCGGCCCTACGGAGTGGGCGCCAGGCAGGTGCAGCTGAATGCGATTTTTGCGCAGAGTAATATCGTGATTGGGAGGGGTGATGTAGATTCTGCCCTGGGAGAGTCGCTCGCCATGGCCAGCTTCGCTGACTTCAATGGTGCTGTCCTTGCCGAGCAGAGACACAAGCATGGTTCTGTAGGTCGGACTGAGATGCTGGACGATGACATAGGCGATGGGAGCCTGGGGAGGAAGATGGGCGACAAATAACTTCAGCGCTTCAAGGCCACCAGCACTGGCTCCAACACCAACGACTATGAGGGTACTCTTCCCGGATTTCCTGGCGCCTGCTGACCGTTCCACACTCACCTCTTGCGGCGTGGACGCGCACTGAGCCGCGTCGCTGACATTCCCCTGTGAATAACAGGCATCAGTCAGGTTATACGCCACTTTCCGGAATGCTGCAACCATCGAAAAATACAAGCTCTGTCGTCATGGCAGGGGAAATTCCCGAAAGCGCGTGAGAAAGAACCGGCAAACGTCAATGTTTACCTGAGGCAGTAGTTCAGCATGTTCTGCTTACTGGAGGTTTCTTCGTCCAGAAATACCCGTGCGCACGTGAAAAAATTCATGATACAGGGATGCTTGATGCTGTAGTAAATCTTCTGCCCCTCTTTTTCGTAGCTGACGATGCCAATGGACGAGAGTATGGAAAGGTGCTTTGATATGGTGGACTGGTCATAGGGGGTCTTGTCCACAATATCCTGAACACAGATCCTCTCGCGGGCAACCAGCTCAAGAATAAAGAGGCGCGTGGGGTGTGCCAGCGCTTTGGCAACCTGGGCAATAAAATCGTAATCACTGCATTTTTCTGACACGGGCAGCTCCTGAACTTCCAATTCTTCAGTTGGTAATGTGCTTATGTCCAAAGGGCACATGAAAAAATCCTCACATCGCTGAAAACAGATACTGCCGATACGTCGCTTTTCCATTTTCAGCTTCACCATATTACCAAAGCGCCATGAATTAATAAAGATAAAATTGATAGGAAAAGTAGGAAATCCCCCTGGCGATCTCTCAGCAACTCTTACTTCATCATTCACAGGGACTTACAACATCGCTCCCGGCAAGATGGCTTCTGCGCACAAAAACTGTTGACATCTCATTTTCACACTGCTATAACCCTCACTCGTTGTCGCGGGGTAGAGCAGCCTGGTAGCTCGTCGGGCTCATAACCCGAAGGTCGTCGGTTCAAATCCGGCCCCCGCAACCAACATTTCCGGCGGTGTACCTCAGCTGGTTAGAGGACCCGGCTCATATCCGGGGCGTCCGGTGTTCGACCCACCGCACCGCCACCATTTCTGCCATTTAGTTCCATGCAATAAAAAAAGCAGACAAGCAAATTGTCTGCTTTTTTATTGCTTCTGTGACGACTCTGTAATCAACTGACACACATACCCTCAATTTCCGTGACTGAAATTCGAATCTCCACGATAAAACATATTGACACATTTTCTTTTTTTTATATCATGCCCCTGAGTCAACTACCCTGGAGGAGTCGTTTTTCATGAAGCGAACACGACAAAGCTCAATGTTGAAAAGAAATGCCATGCGCATCTTTTTCTTTCTCTCCTGCATCGCCTACGCCCTTATTCTGGCCCTGAACTGGAACACTGGCGTATAGGCCCGACACAAGAACACGAAGCCTGCGGATACACCATCAGCAGGCTTTTTTTCATGTCTACCTGCGCTCAAAATCAATGCGCGGATCAATGAGCATATAGGCAATATCACCCACGAGTTTCAAGAGCAGGCCTATCAGGGTGAAAATATACAGCGTACCGAAAATCACCGGGTAGTCACGACTCATAACCGCTTCAAATCCCAGCAGCCCCAACCCATCCAGCGAAAAGATAATCTCGATCAGCAGCGACCCCGTCAAGAAAATACCCAGAAGAGCTGCCGGAACACCGGCAATGATGATGAGCATGGCATTACGAAAGACATGTCCATAGAGAACACCTCTTTCCGTCAATCCCTTGGCACGTGCCGTCATCACATATTGCTTGTTGATCTCATCCAGAAATGAATTCTTGGTAAGCATCGTCATAGTGGCAAAGCTGCTCACGACAGAAGCCAGTACCGGCAGCGTGATATGCCACAGGTAATCGCCCACCTTCCCCGCCAAAGAGAGGTCATGGAAATGTGGTGATGTCAGCCCCCGCAGGGGAAACCAGGCGAAGTAACTGCCTCCGGCAAAAAGCACTATCAGGATTATGGCAAAGAGAAAATTCGGGATTGCGTAACCGACGACAACGACTGTACTGCTCCACACATCAAAACGACTGCCGTGTCGCAGCGCTTTGGCGATACCCAGGGGGACGGAAATGGCATAGGCAAGCAACGTTGTCCACAGACCAAGAGTTATGGAAACCGGCATCTTTTCAATAATCAGCCCCATAACACTCTTTTCGCGATAAAAACTTTCGCCGAAGTCAAAGACCAGGTAACTGCGGATCATGATCCAAAATCGCTCATGGGCTGGACGGTCAAATCCATATTGCCGCTCTATGCGCCGAAGAAGGTCGGGATCTATCCCCTGAGCACCACGGTACGCCGTGGAATCGGCGCGAAAAACCTCCGAGCCACCGGCATCGCCCCGCCCCATGCCAATACCTGTTTCGAAACCGTGCAGCTGAGCCATGGCCCGCTCAACCGGCCCACCAGGTGCAGACTGAACTATAATGAAATTCAACAGCATTATGCCGAAAAGGGTCGGGATGATCAGCAGCAGACGCCGCAGAATATAGTGAACCATGTCAACGTTGACGGCTTCCCCTCTGGCGCGTGATGGTGGCAGACTTCTCCGGATCTACCCACCAGGTATCAAAAGCCAGGTCGTAGGGAGGATTTTCGGAAGGTTTCGCAAACAGATCCCAGTAGGCAACCCGATAGCTGGTAATATGCCAGTGCGGGACGACATAGTGACCCCACTGCAGCACGCGATCGAGGGCGCGAGCGCTGACAACAAGTTCTTCGCGATCCGATGCCGCGATAATGTTTTCCACCAGCGCATCGACCACCGGGTCCTTGATACCAATGAGATTACGGCTCCCCTCCTGATCCGCAAAGGCTGAATGCCAGAAATCCCGCTGTTCGTTCCCCGGCGAGGTCGACTGAGGAAAAACCGCGACCACCACATCGAAGTCGAAGGAGCGCACCCGATTGACATACTGAGTGACATCGACAACGCGAATACTGCTTTCGATGCCCATTCGTTCAAGATTACGCCGATATGGCTGAATAATCCGCTCCCAGATTGTGTCAAAAATCAGAAACTCGATATCCATGGTGCTACCGCTGGAACGGTGTGTCAGGCGCCCCCCCTGAATCTCCCAGCCTGCCTGCCGCAACAGCGAGGACGCAATGCGCATATTATCGCGGATGGCTCCAGACCCATCGGTTTCGGGAGCGCGGTAAACCTGGGTAAACACTTCATCGGGTAACTGCTCGCGCCACGGTTCAAGCAGCCGCAGTTCTGCCGCACCGGGCAAGTCGACAGCAGCCATTTCGGAATTGGAAAAATAGCTGTGGGAGCGAGCATACGCGTTATAAAAAAGGTTCCGGTTTGTCCATTCGAAATCAAAGAGATAGGCGAGAGCCTGACGCACCCGGGGGTCAGTAAACATTGGTCGACGAGTGTTCAAGGCAAATCCCTGCATGCCCGTGGGGTTTCGGTGTGGCAGGTTCTCGCGCTGAATCATCCCCTGCCTTACAGCGGGAATACTGTAGCTGACGGCCCAGTCCTTAGCGTTGTTTTCAAGGCGGAAATCATAGGCTCCCGACTTAAATGCTTCCAGGGCCACATTACCATCGCGATAATAATCCACGGTTATGGCATCGAAATTATGACGGCCTCGTTTGATGGGATGATTGCGTGCCCAATAGTCTTCCACCCGCTCATAGGTTATGGAACGCCCGGCATCAACGCGGGCCACGCGATAGGGACCGGAGCCCAGCGGAATTACCGTGGAAGATCGGCTGAAATCCTTGTCTTCCCAGAAGTGTTTCGGCAGAATCGCTGCCTGGCCGACGATCAGCGGGAGTTCCATATTGCCGGCAGAAGAGAATTCAAAACGCACCCGTCTGGTTTCCACCGCCGTCACCGAGTCAATATCTCCATAGTAGGCCTGATAAAACGGGGAGCCTTGAGTGCGCAGTATTTCAAAGGTAAAGACGACATCATGGGCCGTGACCGGTTTACCATCGTGGAATCGAGCGTCAGGGTGCAGGATGAATTCTACCCATGAACGATCGTCGGGCAGAATGATTTTCGTGGCCAGTAACCCATACTCCGTGAAAGGCTCATCGGCTGAGCGCTCCAGGAGCGAGTCATAGACCAGCGTTATCCGGGAGTCCGCAACCCCTCTCTCAACAAAGGGATTCAGACTGTCGAAAGTGCCGACACTGTGCAGGGATATCCGGCCACCTTTCGGGGCGTCGGGATTCACGTAGGAAAAATGCCTGAAGTCTGCACCATAACGTGGCTCACCGTGCATGGCTATGGCATGCACAGGCTGCGGCTCAGATGCCTGCAGACTCAGAGGAACCAGAGTGGCACAAAAGAAGAGCGCCAGGGCGAGAGAATTTCCGGCAAGGCGCATCGCCCTGCCGGCAACATTGTGCACGTGGCTGATGTCGATCAGACACAGGCGGTACTTCATCGACCCAGGGCGACTATGGAGCGCAGCTGGGACAGCTTGGATTTCACCTGCTCCAGCGAGTTGACAGAGTTGCGCAGTGGCGCCCCGATACTCTGGGGAGTCGGCTGCTTCCAGGTGGCAATATCTTTGAGGGAGTTGACCACATCGCCAATAACCTGCATGTTTTTCTCGATCTCACCATTGTGCTCGATGAAATTCAACACTTCCCTGACTTCACGATCGCGGCTGATTTTCTTCGCCGCCTTGAAGAGGTTCAGGGTCAGCACCTCGTTGTTCAGAGGCTTCATCATGTAACTGGTTACCCCAAGGGCAATGAGGTTAAAAAGATAATCAGAGTCGTTGTGGGCAGAGGTGATGAATATTGCCTGATCGGGGTTGATTTCCAGAATCCGCCGCGTCAGCTCGATACCGTTCATAGCTGGCATATTGATATCCATAATCACAATGTCGTGTTTCTGGGGATTGTACTTATCCAACGCCTCCTGGCCATTGCGCGCAACCTCAACCTGATTGAAAAACTTCGCCAGAAAATCCCGGGTCATCTTCAACACGGTAGAGTTGTCTTCGGCGTAGAGCACGCCAAGCTTATCTGTATATTTTTTCAGCATATTAGGCGTAACCATAGTCCGAAAGCCTCCCCTTGTTGCATGTCTATCAACAGATACATTTTGGAAGATAGTGTATTCACCAGAGGCTGTCAATCCCAATCATCCTCGTTTGTGCGAAATAGATTCACTCCGCTGCCACAACCACGGAGGACTGAAAACAATTCATATGTGACTATGGGTTCTCTTTCTGCGCCGGCTGCGACAGGGCTGCGCCCTCCTCGCCACAGGCCAGTGAATTGATTTCGCGCTGACGGCCAATGCTCAGCGCCAGCTCCTCCATGGACTGCTGGCGTATGCGCGCCTGCTCGCCCTCATGCTTCCCTCGAATGCCACGTTCGCGCACAAGACGGTAAAAACCTGTATTCAAATGCCGCAAGACGCTCTTCAGCGCAGAAGCAGTGCGGGAGATGGAGATGTCAGCCAGAACCGAGAAGCTTGCCACGAAGAGAAAGGCATGGAGTATCACCGTGCCAGCCTGCCCCAGATACAGATGCGAGTAGTACGCGCTCACCTCTGCCAGCATTCCGCCAGCGGGGGTTTCAGCTGGGTACATGGGGTCGATCACGAAGATACTGCCAATGAAAGCTCCCTGGGAAACAAAGAGCAGCGGAACAGCCAGAATCTTACGCCCGATTTTGCGCTTTGGCCTCTGGCCTGACTGTTCGACAGGAGCTCGAGCCAGCAGTCGGTAGAGCACAAGGCCAATAAAAAAAGGAAGAAGCCAGCTGCTCACGCCCAGAAACTGAATCAGCAGATCCGCCAGATTCGCCCCAATCAGTCCACCCTTATTCTGAATCTCGGCAGCCACGTAAGGATAAAAGGCCTTGGAGAAGGTCGGGTCGTAACTATGGTAGGAAACGAGGCTGACAGAGATGTAGATTCCGGTCAGAAAGAGTATGATGCTGATCCAGGCTTTCATCGCGCTTGTGTCTCCACTACACCGAGAGTAAGAAAAGTGCTGCCGGAAACCGGCAGCCTATATCTCCGTTATAACCGGCAGAACCAAGGGTTCGCGGTCTGCTTTTTTCTTCATGGATTTACGGATAATGCGTCGCGCGTCAATGCGCAGCAGGCGCTGAGTCTTACCTTCCTCGTACGTACTGGAGAATATCTCCTTGATCTCATCTTCGATTTCCTTGCGGGTCTGGGCGGAAAGTTCAAAACCACTGGTCACCAGATTTGGACCGGAAACAAGCTCCCCATCCTTCTGGGAGATGGCCATGTGAACCACCGCGATACCCTGGCTGCCGAGGCTGCGACGATCCATCAGCACCGGTTCCTCGACTCCCTCCATGCTTGAACCATCGATAAATACCCGCCCGTTGACTTCTTCCGGAAGAACCTTCCCCTCTTTTTCGTTCAGCAACAGAGGCTGCCCGTTCTTCAGGATGAAGATATTCTGGTCTGGAATATTCATGGACTTGGCCAGCTCGCTGTGGAGATAGAGGTGGCGGTACTCACCGTGGATAGGAATGAAGTACTTGGGACGCACCAGATTGATCATGGTCTTCTGCTCTTCCTGATAGGCGTGACCGGAAGCGTGCACTCGACGGTTATTGTAGACAACCCGCGCTCCCTTCAGGAAGAGCTGATTCACCAGTTTCGAGACACTGCGCTCGTTGCCGGGAATCGTCTTGGAGGAGAAGATAATCGTATCTCCGGGCTTGATTTTCACATGGGCGTGTCCATCATTGGCCATGCGCGGCAGTGCCGCCAGGCTTTCCCCCTGGGAGCCGGTCGTGATGATCATGAGCTTCTGAGGCGCTATGCCCTTGGTGTCCTTGATGGGAATGATATCCTCGTCCTCGAAGTGCATATAGCCGGTCTCGCGGGCAATCCTGGTGTTATTGAGGATACTGCGGCCATCGAAAGCGATCTTACGGCCAAACTTCTTGGCAATATCCATGAGCGTCTGAATACGATGAATGTTGGAGCTGAAAGCAGACACGATCACCTTGCCCTTGCAGCCTTCTATCTCTTCGTCAAGCGCCTGCCGCACCACCCCTTCCGTGGCCGACATGCCAACGGATTCCGTATTGGTGGAGTCGGACAGCAGGGCCAGCACGCCATTCTCCCCATAGCGGGCAAAAGAGGGCAGATCAATCACGCGTCCATCCACTGGCGTGTAGTCAATCTTGAAATCACCAGTATGGATGATGACTCCATGGGGGGTGTCGATGGCCAGCGCGCAGGCATCAGCGATACTGTGATTCACGGCAATAAACTCCACGCTGAAGTCATTGACATTCACCCGATCCTTGGCCGCAACCTCGATAATGGTAACGGCGTTTTCCAGATTGCGCTCCTTGAGGCGGTGGCGGATCATCCCCGCCACAAGCCGGGTGGCGAAAATCTTCAGCTTCGGCACCTGCCGAACCAGGAAGGGGATTGCACCGATGTGATCTTCATGGCCATGGGTGATAAACAGACCCTGAACCTTGCTGGCATTGGCGACAATGTAGGTGAAGTCTGGGATGACCACATCGACACCCAGCTGGGTCTCCTCCGGAAACATCAGACCACAGTCGACAATGATCATGTGCTTGCTGGTCTCATAACAGGTAACATTCATCCCTATTTCGCGCAGACCACCAAGGGGAGTGATTTTGATGCCATCGAATTTCGTGGCACCGGGCTGCCCGGAGGAGTTGCCCTGGGGCTGGCGCTGGGGACGTGATTTTGAGCCTCTTCTTGGGCTTTTCTCGTTTTTTGGCTGTGACATTGCGTACCTTTACCATAAATTTTGCGACGAAAGATCGTCTGTAACGGGAGCTATCCCGGAGTTTCCCGGTCAAGGGTATGTGAGCGCAGCTCAAGTTCGCGACAATTCAACCGAAAAGCAATTCAAGGATGAACTTAACTGGAAAGGAGATACGAGAGCTTCATGAAGAATACCCCTCGCCCCTCTCTGGTTCCTGTGTCTGACGACCTGTGGGAACGTGTCCGACCACTGATACCGCCACATACCGGTAAAAAAAAGCCTGGACGACCTCGCATGGATGACCGTCAGGCATTCAATGCCATACTCTATATCTGCTCTACAGGCTGTGCCTGGAAATCTCTTCCCAAGGAGTTCGGCGCCTCCAGCACCGTTCACGACCGCTTTCAGTACTGGAGACAATGCGGCCTGATCTTCCGCCTGCGTCAGATGGGCATACTGCCGCGCCAAGGACCAGCTGCAAGCTGTTCACGCCAGTTCGCGTCTTAACAGCTTGCTGAAGTACCTCAAAATACGCAGGCAATTGAAAAATGCTCAGGTGCAAGGCGCTCGCGGAGCGAGGAAGAAGCGTACTCCCCGTACGTTGCAGTGACGCGCGACTGCGAGCAACGCCGCAGATGAGGGTTTTTCAGCAGCCTGTTAAAGTCCCACTGACACTTTCCCTGTGAACTATACACGAACCCATAGGCTCTCACAACCTGCAACCACTGCGCCATGGAAAAAATCTGCAAGGGAATCCAGAGAGAATGTGCTATATTGCCAATAAATCAGAAAATTGATACATTTTCCCCGTAAAATCCCAGGGACAGCACCACCGCCAACGCACCAACACAGGAAGGCTACTTGTGAAATCGGCACCCAACAGCCTCGAATCGCGCATCCAGGAGTTGCACAGCGACTACACTAACCAGCTGCCAGGAAAAATCAGTCGCATCCAGATTGCCTGGAACAATATCTGCGAACAGGGCTGGTCAGAAGAGCACACCAGCACCATCAGCACCATATGCCACGGACTGGCCGGCTCCGCCAAAACCTTCGGGTTTTCCGCACTCAGCAAAAGCGCCCGCGTACTGGAAGAGCTCCTCGAAGAAACGCAACGCTCCCAGGGAACCCAGCAAGAAGCCCTTGCCACTCAAATCAGCCAGATGATGCACACTATCGCCCACCACGCTTCCCGTCCGGATCGGCGCCAAGGTCTCTTCAGTCGTATTACCATGACCCAGCAGACCGAACCGCAGCCAATTAACCGGACGGTCGCCATCGTCGACAGCGACCGGGAATTCGCCACGAACCTGGCCACCCAGATGGGTTACTTCGACCTGCAGGCACACACCTACACCAGCACCACTGCCTTCTTGGCCGACCTGAACGAGACCCTGCCCGGCATCCTGGTCATCAGCGCCCAACTGAGTAAAGGCAATGGAATTGCGGTGGCCAGTGAAGCTGCCAGTCGCCTTGCCGAGCGCCCACGCATTCTGATCAGCTCTGACCTGGATGACATGAAACTTCGACTGGCATGTGTCCGCGCCGGAGGTGAAGCGTTTCTGGTGAAACCTTTCGAAGCCACTCAGGTGATCGCCCTGATCAACAAAACCGACACCTGCCCCAGTAAAGAGCCCTACCGGGTCATGGTCGTGGACGACTCCCTCACCATGTCCCAACTCTTTACACTGACCCTGGAACAGGCCGGCATGGACGTGCGCACAGTAAATGACCCCATGGACATGCTCAACGTCATGCTCGACTTCCATCCTGAGCTCATCCTGCTGGACATGTACATGCCCCAGTGCGATGGAGACGACCTCGCGAAAGTCATCCGCCAGCACGAAGCCTTTTTCAGCACCCCCATCGTCTTCCTGTCAGCGGAAACAGACTTTGAACGCCAACTGAGCGCCCTGAGCACAGGCGGCGACGACTTTCTCACCAAACCCATAGAACCGGCACATCTGGTGCAGGCCGTTTCCAGCCGGGTGCAGCGTTCACGCCAGCTGCACTCCCTCATGGTGCGCGACGGACTCACAGGGCTGCTCAACCACACGGAAAGCAAACGTCAGCTGGATATCCTGCTGGAGCGGGCCAAACGCGCCAACACACCACTGTGCTTTGCCATGCTGGATATCGATCACTTCAAGCGGGTAAACGACGCCCATGGACACCCGGTTGGCGATCGCGTCATCAAGAGCCTTTCCCACTTCCTCCAGCAGCGCCTGCGGAAAACCGATGTGGTAGGCAGATATGGGGGAGAGGAGTTTGTGATCATTTTTCCGGACACTACGGAATCTGACGGACAGCGCGTCATGGAAGAGCTGCGGGAAAAATTTGCCATGGTAACCCACCACGCCGGGGATCAGTCCTTTCAGTGCACCTTCAGCTGCGGCATTGCCACCTTCCCCCACTTCAGCAATGCCACGGAAATAGTGGACCGCGCCGACCAGGCCCTGTACAGCGCCAAAAACCAGGGGCGCAACAAGGTGATTGCGGCAGCACACCGCTGACACCACCAGCTTATTCCGGTATCCAGCAGCTACTGCCCAGGCTGAAGCTGCTTCAGCAGGCCCAGCAGATCCTTTTTCATGATAGGTTTCGCCAGCACCCCATCGGCACCAGCCACCTCGTCAGCCTCATCCCAGAAGCTGACCACCGCCAGCGTACGACATGAAACTGAACTCTCCCCGATGACTTTTATCAGACTGCGAATAAGCCCAACGCCAACGTTGAGAACGACAATATCAGGCTGCAGCTGTCGCACCGCCTGCAGACATCCCTCGGCATCAGCGACCTGGGAGACTTCCTGCACCAGTGAGCCGATTATCTTGGCCATGAAACGGCGGCTGTCTTCCTCGCAGTCCACAACCAGTACATGACAATTCATCTTCTTCTGCTTCTGCACGATATTATTTCTCCGAGTAACCTTCGGTTAAACTTTCCCATATCTCATCAATTAGCTACGAAATCATCATAAACTGGCACTATAACGCACTAACCCCAGTGCCTTCGCGTGGCAAAAAGCTTGTGATTTTCATTGGCAGAAATGCTAGAATTCATACAAGTAAAGCTTAGATTAAACGCAATTTTTCGCACGCCGACTTAATTTATTACTCACTGAATTATGTTTTTAGTTATTAAATGTACAGATAGCACTAACGTCCATATCTGTCAACCGCAATGTCAATCAGTTTCGCCAACGCAACAGCAGAACATCACAGGCATCAGCTACTACCCCAACCCAATACAGCTCAGGTGCACACATGGATTCATTCAGTAAAGTCTGGGAACGGATACAAAGGGTGACCGGCTGGAAGACACAGGCCGAACTGGCCAGCGCCCTTGACATCAGACAGGCATCGGTCTCAGGTGCCAAACAACGTGGCAGCATGCCCCTGGAGTGGATATACACTATTGCCAGGAAGTACAATACCAGCATGGACTGGCTCCTGAACGGCGAAGACGTATCACCCGGCTTCAGTGGAGAGAACAGTCAGCAACATATCAGCCTGCCGAAATACAGCGTCGTCCACGCCCAGTCTCCCGAAAAGTGTGATGCCAGCAAGCTGCAGGCGTCACATCTGACCTTCTGTCAGGACTGGCTGCAGACCATGGGTCTTGACAAGGAGGCACTTATCCTGGTGGAAGTCTGCGGCGACAGCATGGAACCGACCATCTACGCCGGTGACATTCTCCTGGTTGATCAGCGCTTTCAGAAAGTCGGCAACGATGGGATCTATATCCTGCGTTTGCACGGGGAGCTGGTGGTAAAACGCGTCCAACGCCTGATCGACGGCTCACTGCGAATCATGAGCGACAACAAGGCGTACATGGATCAGACCATCTCCGCTGAACTCAGCGAGCAGGTCTGTGTGGTAGGGTTTGTGGTCTGGCGAGCCAGCCAGACCCTGCGTTTATAACGTCACTTTCGCACCTCCGAAACGGCAGTTTTTTGGCGCCGACCCTGATGCCATGCAGTAATGGTGAAAATGGCTCTGCACAGACTGCGTCTCTTGACATTGCCCTCACCTTGTTTATGAGTTTCTTTTGCCACTTTTTCCCCGCAAAAAGTGGCTGGGAAGCGGCCCCAGTGCTGTCCTTTTCAGCCATCCGCTTGCCTGGAACTGGGGACCGCAAACAACCACCCTCCGTGGCTTTGGGTTTGCGGTTGCCGCCCTCGTGGCGTCAACCCTGCGGGTCCATAGCGTTATGCAGGCAATTGAAAAGCTCTCAGGTGCAAGGCGCAGGCAAGGTGAGAAGTGAGGCGTACTTCCTGTACGTCGCAGCGACGAGCACTGGTGAGCAACGCCGCAGGTGAGGCTTTTCAGCAGCCTGTCAAGGCAGGTTTCTCGCCAAGCCGCGAAGTCGCCAAGGAAAAGCAGCAACGAGCGACTGCTCAAAAACGAAGAGATTTTCACACAAAGCCCACAAAGGCGCAAAGAAAGGCAAAGGGAAAAGCAGTTTCCACCGCGAATGAACACGAATATGCACGAATGGGGAAATTTCACGCAAAGACTGTGGGGAGGGGAAACCGGAAGAGCTTAACCACGGAAATCACGGAAGACGCGGAAGTTACCGCGAATAGACGCGTATAAACGCGAATGGAAAGGCAGGATCTCACGCCCGTTCGCTGCGCTCACTCAAGTCGCGAAGACGCAGAGAAAAATACAAGGTTAACTGATTTGGCTGCCCATCTTTTTTGCGTTCTCAGCGGCTTTGCGAGAGGAGATTGTCTTTTCTGAAAAGATAATTTTAAAGAAAGTGTCTTTCAATACCTCAAAACACACAGGCAATTAAAAAGTTCTCAGGTGCAAGGCGCGGGCAAAGCGAGGAGCGAGGCGTACTCCCTGTACGTCGCAGTGACGAGCGATGCCCGGCAACGCAGCAGATGGGGCTCTTTGAGCAGCCTGCTGTCGGATCTCCAGAACAGGCGAGCAGGCGAGCCGGATAAACGGGCGTTCGGGGGGCACGTTTTTGGGTCCTTTTTGGTGCGCCAGGCTAAGAACTTATCCATAAATTACGCCGATTTTCCTGTATGTGATTATGGCTGCCGCAAGACACGTCAACCCGTAGTGAGTGACCTCAAGCTTCTCAAAGCGCACATGAATCTTCCTGAAACGGTTGAACCAGGAAATAGATGCTTCCACTATCCAGCGCCTCGCCTTCTTTGATGGGTCACGCTTCTTGTCCTCGATCTCTTCTTTTCGCTGCTTTACATGGGGTATGTATCCGCGCTGAAGAATGCTGCTGAGCGCCTGCTTTCCCTTGTAGCCACAATCTGCGCAAAGATGCTGCTCCTGCTCTGCAGGCTTCTCGAAGACTACGCCATCAAGAACAGCTTCAAGCTGGCTCACATCATGCCGGTTCGCTCCGGTTACGACGATGGACAACGGGACGCCACGACCGTCCACCAGGACATGACGCTTGCTCCCGTTTTTTTCCCCGATCCGTCGGGTTCTTCCCTACGGTTTCAAGAGCCATTGGTGCTTTGTACATTCCGCCATCTATGCTTTGCCACTCCCAGGCAATTCCCTCCATCTCGTCATACTCAGCCAGCCCTTGACGCCAAATAGCTTCGAATACACCGGCCTTACTCCACTCAATGAAGTACTTGTGCACGGCACTGGCGCAACCAAACTGCTCCTTGGGTATGGCTTTCCACTGGCAACCGGTGCGCAGCACATAGACAATGCCGGAAAACGCCATTCTGGGGTCAAGTCGCTTCCGTCCGCCACCAGGCTTGCGTTTGTAGGTCTTGTCAGGATCTCTTTGCTGGATTGGCAGCAAAGGCTCAACTCTTTGCCAGAAAGCATCTGAGACTTCCCATGATTGCACTTTAGACATAAATCACCGCCATGAATGATCTCTCACTGAATCATTCTATAGCAAACTATCATAATGGTCAATAATTATTTATGGACAAGCTCTAAGTCTGGCCAATCTTGTAAGCAGAAAGGAGCTTACCATAGTATTTGTCTGTTTGACTATGTAGCAGCCGGGCGTGCATCGGAGTAATCTTCTGTACGAAGCCCCGTAACTGCGAAGGTGCGAGCCGCAACGCAAGTGAACTCGATTCGGCCTCGTTAGACCTAAGTGGTCTGATGAAGCAGCTGTACCTGTAGGCGAAGCAGATGATCTGTGTGTGCTTTCAGGTGAAGACAGCAGGAAAGCCGGATGCGGGAAATCCGCACGTCCGGTTTGAGGAGGGAGAGCAGGGTGAAACCTGCTCTCTACTCTACCGTGGTCAAAAAGGACAATATCCGTAAACGAAACGAGGAATACTCGATGAGTCAAGCATACAAAATCAATATAGTTTTTCGTGCGGCAAACATCAGGATAATTGTGCCTTAACTCGAGTCGACAAGCTGACGGCGTGTATTCCTACACGCAAGCAATACGTGTGAATCACCCTGATACGCAATTCATAAGAATCATCATCCTTGACATTACAGACAGGAGGAATTTTTCGCGATCTGTATCTTATGAATACGACACCCTTCAACGCCTTATTCAGGCCTGGAATTACTATGGTCTTGAAAACTGGAATTATGATGCCAATGGTAATCGTACTTACTCTCGTAGTGACAATGGCAGCAGTAACTGTCACGTGGATGCGGCCAGTAATCACCTGAAAAGCATCAGTGGAAATGATACAAGAAGTTTCACGTACGACGTTCTTGGTGGTGTCATTTCTCAAAGTTGAGCAGGTGGCAACCTAACATATGCTTATGGTCACTTCAACCGCAAGCAGAGTGTCATCACTCCACAAGGCACTACCACCTACACCTACAATGCCCTGAACCAGCGCGTGCGCAAAAGTGGAGCCGGTGGCAGTGTCAACTACATTTACTCGCCAAATGGCGCATTGCTGGGCGAGACGTCGGCCAACGGCACAGCACTCACCACCCAGTATATCTGGCTGCACGGCCAGCCCATCGGCCTGATCAAGGGCAGTACACTCTCCTTCATCCATAACGACCACCTGGGCCGGCCCGAAGTGGTGACCAACAACGGCAAAGCCGTGGTCTGGCAAGCAGACAACCAGGCCTTTGACCGCACGGTGCAGATTGACCAGATCGGCGGGCTGAATCTGGGCTTTCCAGGGCAGTACTACGATCAGGAAAGCGGACTATGGTACAACTGGCACCGTTACTACGATGCCACCACTGGAAGATATACCCAGAGTGACCCGATTGGGTTGGCGGGTGGGTTGAATACGTATGGGTACGCTCTTCAGAATCCTTTGAACTATGTTGATCCGATGGGGTTGCAGGTACTTATCTGCAATCGCAAAGTAGACGGATTTCCCTTTTTTGGCAACCATGCCTACATGTGGGACACCACGACAAATACGGCTGAAGGGATGCGGGGAAGTTTTGGGAGTGGAAAAATTTCTAATGAGAGGGGACGCTCTGGTGGTGATTTCTGCAATGAAGGAGAAGGCAGTGTGGGTAAAGAGGAAGAGATCATGAGATTTATGCGACAAAACCAGAACAATGGACTTTGGTTTCCCTTTATCAATGACTGTCATAGTGCCGTTCAAGCTGTTGTATTAAACTTCGAGTTAATATATCCCGGTGCACCAGGTGGCAGATTAGGGGCAATACCTTGAAGAATATAAGAATAAAATTCATCAAGTTAAAATTGCAATTCTTATTGTAGTATTCAGTTTTTGTATTGTGAGTATCGCTATGGTTAGTGATTATAATGAGCTGGAGTATTATGCAAAAATAATAGAAGATAGTATGCCGGATTCTTGGCGATTAATAAAAAAAATAACTGGTGTTATTCCTTATGGGCACTATGATGGTTTGGAGTATGATGGATCTAAGGGGATATTACTTTTACTGGAAGGAGATATTGATGTCATTTTTCATTGGAAGGATAAAAATGAAGTTTGGCATCGTGAAGCACTTGCTAAAGAGTCTCTAGAGATTTGGATTATGCCACCAGAATACCGATTGAGCTGGAAACGCTTTTTTGTAATGAAAAGTCTTGTGCCAGCCAAAGAAGTTTACTCTGATGAAAAGATAAGGGTGTATGGCTATACTTCTCACCATATCGAATCTCTTAAAGAATTTAATGAAATAGCCTCATCATTTCCCTCAATAACAACAGGTTGGCCAGATTCGCCTTATCATACTGGGGTTTTGTCTTGGGTAACTTGGAAAGAGGATATAAATCTGATAATGCGAGAGGCATTACCACCTACATCTACAATGCCCTGAACCAGCGCGTGCGTAAGAGTGGAGCCTGTGGCAGTACTCTTAATGATCCGTTGATAAGTATAGAAATTGGGTGGTAAGCATGCGTTCTTTGTTTCGGATAATTGCGATACTCATGTTTGTATGTATTGTGCCTGTGTATTCTATGGCAAGCTTTGTATTTCAGGAGGAAGGCCGTTATGCCTCTCCGAGAGAAATATGTGTTGTGCAGTTAAAAATATCTCCGAAAGGGGGTTTTTCCCAATTATTTATTGAAGACCATGTTGGTGGATTGGTGCATGTTGCAGATGATGTTACAGGGTTTTTATGGTTAGATGGAGGCTCCTTGATTTTTTCGTCGAGCCCAATTTATGGAAAACCTGGGGTATTTGAGTTGATATGTAGCTATGACGATCTTACTTTGATAACGCTTATGGCATCAGAAAATATATATTCAGCTTATCCAGATGGTGCAGACTACTTTGAGTTAAAGGAGATCGTTGATGGTAAGTTGTGGTTTTATTATGGGGCAGATGTTGAGACCATTGATTTTAATAATTTTCGCATAGAAGCTAATCTAAGGTGGTTAATGCTTAGCGAATCATGTTGGAAAAAGCGTCAAGGCGATAAATGCAATTTCAGATAATATGATGAGTGATGGTGCTGGAGTGATTAACGTAACAATTGGAGGGTGGCGGCAATGATAAAATAATTTTCGATATTTATTTTGATTGTATTTGCCTTACTGCCCATCCTGACTGTTGCCAGCAAGTGTGGGATATTCTTCAACCTAATGAAGCAGGCAACATTGTGGTGAATCGCTAATGAAAAAGAATTATTTATTATTCTATTTATTCGTTGTGATTAGTTTGTATGGCTGCGTGTATGTGGATGGCAAGACGCCGTCTAATCTTCAATATCTGGGGCAAAATTTTGACCAGATATACATGGACGATTATAAGTTATTCTGGAGGATCTTGCATGATGCAGCTAGCCGTGCACGCACCTGCCTGGACGTTAGTCAAACAACAGAATTTATCGGGTTGGCAAAGACGATGAGAGGAAATGCTGAGTTTAATGAGTTCCTCAGTGAAGAAATAGAAATGCTTGCCATAGATCAAACTGAGTGCTTTCTTTCTGCATGGCACAATGCCGATGAGCCAACCCAGGCAGGTGTATTGCGAAAGCTTAAATCACCTCTGTTTATCGAACCCACAGCTCTGTTTAAGGCTTTTAGGCCATTTGCTCATGGTAAATATGGTGAGATGGTAAGGTATTACTTGGAAGCGGTACCGTAATGTTGCGCCACTTTTGCAGTGAGCCAGAAATATTGGTTCATCCGGTTGGGGGAATTTCTCTGCATCTGACTGGAAGTCAGTTGGCTCAATCTACACCAGTTCCCCACAAGCTTCAATTGGCAAGGAAATGAACTGCCTGAGCAGCTTGTCTTTCGTTGAGTCGGAGCTTTTCACGGTGAAGCAGCACTCTTGCCAGCATTCCTCCCGAAGGCACTTGCTGTCATCCATGGCTCGAGTTTTTGCTGCTTGTCATCTGGGGCCGCTCTCGGAACACTGGCGCTCCTGCAGAACTTCAACTGTAGGACTGTGCATGGTTACGTTGAGTCTTTTGTGCGGCACTGTAGCTTTTCTTACATGCAGGGTGTCAGTGGTGCCAATATTGACCCATGCGTCCTTGGGTGCCGTGGCGAAAGCAGCGTCTATTCAGGACTTTGCGTAATCGGCGTGTCTGGCGTAAATCTTGCAAAATCACCTCTACGCAATCAACCGAACCGGAGGACTCCCATGAATCAAGCTGAAACAGAATCAACGATTGACCGCTACGCGACTTTCAAGGGTATCGACTGTGATGGCCGTGCCGGAATCCTTATGCAGCGCATCGAAAAACTGGCTGCAGATCCGCTAGCAGCCTCTCCATTCTGGGCCTATTTCCTCGCGAAACGCACCCCGCGTTCTGGCCCCAAACCGGATGACCTCTTTCTCATACACACCAACATCAACCAGCTCTATGAACTGTTTGAGCAGGCGGAAGATGAGGAGTCCCTCGCCATGCTGGAGTGGCTGGAAGAGCACTGCTGCTAGGAATGGCATAGCCAGAGAGCCTGTTTGATGGCCCCACGGTAAGCCATGGCTCAGGAAATCAGCGACAGCAGAGAGTATCCGCAGATTTGCAGCTTGTTCGGTAGAGAGTGGTTCCACCTGCAGTCAATTGCTTGCCTGGCTATCGTGCCTCTTTTCGGGGCGAAGGAAAGCGTCTGCAGCACAGGAGGGTTCGCCTGTCCTGGTTGCCACGACCATAATTTCATACTCGTCAAGCTCCAGGGGCCGCCTTCCCCAGTTTCCCGCTGTTCCGCCCCACATGTGATCCACCGTCAAGCCCGCGAGTTGAAAGAGCAGTCGGAGCTCTGTCCCTACGAAAGCGCGCTCACGCACGACAACAGCTGGAAGCCCCTCCCGTGGTGACATTTCCGTGGACTCCACCAGGGATAGAGGATGAAAGCGCCCCGCCGCCACATCCTCGTCGGAATAGGAGCGCAGCATGCGGGCCGCACTGAGGACCGTCGCCACCATCCGCGCCCCTGGCTTCAGGTTGCGGGAGATGTTGCACAGAATGGACAGCGGCTGCGCAATGGGGTCGTCCGTCTGGCTCAAAAGCCCCAGGGAACCCTCGCACAGGCAAATGGCAGCGTCAAACTGCTCTGGCAGGGAAAAGCTCGTGGCATCGGCATGCACCCACTGAACACTCATCCCGGCGTCTTTCGCCATTGTTGCCGCATTCGCCAGCATTTCAGACGACAGATCCAGGCCGGTGACACGGTAACCACGCTTCGCCAGCTCTCTGGAGTGCCGTCCTGTACCGCACCCAATATCCAGTATGGTGCTGCCTGCCGGAAGGTTCAGCTCATCCAGCAGGAAGTCAATTTCCCGCAGGGTGTCTTTCGTGAAAATATTCGAGTGATACTGGGGAGCATGGGCATCGAAGAAGGTCTCCCATGAGTTTTTCTGGGTCATTGTGATGTCCTTTGTGAGAGCAGGCTGCTGAAAAACCCCCATCTGCGGCGTTGCCTGCTGGAAGCTCGTGCGGAGCAACGTACAGGGAGTACGCTTCACTCCGAGCTTTGCGGGCGCCTTGCACCTGAAGGTTTTTCAATTGCCTGCCTGGTTTGAGGTGTTTCTGTAAGCTGTCAGGGATCAAGTGTGCCGTCAGATGCTCAATCTTCAAGCATCCCATCACGGCTTGTCCGTTTCCAGCCGAGTATTGGCGCTACCATAAACATGGTTTTTGTCGCGCTTGCCTACCGCGATCACAGATACCACTACGGTGTCGTTGCAGACCTGATATACCAGGCGATATCCAATGCGTTTGAGTTTGATTTTATAACAGTTGGGCATGCCGCTGAGGGCATCGGCAGGAACATGGGGCTGTTGCAGTCGGCTGGCAAGTTTTCTTTTGAGGGGTTCGCGAATACTGTTGTCCAGTGCGCGCCATTCGGCAAGGGCTTTTTCGTGAAAGCGCAGCTTATAGGTCATCGAGGCTTACCTCAATAAACGGCCCCTCTTGTCGCTCTCGTATCAGTAAAGCATCTTCGATATCTTCCAGACGCTCCAAAAGCCGTTCATAATAGGCCGCAGGCAGCAGGTAGGCTTCCGGGCGATTATGATTCAGGATGGCTACGGGGAAGTCCTCAGCCTTTCGCAGGATTTCAGCATAGCTGCGCTTGAGTTCCGTTACGCTCACCGTTGCATCTGCCAGGATGGATTCCATTTTACACCTCATTCAGTGTTTATTTTGGCTCCGAAATTCATGCCAATATATGGCGAAGCAGCGAAAACTTCAAGCGCTTGACGGGCATCATTGTGATATTTTACTTGTTATCTGTGGCCATGCGTGGTCCTTGTCTCATTGCTTTGTGCATTATTGAAACATTCGCCTAAGGACGTGCAATGCAAAATTTCGATGTGGTGATTCTTGGCGCGGGAGCTTCGGGCCTGATGTGCGCGGCCCAGGCGGGCAAGCGGGGCCGTCGCGTGGTGGTGCTGGATCATAATACCCAGGCGGGCCGCAAGGTGCTTGTCTCCGGCGGTGGGCGCTGTAATTTCACCAATGCGCAGCTGAGCGCGGGCCACTATCTCAGCCACAATCCCCACTTCGTCAAGTCAGCCCTCAGTCGCTTTAACCAGTGGGATTTCCTGTCTCTGATCAGCGAATACGGGATCAAGTGGCACGAGCGGGAGCACGGGCAGTACTTCTGCGATGAGAGTGCGGCACAGGTGGTGGATATGCTCCTTGCGGAGTGCCGTCGCTCTTCTGCCACGGTCATGCTGGGAACCACAATTCATTCAGTGGAGCGCCTTGAGGACGGGGCCTTTTCCCTGCACACTTCCCGTGGTGGCTACAGGTGCCGCTCACTGGTGGTGGCGACGGGGGGGCTGTCCATTCCTCCCCTTGGGGCCAGCCCTCTGGGATACCGCATCGCGGAGCAGTTCGGCCTGACCGTCAGGCGGCCTTCGGCGGGGCTGGTTCCCCTGACCCTGCAGCCCCAGGACAAACAGCGGCTGGCTCCGCTGTCGGGCATTGCGGTGGAGGCGACAGTGCAGGTGGAGGGTATTTCCTTCCGCGAGAATGTCCTTTTTACCCATCGCGGTCTGAGTGGTCCGGCCATCCTGCAGATTTCCAACTATTGGCAGCCGGGGCAGGCGGTAACGATTGACTGGCTGCCGAGTGCTTCTGTTGATGAGGTCATCGGCGAGGCGCGCGAGCAGCAGCCGAAACAGCAGGTGAAGACAGTGCTGACGCGCCTGTTGCCTGCGCGGATGGTGGCGGCTCTCTTACCAGTGGAACTGCTGGATACGCAGCTGGCACAGCTCAGCAGGAAGCAGGTGGAGCTTGTTTTCCGCCAGCTGCATCACTGGCAGGTAACTCCCAATGGCACGGAGGGGTATCGCACGGCGGAGGTGACCCGTGGTGGTGTTGACTGTGACGGGATTTCATCCAAGACCATGGAATGCAAGACGGTACCGGGGCTGTATTTTGTGGGCGAGGTGCTGGATGTGACGGGCTGGCTGGGAGGGTATAACCTGCAGTGGGCGTGGTCGTCGGGCTGGTGTGCCGGTCAGTTTGCCTGACCGGCTGAGGCATTGCCATTCTTTGTGTCTGAGGTGCAGCTATCATTCAAAATCTGTGGAATTATTCAGGATTTCCGAATACACGAAAGGCATTTTTCTCTCGCAAAGCCGCAGAGAACGCAGAGAAGATAGGTGCCCAAATTCATTCATTTGTATTTCCTTGGCGCTCTCAGCGTCTTAAGTGAGCGTAGCGAACGGGCGTGAAAACAGG